>NZ_JBHUGY010000066.1:0-113651 GCF_042682105.1 Mesorhizobium calcicola
CGACGCGGCCGCGGTGGCCCAAACAAGAAAAATTGTTCAGTTAAGAAAAAATATATAAAAAAAAGAAACATTTTGTCCCGCCACAGAAATCGGCGGGGGCCGACGCGCAACGGAAAGAGCAGATGAATGCACCTGAAGTAAATGTACACATCGCTGCCGGTCGTCAGCGCGTGCCCAGTCGATGCCGGCGGCCGAACCACCGCGGCCCCGCGAAACGGCGCTCCGCCGACTGAGCGCGCCGTCATCCGCATCGCCGATGCCATCGATCGCGCCGTCGATGCCCAGGATTGGCGCTCGCCCGCAGCTACTTCGCCGAACGCGTCACCGTCGACTTCAGCAGCCTGAGCGGACAGCCTCCGGCCACCATCGCCTCGGACGACCTGATCGGGACCTGGGCAGCGAATCTCAGGGGCAGCAAGACCAGCCTGCATCTGCGCACCAACCACCAGGTCGCCATCGACGCCAACGCCGCGACCGTCTTCTCCAACGGCTACGCCTGGAACCGGATGGAAGGCAATGGCGACCCGCTCTGGGAAGTCTGGGGCACCTACGAACACCACCTGACCCGTTCGGGCGCCGGCTGGAGAGTCGACGGCTTCACATTCCGCATGACGCACGAGCGCGGCAACCCGTGGGTCAAGACGACCCCCGGACAGGATCGGCATTGATCATTGGATCGGGATCGGAACGACATCGTGACCATGTCCTACTACACCCTCGGCAACAGCGGGCTGCGTGTCACCCGGCTGGCACTCGGAACCATGACCTTCGGCACCGAATGGGGCTGGGGCGCCGACAAGGAGACCGCGCGCGCGCTGGTCGATGCCTATGTCGAGGCAGGCGGTAATTTCTTCGATACGGCCGACGCCTATACCGGCGGCACCTCCGAGACCTGGCTTGGCGAGTTCATCGCCGAGCGCGGTTTGCGCGACAAGGCGGTAATCAGCACCAAGTTCAGCATGAATCTGGAGCAGGGCAATCCGAATGCCGGCGGCAATGGCCGCAAGAACATCATCCGCGCCGTCGATAGCTCGCTGAGGCGGCTCGGCACCGACTATATCGACCTTTATATCTGCACGCCTGGGACAGGCTGACATCGCCGGAAGAGGTGATGCGGACACTGGACGATCTGGTGCGCGCCGGAAAGGTCCGCCATGTCGGCCTCTCCGACGTTCCCGCCTGGTATGCCAGCAGGGCACAATCCGTCGCCGAGCACCGTGGCCACGAACCAATTTCGGCGCTGCAACTCGAATATTCGCTGGCCGAGCGCAACATCGAGCATGAATTCGTGCCGTTCGGCACGCGCTACGGTGCCGGCATCATGGTCTGGAGCCCACTGGCAAGCGGCCTGCTGAGTGGCAAATATCGTTCGGATACAATCAACAAGGCCGGTGGCAGGCTGGAGACGATGCGCGGTTCCACCAATCCCGGCTTCCAGAAATTCACCGACCGCAACTGGGCAATCGTTGCCGAACTGGAGAAAATTGCCGGCGAACTCGGCCGTGGCATGGCCCAAATCGCCTTGAACTGGGCAGCGACACGACCCGGTGTCGCCTCGGTGATCATCGGGGCGACCAGGCTGGATCAACTCAAGGACAATCTCGGCGCGCTGGATTTCGAGATTCCGCGGGAGCTTCTGGCAAGGCTCGACGCGGTCAGCCGGCCGGTCACGCCGTTCCCGTACTCGTTCTTCGGCCCGGAAATCCAGGGCGGCCTCACCGGGGGTCAGGCGGTCGGCGACAAGCCGGCTGGCTACTTCCCGGAGCTGCTCATGAAAGGCACTTTTGCCGGCGTGAGTTAAACAAAAGGCGAGAGGATTTTCCGGCTCGGGCGCCGCGTGACATCGCGGCGCCCTTCGTGTATCGGAACGCCATTGTTCCTGGGCGACGCCTGCGCGAAGGTAGCCACCCGGAACGCGTCACATGCCAAACGACGAGGACCAGAATGACGGTGAAGCCCCTCTACCGACGTGTCTTGCTGAAAGCGTCGGGCGAAGCGTTGATGGGCGAACAGCATTTCGGCATCGACGTTTCCGTCGTGGACCGCATCGCGGCCGACATCGCCGAGGCGCGTGCACTGGGCATCGAGGTCGGCGTCGTCATCGGCGGCGGCAACATCTTTCGCGGCGTGGCCGTTGCCTCCAAGGGTGGCGACCGCGTCACCGGCGACCATATGGGCATGCTTGCCACGGTCATCAATTCGCTGGCGCTGCGCACGTCTTTGAACAAGATCGGTGTCGACGCCGTGGTGCTGTCGGCGATCGCCATGCCCGAGCTTTGCGAGAGCTTTTCGCAGCGCCAGGCGACCGCCTACATGAACCAGGGCAAGGTGGTGATCTTTGCCGGTGGCACCGGCAATCCGTTCTTCACCACTGATTCGGCCGCGGCACTTCGCGCGGCTGAAATCGGCGCCGACGCGCTGTTCAAGGGTACTCAGGTCGACGGTGTCTACTCGGCGGACCCGAAGAAGGACCCGAATGCGACGCGCTTCGAGCGCATCAGCCATGGCGAAGTCATAAAACGCGGCCTCTCCATCATGGATACGGCAGCGATTGCACTTGCGCGCGAAAACAACATTCCGATAATCGTCTATTCGATCCACGAAAAAGGTGGGTTTGGCGATATTCTGAGGGGCGGCGGCCGCTGCACGGTCGTCGCGGACGATTGATCCGGGGCCTGATCCCGAAAAAGGGACGCCGGTTTTCGAAAATCAGGCTCGAACACGGGGCCTTGCCCCGAAGCAGTGAACCCGCGCTAGACGGGTCGAGGAGATTAAGATGAGTGGTGAGTACGACGATCTCAAGCGGCGCATGGACGGGGCAATCGCGGCGTTCAAGCATGATCTGGCTTCGCTGCGGACCGGTCGCGCCTCCAGCAATCTGCTCGACGCGATCCAGGTGCAGGCCTACGGCACCACCATGCCGATCAATCAGGTCGCCAACGTTTCGGTGCCGGAGCCGCGCATGATCTCGGTGTCGGTCTGGGACAAGGCGATGGTCGGCGCGGTTGACCGTGCCATCCGCGAATCCAATCTGGGGTTCAACCCGATCGTCGATGGCACCAATCTCAGGATTCCGCTGCCCGAGCTCAACGAACAGCGCCGCAAGGAACTGGTCAAGATCTCGCACGGCTACGCCGAGAACGCCCGTGTCGCCGCGCGCCATGTGCGCCGCGATGGCATGGACTTCCTGAAGAAGGCGGAAAAGGACGGCGACATCAGCGAGGACGATCAGCGCAAGCGCTCCGACCAGGTCCAGAAACTAACCGACGAAACGATCAGCACCATCGACCACCTGCTTTCCGACAAGGAAGCTGAAATCATGCAGGTTTAGGGTTTTGGCCATCGGCTGACCCGAAAGCGAGAACATGGCAACGCCCGCGCATGTCGCGATCATCATGGACGGAAACGGACGCTGGGCCAAGGCGCGCGGCATGCCTCGTCTTGCTGGTCATCGTGCCGGCGTCGAGGCGCTGCGCAAGACGGTGCGCGCCGCACCCGGGCTCGGCATCTCCTTCCTGACCGTCTATGCCTTCTCGTCGGAGAACTGGTCGCGGCCGAAGTCCGAGGTCAGCGACCTGATGGGCCTGCTGAAATTGTTTATCCGCCGTGATCTGGCCGACCTGCACCAGAGTGGCGTGCGGGTCAGAATCATCGGCGACAGGGCAGGGCTGCAGTCCGACATCAGGGGGCTGCTCGACGAGGCCGAATCGCTGACTGCCGCAAATGAAGCGCTGACGCTGGTGATCGCCTTCAACTATGGCGGACGCGACGAGATCGTGCGCACGGCCCGCAAGCTTGCCGCAGCCGTGGCGCGTGGCGAACTCGACAGTGAGGCGATCACCGCCGAAAGCTTTGCCGGTTCCCTCGACACGCAAGGCATTCCCGACCCGGAACTGGTCATCCGCACCAGCGGCGAGCTCCGGCTGTCGAACTTCCTTCTGTGGCAGGCTGCCTATAGCGAACTCGTCTTCCTGCCTTGCTACTGGCCCGATTTCAGCCGCGAGCACCTCGCCGAGGCCTTGCGCGAATTTGCCGGCCGCGACCGCCGTTTCGGCGGACTTGGCCCGCAGGATGTCGCTTCGCGACCGGCCGCAGGATGAGCAATCTCCAGCTTCGCGTCATTTCGGCAATCGTGCTTGCCATCATCACCCTCGGCTTGACCTGGCTCGGTGGCCTGCCGTTCCGGTTGCTGTGCGCCGTGATGGCGGCGGTGATCTTCTACGAATGGACCCGCATGTCGCGCCCGGCCGCGGCCTCGGGGCTGGGTTTCCTGCCGGAAGCGCTGCTGGTTGTTTTCATCGGCGCCTTGATCTCGGGCTTTGCCGCATGGTGGCTGCTGGCACTTGTCGTGGTCATGGTTGCCGCAACGGCGATTGCCGCCTCGGTTCGCAAGGCCGGACAATGGGATGCGAGCGGCCTTGCCTATGCCAGCGTTTCAGGCCTGTCGCTCGCTCTGCTGCGCGATGGTGACCGTTCAGGCCTCGTCGCGATCCTGTTCCTGTTCGCGGTCGTCTGGGCCACCGATATCTTTGCCTATTTCGTTGGCCGTGCCGTCGGCGGCCCGAAACTGGCGCCGTCGATCTCTCCCGGCAAGACACGCAGCGGCGCGCTCGGCGGCGCTGCCGGCGGCGTTGTGGCCGGGCTCGTCCTGGCCGCGGTGGCCGGCGCCGGCAATCTGGCATTGCTCGGCCTGGTGGCGCTGGTGCTGTCGATTGTCGCCCAGGCCGGCGACTTGTTTGAATCCTGGGTCAAACGCCGCCACGGCCGCAAGGATTCGGGTACGCTCATACCGGGCCACGGCGGTGTCATGGACCGTGTCGACGGGCTTGTCGCGGCAGGTTTCGCCCTGTACGTCATCGGTTGGATTTCGGCGACCGCCGATCATCCGGCGCAGGGGCTGTTTCCGGTTTGAGTGGTGTCATTTCAGGGGCCGATGCGCCGCGCGCCTTGGATTCGCCTGGATTGATGCCACAGTCACGGCGCTATCCGCGTCGCGGAAGAATTTGAGGATTTATCTTGAACGAGATTCTTCACGCGCTTTTCAGCACCGAAGGCTTCGTCCTCGGCACGCTCGTGCCTTTCCTCTTTGTGCTGACCGTGGTCGTGTTCGTCCATGAAATGGGCCACTACCTCGTTGGGCGCTGGTGCGGCATCGGGGTCAAGGCCTTCTCGATCGGCTTCGGCCCGGAGCTCTTGGGCTTCAGCGATAGCCATGGCACGCGCTGGAAACTGTGCGCGATACCGCTTGGCGGCTATGTCAAATTCGTCGGCGACATGAATGCCACCTCGAGCCAGCCCACTTCGGAAGAGATGGAAACGCTGACCGAGGAGGAGCGCAAGGTCGCCTTTCACACGCAGCCGATCTGGAAGCGCGCGGCGACTGTGGTCGCCGGGCCGCTGTTCAATTTCCTGCTGACGATCGTCGTCTTTACCGTTTTGTTTTCCGCCTATGGCCGCTATGTCGCCGAGCCGATGGTCGCAGAGGTGACCGCTGACAGCCCCGCGGCGAAAGCCGGCATCCTGCCCGGTGACCGATTCGTCAGCGTCGACGGCAGCAAGGTCGAAACCTTTGGCGACGTCCAACGCCTGGTTTCGGGACGCGCCGGCGACACCATCACTTTCGTCATGCTACGCGACGGCAAGGAGGTGACGGTGACCGCGGCGCCGCGGCTGATGGAGCAGGAAGACGCGCTCGGCAACAAGGTCAAGGTCGCCGTGATCGGCGTCGTCAACAACAAGGAACTCGGCCAGCCGAGGTTCGTCACCTACACGCCCGTCGGCGCGGTTGCGGCGGCAGTCGAGGAGACCGGGCATGTCATCCAGCGCACCGGTCAGTTCCTGCAGCGTTTCGTTGTCGGGCGCGAGGATAAATGTCAGCTGGGCGGCCCTGTGAAGATCGCCGACATGGCCGGCAAGGCAGCGAAACTGGGGTTCGAATGGCTCGTGCAACTGATTGCGCTGCTGTCTGTCGGCATCGGGTTTCTGAACCTTTTGCCGATTCCCCCCCTCGACGGCGGCCATCTCTTGTTCTACGGGGTGGAGGCCGTCATTCGCCGTCCGGTGTCGGATCGGATGATGGAAATGGCCTATCGGGCCGGGTTGCTTCTGGTGCTGTGCTTCATGGGTTTCGTTTTCTGGAACGATCTGTTTGGGTGCTGAAATCATGAAGAAATTTGGCTTTGGCATGGACGATGTTGAGACGCCGTTTACCATGCACGGGGATATGAGTGACGCGAAAGCCACGCCGCAGGGTTAAGTAAATACAAATTAACCAGAAGCCTTGCGTGTAGGGAAAATCCGGTTAATACGGTAGGGGAAATTACCGCACGTCCGGTTTTCTCGCCGTGGGGACTACGAGAAAAGGTTATTAAGCCCGATGAAGGCAGCATCCAAGTTTCTGAGCGCCGCTTCCGCGGTGACCCTGTCCGCGGCTCTTGTCGTGCCAGGCGCGCTCGCAGTGCAGTTCGTTGCCACATCGGCGGCCGAAGCCGCTGTCGTCAGCAGAGTCGAAGTGAGCGGCAACCAGCGTGTCGACGCTGATACCATCCGCAATTACATCACAATCAAGCCGGGCAAGGCCTTTTCCAGTTCCGATATCGACAGTGCGATCAAGGCGCTGTTCGGCACCGGCCTGTTCTCGGACGTGCAGATCAACCAGGTCGGCTCGACGCTGGTGGTCAAGGTTGCCGAATACCAGGTCGTCAACCAGGTGCTGTTCCAGAATAACAAGAAGCTCAAGGACAATGCGCTTGCGGCGGCCGTGCAATTGAAGCCGCGCGGAACGTTTTCGCAGGCGACGCTCGATGCCGACGTCGAGGCGGTCAAGGCTGCCTACAGGCGCATTGGCCGCGACGATGCGACGGTGACCACGCAGGTCATGCAGCTTGGCGACAACCGCGTGAACGTGGTCTTCAACATCAATGAAGGTGACCGCACGCAGATCGCGGCGATCAATTTCGTCGGCAACAGCGCCTATTCCAGCCGCCGTCTGTCGGATGTGATCAACACCAAGCGTTCGTCCTGGGTTTCCTTCATCCTGCGCGACGACGTCTATGACGACGACAAGCTGCGCGCCGACCAGGAATTGCTGCGCCGTTTCTACTACAATCACGGCTATGCCGATTTCCAGGTCGTGTCCGCCGTCGGCGAGCTCGACAACGCGACGAACAAGTACACGGTCACCATCACCGTCCAGGAAGGCGACCGGTACACGTTCGGTGATGTCAGCGTCGAAAGCACGATCCCGGAAGTCGACAGCAAGTCGCTGGAATCGGTGGTCGAAACCCGCAAGGGCGACGTCTACAACGCCAAGGACGTCGAGGACACCATCATTGCGCTGACCGAGAAGGTGGCCGGTTCCGGCTATGCCTTCGCTCAGGTGACGCCGCGCGGCGACCGCAATTTCGAGAACCACACCATTTCGGTGGTGTACACCATCGACCAGGGCACCAAGGCCTATATCGAGCGCATCGAGATCCGCGGCAACGACCGCACGCGTGACTATGTCATTCGCCGCGAGTTCGACGTCAGCGAAGGTGATGCCTTCAACCAGGTGCTCATCCAGCGCGCGAAGAAACGCCTGGAAGCCCTCAATTACTTTGACAAAGTCGACATCTCGACGGTGCCGGGATCGCAGCCCGACCAGGTCGTGCTGGTGGTCGACGTGGTCGAGAAGTCGACCGGCGAGTTTTCGGTTGGTGCCGGCTATTCGACCGGCGGCGACACGGCTGGTCCGTCCGTCGAAGGATCGATCACCGAGCGCAACTTCCTCGGCCGTGGCCAGTTCATCAAGCTGTCGGCGGGTGGCGGCAAGAATTCGCGCGACTACAGCATTTCGTTCACAGAGCCGTATTTCCTCGGACGGCGCATCGCAGCCGGCTTCGACGTCTTCAAGCAGACGAGGAACTATGATCACTACGACAGCGATACCGTTGGCGCCACGGTGCGCTTCGGCTTGCCGATCACCAACAGCATCTCGACCCAGGTCGCGTATAATATCTCGCAGGAGAAGTACAAACTCGACGATGGTTGTGTGACCGCTGGGGTTTACGATCCTTCAAAGTGCAGTGTTTCCACGGCTATCCTGGATGGTATCGATCAAAGTCCGTGGATCAAATCGTCGGTCAGCCTTGGGCTGGTTTACAACACCATCGACGACATGAAGAATCCGCACGAAGGCATCTACGCTACCACGACGGCCGAGTTTGCCGGCCTTGGCGGCGATGCCAAGTACGTAAAGTTGACCGGGCGCGGCAGCGTCTACCAGACGCTTTCGGAGCAGTTTGATCTGGTCGGCCTCGTTTCGGCCGGCGCGGGTCATGTCGAGGGTTACGGCAGCGGCGATTTGCGTATCTTCGATCAGTTCCAGAGCACTGACCGCATGATCCGCGGCTTTGCCTATGGCGGCATTGGCCCCGTAGATCCCCTCACGGGTGATCATCTCGGTGGCACCACCTATTTCAATGCCTCGGCGGAAGCGCAGTTCCCACTGCCTGTCGTTCCGGAAAGCTTCGGTCTGCGCGGCGCCGTATTTGCTGACGCGGCTACGCTCTACGGCAGCAAGATCACCAGTGTTGCTCAGGAGTCGACGGATCTGAAACTGCGCGCCTCGGTCGGCCTCGGCTTGATGTGGGCGTCCCCTTTCGGTCCGATCCGTATCGACTATGCGATCCCGGTCAAGAAGGAAGCGCGCGACGACGTGCAGGAATTCAACTTCGGCATATCGACCCGCTTCTGATCGGCGGCCAACGATGCTCCCGGGTCTAGGTCCGGGAGAAATGTTCCGACCTAGCTGGATATAGCTTCTGGAATGACCGATCCGGTGTTCTTCGCGCCATCACGCCGGTATACGGCGGGCGAAGTCGCGAATCTGACCGGCTCGGTGCTTGTCGATTCCGGCCAATCCAATGTTTCGATCGCAGCGCTCGCGCCAGCAAACGAAGGCGGCGAGAATGCACTCGTTTTCGTCGATGGCAGGCGCAATTCCGCGCTGATGCCGTCGCTGCGGGCGGCCGCGGTGCTGTGTCCGGCGGAATTCGCCAGCAAGGCGCCGGCTGGCGTCGCCGTTCTGGTCCATCCGCGTCCGCAACAGGCATTCGCGCTGGTCGGGCGTCTGCTGTTTCCGACGGCCGCAACACCTGGGCCAATGACCAGTGAAACCGGTGTCTCGCCGCATGCCCATGTCGATCCGACGGCGCATGTCGAAGCAGGTGTGATCATCGAAGCAGGCGCGGTCATCGGGCCGGGTGCTTCGATCGGCGGCGGTACCGTCATCGCGCCCAACGCGGTCGTCGGACAATCCTGCCAGATCGGCCGCGACGGCTATGTCGGTCCGGGCGCCAGCATCCAGTATGCCTTGATCGGCAACCGCGTCATCATCCATGGCGGCGCCAGGATCGGCCAGGATGGTTTTGGCTTCGTCGGCGGTGCCAAGGGACCCGAACGCGTGCCCCAGGTTGGCCGTGTGGTCATTCAGGACGACGTCGAGATCGGCTCGAACACCACCGTCGATCGCGGCGCCATGTCCGATACGATCATCGGCCAAGGCACCAAGATCGACAATCTCGTGCAGATCGCCCATAACGTCCGCATCGGCCGCAATTGCATAATAGCCGGGCTTTCGGGTATTTCGGGTTCCGTGGTCGTGGGCGACAATGTCACCATGGGCGGCGGCGTCGGGCTTGCGGATCACCTGACCATCGGGGCAGGAGCCAAGCTTGCCGCCAGAAGTGGATTTATGAGCAATGTCCCTGCAGGCGAGATCTGGGGCGGTTATCCGGCACAGCCGATGGCGGAAGCCATGCGGGAAATAGCCATGCTGCGCAAGCTCGCCAGGACCCGCAAACAGAGCGAGGGAGGCAATGGCTGACATGATCGCTTCGACGACGCTGGAAGCGGTCGACATCATGGGGCTGATGAAGCTCCTGCCGCACCGCTATCCGTTCCTGATGATCGACCGCATCGTAGACATCGATGGCGACGAGTCAGCCGTCGGCATCAAGAACGTGACCATAAACGAGCCGCATTTTCAGGGCCATTTCCCTGAGCAGCCGGTCATGCCGGGCGTGCTCATCGTCGAGGCGATGGCGCAGACGGCCGGCGCCATCTGTATCCGCAGCCTGGGCACCGAAAAGCCGTCATTGGTCTATTTCCTGACCATAGACAACGCCAAATTCCGCAAACCGGTCGTTCCCGGCGACCAGTTGAAAATCTACGTCAAGAAAATCAAGAAACGCGGCAACCTGCTCAAATTCGCTTGTGAAGCCATGGTCGACGGCGCCAAGGCGGCCGAGGCCGAAATTTCAGCCATGATGGTCACCAGCGACTGACGATCGAATGCTTATGAAAATCAAAACATCCATCCATGCTTCCTCTGTTGTGGAGGAAGGCGCTCAAATCGGCCAAGGCGTGCGCATCGGACCGTTTTGTCACGTCGGCGCCGATGCGGTGATCGGCGACGGTGTCGAACTGGTCAGCCATGTCTCGGTGATGGGCGCGACCACCATCGGTGCGTCGACCAAGGTCTACCCGATGGCGATACTGGGCGGACCGCCGCAGAACACCAAGCACAAGGGCGGCCGCACCACCCTGGTCATCGGCGCGAACTGCACGATCCGCGAAGGCGTGACCATGCATCTCGGCACCGATTCCAGCCGCGGCGAGACGACGGTTGGCGACAATGGCAATTTCCTCGCCTACGCCCACATCGCCCATGATTGCGTCGTCGGCAACAATGCAACGTTCGCCAACGGGGCAACGCTGGGCGGCCACTGCGAGGTCGGCAACAATGTCTATATCGGCGGCCTGACGGCGGTTCATCAGTTTGTCCGCGTAGGCGACAATGCCTTCCTGGGTGGCTGCTCCGCGATCGTCGGCGACGTCATTCCCTATGCCATCGCGGTCGGCAACCGCGCCAGTCTGCGCGGCCTCAACATCATTGGCCTGAAGCGTTCCGGACTGCCGAGGTCCGAAATCCATCTGCTGCGCAAGGCCTACAGGATGATCTTCGATCGCTCTCGCACCGTTGGCGAGAACATCGAGTTCGCCAAGGCCGAATTCGCCTCGTCGCCGACCGCCATGAAGATCGTCGATTTCATCACCAGTCGCGGCAAGCGGCACTATGCGGTGCCGTCGCTCAAGGGCGGCGATGGCGACGATGTCGATGACGAAGACTGAGATCGCGGCAGCGGTTCTTGATCTTCCGCCGGGCGCCCGGGTCGGCATCATCGCCGGCGGCGGCAGCCTGCCGGTCGAAGTCGCGGCCGGCTCGGCGCAACGAGGTTACCCTCCCTTTGTCATCCTGATGGAAGGTGAGGCGGATCGCATGGCGGAGCTCTCCCGGTATGAGCAGGAAAGCCTCGCCCTGGAGGATATCGGGTCGCTGATACCCTTGTTGAGGCGGCACCGGATTACCCATCTGGTGCTTGCCGGCGAGATCAAGCGCAGGCCACGATTGCTTGCGCTGCGTCCCAGTCTCAGCCTGCTGGCGGTGATCCCCGTCGTGGTCATGGCGCTGGCGCGTGGCGACGATGGCCTGCTGAAGGTCGTGGCACGAGGTCTCGAAGCGCGTGGCATAAAGGTCGTCGGCGCTCACGAAATCGTACCGAACCTTGTGGCGGCCGAAGGCGTCCTGACCAAAGCCACGCCACGCAAATCGGACTGGCTCGACATCGAGGCTGGCCTTGCGGCGGCAAAGGCCATAGGGGCGCTGGATATCGGCCAGGCGGCGATCGCGGTCGGTGGCCGCACCATTGCGCTCGAAGGCATCGAGGGGACAGCCGGACTGCTCGATCGTGCGAAGCTGCTGCGCGGCCACGGCCGTATCGCGGGCAAGACCCGCGGCGTCCTGGTCAAATGCGCCAAGCCCGGCCAGGAACTGCGCGCGGATCTTCCTTCCATCGGTCCGCAGACGATCGAGGCGGTGCATGCGGCCGGACTTGCCGGCATTGCCGTCGAGGCGGGACGATCGCTGATTCTCGAAGGCCCTCAAACCATCGCGCGCGCCAACGCACTCGGTCTGTTCGTCATCGGTCTGCCTGCCGCCACGGAGCCGCACCATGGCTGACAGGGCGTTGAAAGTCGCAATCGTCGCCGGCGAGGAGTCCGGCGACTTGCTTGGCGCCGATATCGTGCGTTCGCTCAAGCAGGCTACCGGGCGCGAAGTGCAACTCGTTGGTCTCGGCGGCCGCCATTTGCAGGCGCTGGGACTGGTGTCGCCATTCGATGCCGGTGAGATCGCGCTGATGGGGTTCAGCGCTATTCTGCGCGACCTGCCGCGCCTGATGCGGCGGATCGGCCAACTGGCCAAAACCGTTGCGGACGAGAAGCCCGATTGCCTCATCACCATCGACAGCCCGGACTTTTCGTTGCGTGTCGCCAGGAAGGTGCGGGCGGCCAATCCGTCGATTCCGATCATCCACTATGTCTGCCCAAGTGTGTGGGCGTGGCGGCCGGGCAGGGCGGTCGCGATGAAGCCCTATGTCGACCATATCCTCTGCATCCTGCCGTTCGAGGTGAAGGAACTCGAGCGGCTGGGCGGCCCGCCCGGAACCTATGTCGGGCATCGCCTCACGCATGATGCAGGCGTGCTCGGCGCCGCGAAGGCGCAGGACCTGCCGCGAGATCTTGCTGCGGATCGCGTCAAGACGCTGCTCGTCCTGCCCGGTTCGCGGCGCGGCGAGGTGCGGCGTCTGCTCGACCCGTTCGGGGAGACGGTTTCGATGCTGCGCGCGCGCGGGCATCGTCTGCGGCTGCTGCTGCCGACGGTGCCGCATGTCGCCGACCTCGTCAGATCCTCGGTCAACCGTTGGGATGAAAAACCCGAGATCATTGTTGATCCCCAACGCAAATGGCAGGCCTTCGGCAAGGCCGACGCGGCGCTGATCGCTTCCGGGACGGTATCGCTGGAACTGGCGCTGGCCGGTGTGCCGATGGTCTCCTGCTACAGGGTCGATCCCGTCGTGCGCGTCGTGGCGCCTTACCTTTTGTCCGTCTGGTCGGCGCTGCTGCCCAACCTGATCGCGGATCGCGCGCTGGTTCCGGAATTCTACAACGAGTACGTCAAGCCGAACAATCTGGCCCGGCAGTTGGAAGCGCTGTTCGCCGACAGCGGCATGCGCGCCTGGCAGAAGCAGGGCTTTGCCGAGATCGCCAGGCGCATGGCGACAGACAAGCCATCCGGCGAGATCGCCGCCCAGGTGGTCATGCGGTGCATCAAGAGAGCGAATAGCGAGTAGGGAGTAGAAATACCAACTATTCGCTACTCGCTATTCCCTACTCACTCTCATCACCGCTTGGCGATCGGCACGTAGTCGCGCTCCGGCGCACCGGTATAGAGCTGGCGCGGGCGGCCGATCTTCTGGCGCGGGTCCTCGATCATCTCCTTCCACTGCGCGATCCAGCCGACGGTGCGGGCGACCGCGAACAGCACGGTGAACATGGTGGTGGGGAAGCCCAGCGCCTTCAGCGTGATGCCGGAATAGAAGTCGACATTCGGGTAGAGCTTCTTCTCGATGAAATAGGGATCGGTCAGCGCGATCTTTTCCAGCTCCATGGCGATGTCGAGCAGCGGATCGTCCTTGATGCCAAGCTCGCCCAGAACCTCGTGCGCCGTCTTCTGCATGATCTTGGCGCGCGGATCGTAATTCTTGTAGACCCGGTGGCCAAAGCCCATCAGCCGGAACGGGTCGTTCTTGTCCTTGGCGCGGGCGATGAATTCCGGGATGTGATCGACATGGCCGATCTCGCCCAGCATGTTGAGTGCCGCTTCATTGGCGCCGCCATGCGCCGGGCCCCACAGGCAAGCGATGCCGGCGGCGATGCAGGCGAACGGGTTGGCGCCCGAGGAGCCGGCGAGACGCACGGTCGAGGTCGAGGCGTTCTGCTCGTGATCGGCGTGCAGGATGAAGATGCGCTCCATGGCGCGCGCCAGCACCGGATTGATCTTGTATTCCTCGCACGGCACGGCAAAGCACATGTGCAGGAAGTTGGCGGCGAAGTTCAGCTCGTTCTTCGGGTAAATGAAGGGCTGGCCGATGTGGTATTTGTAGGCCATAGCCGCGATCGTCGGCATCTTGGCGATCAGCCGCATGGAGGCAACCATGCGCTGGTAGGGGTCGGAGATGTCGGTGGAGTCGTGGTAGAAGGCCGACAACGCGCCGACCACGCCGCACATCACCGCCATCGGGTGCGCGTCGCGGCGGAAGCCGGTGAAGAAGCGCGACATCTGTTCGTGCACCATGGTGTGGCGGGTCACGCGGTAATCGAAATCGTCCTTCTGCGCCTTGGTCGGCAATTCGCCGTAGAGCAGGAGGTAGCAGACCTCGAGGAAGTCGCCATGTTCGGCCAGTTGGTCGATCGGATAGCCACGGTGCAAGAGGATGCCCGCATCGCCATCGATGAAGGTGATCTCGGACTCGCAGCTTGCGGTCGAGGTGAAGCCGGGATCGTATGTGAAGGCGCCGGTGGTGCTGTAGAGCGAGGCGATGTCGATGACATCTGGCCCGACCGAGCCGCTTCGCACCTTGAACTCGTGGGTCTTGCCGGCGAATTCAAGCGTTGCCGTGGCCTCTTTGGTCGTGCCGCCCAAATCCAGTTTTTTAGCAGCTTCGGTCATTGCAAACTCCTTCTTGTTTCCTCATGCCGGCAAAGGCAAAATTCTGCAGGGCGACACGTCGAAATCACCGCAATGCACTTATTCGCCACCGCGTTTTAGGAGGTGCGTGCCAGATTGGGCCAAGGCCTAATGTTGCACTGCGAAACGCGCCTTTCAATGCCAATCTTCTTGGGCCAGTTTGCTCCTAATCGATTTGATCCGCTATTCGCGCCAGGCTTTCCTCGCGCCCGAGCACGGCAAGCACGTCGAACACACCCGGCGAGGTGCTTTTGCCGGTCAGGGCGGCGCGCAAAGGCTGGGCCACCGCGCCAAGCTTGTGGCCGCCGGCCTGTGCATAGTCGCGGACCGCGGCCTCGGCCGCAGTGGCCGTCCAGTCGCCTGATAGCGCGTTCAAAGCTTCATGAGCGCCGCGCAGGATCTTGCGCGCGTCTTCGTTGAGCAAAAGTGCCGCCTTGTCGTCGATCGGCAGCGGTCGCGTGGCGAACAGGAACGCGGCGCCGTCGACAAGCTCGACCAGCGTCTTGGCGCGCTCCTTCAGGCCCGGCAGCGCGGCGAGCAGCTGTGCCTTGTTCCTGTCGTCGAGGCGCGCGGCCATCGCCGGACCACCCTCGAGGTAGGGCAAGGTGGCGATGAACATATCGAACAGCTCGGCATCGCTCATGCGGCGCATATGGACGCCGTTCAGGGCCTCCAGCTTGGCGAAGTCGAAGCGGGCCGCACCCTTGTTGACATCGCCGATATCGAACCAGGCGATCATGTCCTTGATCGACATGATCTCGTCGTCGCCATGGCTCCAGCCGAGCCGCGCCAGATAGTTGAGCAGCGCCTCCGGCAGGTAGCCCATGGCGCGATAGGCCTCGACGCCGAGCGCGCCGTGCCGCTTCGACAGCTTGGCGCCATCGGCGCCGTGGATCAGCGGGATATGCGACATCGACGGCACGTCCCAGCCCATGGCGTTGTAGATCACGGTCTGGCGGGCGGCATTGGTCAAATGGTCGTCGCCGCGGATGATATGGGTGACGCCCATGTCGTGGTCGTCGACGACGACGGCATGCATGTAGGTCGGGTTGCCGTCCGAACGCAGGATGATGAAGTCGTCGAGATCCTTGTTGGGGAAGCGCACCTCGCCCTGGACACGATCGTGCACCACAGTCTCGCCCTCGACCGGCGCCTTGATGCGGATAGCACCCTTGACGCCGGCAGGCGCCTCGGAGGGGTCGCGGTCACGCCAGCGGCCATCATAGCGGGGCGGCAGGCCCTTGGCGCGTGCTGCCTCGCGCATTGCCTCGAGCTCGGCAGGTGTCTCGTAGCTGTAGTAGGCCTTGCCCATGCGCACGAGTTCCACGGCCACCTCGCGATGGCGCGGCGCACGCTCGAACTGCGAGACGGCCTCGCCCTCCCAGGAGAGGCCGAGCCAGGTGAGCCCGTCGATAATGGCTGCGGTCGCGGCATCGTTGGAGCGCTCGCGATCGGTGTCCTCGATGCGCAGCAGCATCGTGCCGCCGGTGTGCTTTGCATACAGCCAGTTGAACAGCGCGGTGCGCGCGCCGCCAATGTGCAGGTAACCGGTGGGCGAGGGGGCAAAACGGGTGACGACCTTGTCGGACATGAAACTCTCGGAAACCATCTGAAGCGGGGTGCGGTTGCGCGGACTTTCGCGCGTTGCGCGTTCATGTAGCATAGGGTGTCGAGGGCGCAAGGGGCAGACCCGATGGCTGGACGGGGCCGGGGCTCGGATCAGGGCGAGGACGCTACCATTGGCGTCAGCGAACGGTCCCTGTTTGCGATGCCGCTGCCGTCTACGTCGCCGCCGCCATCATCCCTCGTGCCGGACCCCGGCAACCCGCCATTACAAGCGGATGTCTCCAACCCTGTGCCAGTTGCCGAAGTCGGCAGGATCGTGCGCGTGCGCCGGCAAATCGGCCTGCCATCGCTGCCTCGCCTGCGCCACGGCGTGGCCACGGCTGCGGGCCTGGAACTCGACCGCGGCATCGCTTTTCTGCTGGTGCCGGTCTGCCTGGCGATCGGAGCGATCGGCTATTTTTCGCTGGCGGCGGAGCCCGACTTTCCAAAGCCTGTCGCGGTCGTTGCGCTGACGGCGCTCTGTGCGCTGGTCTCGCGTTCCTGGCTGAAAACCCATCTGTGTTTCATGGCGGCGCTGTTGTGCGCGCTGGGCCTGCTCGTCGCAAAGGTGGAGACATGGCGGACGGGAACGCAGATGCTGGGTTCGGAAATCTCGACGCAAGTGACTGGCCGGGTGGTCACGCTCGACCGGATGGAGAGCGGCCGCATCCGGCTGACCATCGACGTGACATCGACCGCCCGGCCGAATTTACGCTATGCACCGGAGCGGGTTCGGCTTTCGGCACGAACGATCCCGGCAGAAATCACCGCCGGCTCCCTGATCACCGGCTACGCCAGGCTGTTGCCGCCGACGGGCCCGGTGCGGCCGGACAGCTACGACTTCTCCTTCGACAGCTATTTCGCCGGCATCGGCGGCAGCGGGTTCTTTCTCGGCAATCCAAAGATGGTCGCCGGCGCTGACAATGACATGCCGCTGTCGGCCCGCTTTGCCTCGGGGATAGAAAATGCCCGTGAAGCCATCGCCGACCATATCAGGGGCAGCGTCGGTGGCGCCGAGGGCGAGATCGCCGCGGCGCTGATCGTCGGCGTGCGCGCCGGCATTCCCGATGACGTCAACGAAGCGATGCGGCGTACCGGCATTTACCACATCATCTCCATTTCCGGACTGCACATGGCGCTGGTCGCCGGCACAATCATGGGCTTGCTGCGTGGCGCCTTCGCCCTGTTTCCGGACTTTTCCGCGCGCCGTCCGGTCAAGAAATATGCTGCCGCCGCGGCACTTTTCTCGATCGCCGCCTACCTCATCATCTCTGGCGTCGTCGTTGCCGCCGAGCGCAGCTTCATCATGCTGGCGGTGATGCTGATTGCCGTGCTGTTCGATCGGGCGGCGCTGACCATGCGCAATCTGGCGATCTCGGCGATCGCCGTCATTATGGTGTCGCCGCATGAGGTGGTCGGCCCGAGCTTCCAGATGTCGTTCGCGGCGACCGCGGCGCTGGTCGGCGCCTATGCCGGCTGGTCGGATCATCGTGCGGGAAAAACGAGACCGCCGCCGCTACGGCGATCGCTGCCCGGCTTTCTCGCGCGAAAATTCCTGCTGGCGGCTGGCGGCCTTGCCATGACGTCGATCATCGCCGGCAGCGCCACGGCGCTGTTTGCCATCTGGCATTTTCAACGGGTGTCGCCGCTCAGCCTGTTCGCCAATCTGGCCATCATGCCGATCGTGTCGCTGGTTGTCATGCCTTTCGCCGTCCTCAGCGCGCTGGCGATGCCATTCGGCGCCGATGGCCCCTTTCTCTACGTGATGGGCAAAGGCCTGACGGCGATGATCGCCATGTCCGGATGGATTTCCGAGCGCTCGCCGGTCGATGCGGTCGGGTTGATTTCGCAGCAGTCCGTCCTGCTTGTGGCGATTGCCTTGGTCATTGCGACGATGGCGACGACATGGCTGCGGCTCGCAGCCCTTCCATTCGCGCTTGCCGGCCTGCTGACCGTCTCGGATGTGCGAACACCGGACGTGCTGATCTCGGAGGACGCCAGGCTGGTTGCGTTGCCGATCGGGGGCGGCGAACTCGCGGTCAGCCGCGCACGTCCGAACGAATTCACAGTCGACAACTGGAAACGTGCGCTGACATCCGAAACCATCGTCATGCCGGAGGTGTTCAGCAACGGAGACGGGCAATTCGATATAGCGGATGCCGCCGGAATGCCGCCGGGAGCGCCTTTCTACTGCACATCCGGCGTTTGTCTCGCCAAGCATCCGTCCGGTGCGATCATCGCGCATGTCGAAGACCGAAACGATGCCTGGAAAGCCTGCGGCTTTGCCGATCTGATCGTCATCAATGACGCCACGGCCTATGACCCCTGTCACAACCCGCTGGTGCTCGTCATCACCAAACGACAACTGGCTCGCAAAGGCAGTGCGGCCGTCTTCTTCGATCGACAGTCGGCGACCACGCCGGCGACGATCAGCTTCGCTGTGGACAGCCCATACCGGCCCTGGCACACGCAGCGCAAGTTTTCGCGCGAGGCGAGGGGGCTGCCGCCCTACCGCAAACCCGAAAAGCCGGATGCAAGCCCTGCTCAGTAGCGCCTGATCAGTCCGACGAGCTTGCCCTGCACCTTGACCCTGTCCGGTCCGAAAATGCGGGTTTCATAGGCTGGGTTAGCAGCTTCGAGAGCAATCGAGGCGCCCTTGCGGCGGAACCGCTTCAGCGTCGCTTCCTCTTCATCCACCAGCGCCACGATGATCTCGCCGGGGCTGGCCGTATCGGCGTTGCGGATGATGACGGTATCGCCGTCGAAGATGCCGGCCTCGATCATCGAATCGCCCTTGACCTCCAGGGCGTAGTGCTCGCCGCCCATAATCATGTCCGGCGGCACCGAGATCGAATGCGTCTGGTGCTGGATGGCATCGATCGGCACACCGGCGGCGATGCGGCCCATGACCGGGATCGACACGGCGGAGACCACATCGTCGTCATTGCCAGCCGAAGGCGTCCGCGAAAGCGCCGGCTTGATTTGCCGGCCAACGCCGCCTTGCCCAAGACTGCCTTGGATGACGCTTGGTGAAAACTTTTTAGCCGCGTTGAGGCCGGGCGCGATCGAGTCGGGCAGCCGCAGCACTTCCAGCGCGCGTGCCCGGTTGGGGAGCCGGCGAATGAAGCCGCGCTCCTCCAGCGCCGTGATCAGCCTATGGATTCCGGATTTGGAGGCGAGGTCGAGTGCTTCCTTCATTTCGTCGAAGGACGGCGGAATGCCGCTTTCCTTGAGCCGTTCATGGATGAACATCAGCAGTTCGTGTTGCTTGCGCGTCAGCATGGCGACCCCCATTGTCTGAAACCAGAATCGAAAAAACAAACCCAGAACAAACACTATCTGTTCCAGTTGTGTTCCGCAACCGTTTAAAGTTTAATGAATCTGTTAAGGCGGCTGAAATTATTTGGCGCCTGGGAGCGGGCCGCGATAGACCACCGACTGCAACCGTGGCGCAGCTGCCTGCATTGAAATTGTTTGGTTAATGGCCTGTGGCCGACCCCCTGCACCGAGGCTTGGTATCACCTGCCGGTAGACCTCGATCGGCCGGCACTACACCTTTCTGGCCGTTTGTTTGCCGTGAACGAAACGAAGCCAAAATGCCAACTTTCTTTGCCGGAGAAATCGCAAATTTCTTGCCCTTGTTCATCGCCGGCAGTCAGCGCTCGTTTGTGCCATCGCCGGCGTGGACATAGACATGCAGCGTATAGCCGATGTGGGCGGTCATCAGGGTTTTCGCACGCTCGACGTTGCGATCCAGCGCCGCCTCCATGAGCGCCGTGTGGTGTTCGATCGCGACGGCCCTGCGCAATGCCGCCACGGCCTCTTCATAGCCATGCTGCAGGCCGGCAACCGCCCGCAATGTTGGCGCCAGGCCCAGGAAGCGGTGATGGCGACGCAACTGATCGGCGATCGTAGAATGGAAGGTCAGCAGCCAGGCGGACGTTGCCGCGCTGAGCAGTGCCGCGTGGAAAGCCTCGTGCTTTTCATCCCATTCGTCGACCACTTCATCGGACGGGTCGTCGACTGCGGTCTTGCAGCGCGACAGCCGGTAATGGGCAGCGACGACGGCATCCTCCCATGCACGGCCGCCCTTCTCGATCGATTCCTGGAGCAGCGGCAGCTCAACCACCGCCCTCGCGCGCGACAGGTCTTCAAGTTCGGTGCGCGAGACCGGAGCGACGGCAAAGCCGCGATTGCTGATGGCGGTCACCAGGCGTTCGGCCTCCAACCGCGACAGCGCTTCGCGCAATGGTGTCCAGCCAATGCCGTAGCTGTTGCGCAACGCGCTCAGCTTGAGCGGCGCGCCGGGCTTCAGACGGGTGGTGAGGATATCGCGACGCAGCAGCCTGTAAGCTGCTTCCGTCTTCGAGAAGTGCTCATTGTCCAGCATCGCTCCATCCATACTTGTCTGGATGGTAATTATATATGAAAGCCTTTCATTCCGTAAATTATATATAATGTTTGACAGTGCCCACGGGACTGCCCATGATCGGCCAACGGTTTCACCCGACGTGTTCATCCGAGCACGGCCATGCGCTGGGGTAGTCGATCATGAATGCAACTCTCGATCTCGCTGCAATCGAGGCGATGGATGCCGCGGACCCGCTACGCTCCATGCGTGATCGCTTCGTCCTGCCGAAAGGGGTGATCTACCTCGACGGCAATTCGCTGGGTGCCGCTTCACCCGCTGTCTTCGACGAGATCCAGAAGGCCGCGACACAGGAATGGGCGCAGGATCTCATCCGCGCCTGGAACACCGCTGGCTGGTTCGACATGCCGGTCGCGCTCGGCGACCAGCTGGGACGGCTGATCGGCGCGGCAGCCGGCCAGACAGTGGTCTGCGACACGACCTCGATCAACATCTACAAGGTGCTGCATGCGGCGCTGGCGATGCGGCCTGACCGGTCGGTCATCGTCGCCGAGGGCTCCAGCTTTCCAACCGACCTCTATATGGCCGAAGGCGTCGTCTCGACGCGACCGGGTACTGTGCTGCGGCTCGAAGGCGTCGATGCGCCTGATATCGAGGATCTGATCGACGAGCGCGTCGCCGTCATCCTGGTCAACCACGTCAACTACAAGTCCGGCCAGTTGCGCGACATGGGGGCGCTGACGCGCAAGGCCCATCAGGCCGGTGCGCTGATCGTCTGGGATCTCTGCCACACGGCGGGTGCCTTGCCGGTCGAGTTGGACGGCGCCAATGCCGATTTCGCCGTCGGCTGCACATACAAGTACCTCAATGGCGGCCCGGGTTCGCCGGCCTTCATCTATGCCGCAAAGCGCCACCATGGCGATGTCCACCAGCCGCTCAGCGGCTGGTGGGGCCATGCGCGTCCGTTCGCCTTCGAACAGGGCTATGCGGCCGGCACCGGCATCCGCCGGTTCCTGTGCGGCACGCAGCCGGTGTTGTCGATGCGGGCGCTGAAGGGCGCCCTCGACCTCTGGAACGAGGTCGACATGGCAACCGTGCGCAAGAAAAGCGTCGCACTGACCGACCTGTTCATCCAGCTCGTCGAAGCAAAATGCGGCGCCTATGGCCTCGAGCTCGAAAGTCCGCGCAACGGAGAAGAGCGCGGCAGCCAGGTGTCGTTCATCCACCCGCACGGCTACCAGGTGATGCGCGCCTTGATCGAGCGCGGCGTGATCGGCGATTTCCGCGCGCCTTCGACCATACGCTTCGGCTTCACGCCGCTCTATGTCGGCTACAAGGATGTCTGGCAGGCGGTCGAGGTGCTGGAAGATATCCTACGCACAGGTGCCTGGCAGGATGCGCGCTTTGCGGTCAAGACTGCGGTGACCTGAGGAGCTAGAGCCGGGTGCGAACTGTCCAGAGTTCCGGAAACAGGACGACCTCAAGCATCTTCTTCAGATAGGAAGCACCCGACGTGCCGCCGGTTCCACGCTTCAGGCCGATGATGCGCTCGACCGTGGTGACGTGGTTGAAACGCCAGCGGCGGAAATAATCCTCGAAGTCGACCAGCTTCTCGGCCAGTTCGTAGAACATCCAGTAGCGCTGCGGGTCGCGGTAGACTGTCTGCCAGGCGACCAGGACCTCTTCATTCTCGGTTCGCGTCTCACGCCAGTCCGTGCGCCTGGCATCGGCGCCGGTGTCGAATCCGTTGCGGGCGAGCAGCAGCAGCGCTTCGTCGTAGAGTGACGGCTCGGCCAGGATCGCCTCCAGCTTCTGGCTGAGGTCCGGCCGGTGCTTGTAGGGGCCGAGCATGGCGAGGTTGCGGTTGCCGGCCATGAACTCGATGGCACGATATTGCCAGGACTGGAAACCCGAGGATTGGCCGAGCGCGTCTCGGAACTCGGTATATTCGCTGGGCGTCATCGTCCGCAGCACGTCCCAGGCGTTGTTCAGCTGCTCGAAAATGCGGGCGACGCGCGACAGCATCTTGAAGCTTGGCTCTAGGCGGTCGGCGCGGATCGAGCGGATCGCGGCACCGATCTCGTGCAGAGCGAGCTTCATCCACAGCTCGGATGTCTGATGCTGGATGATGAACAGCATCTCGTCATGCGCCGACGACAGCGGCGTCTGGGCTTCCAGCACTTTCTCCAGGTGCAGATAGTCGCTGTAGGACATCCGCTCCTTGAACGACATCTGCGCGCCCTCGGACGCCGGATCGTATGGCTTGCTCAATTGATTTTCTCCGTGCGCAGCCGGAAGCGCTGGATCTTGCCGGTCTGGGTCTTTGGCAGAGCGGCGATGAATTTTACCGATCGCGGGTATTTGTAGGGCGCGATCGTTGCCTTGACGTGGTCCTGCAAGCGCTTGGTGGTCAGCGCATCAGGCGCCACGCCTTGTACCAACACGACATACGCCTCGACAATCTGGCCGCGCTCGGCATCCTCGGCGCCGATGACCGCGCATTCGGCGACGTCCGGATGCGCCAGCAGCGCCGCCTCGACCTCGGGACCGGCAATGTTGTAGCCGGCGCTGACGATCATGTCGTCGGAGCGCGCGGCGAAATGGAAGAAGCCGTCCTCGTCCTGCGTGAAGGTGTCACCGGTGAGGTTCCAGCCGTCGCGCACGTACTCCTTCTGCCTGTTATCGGCCAAGTAGCGGCAGCCGGTCGGGCCGCGCACCGCCAGCCTGCCAGTCGTCCCGCGCGGCATCTCGCGCATCTCGTCGTCGACGATGCGCGCTTCGTAGCCGCCCACCGGCTTGCCGGTCGACGCGGGCTTCATGTCGTCGAAGCGGTTGGAGATGAAGATGTGCAGCATTTCGGTGGCGCCGATGCCGTCAAGGATCGGTTTGCCGGTCTTTTGCGTCCACTCTTCAAAGACCGGAGCGGGCAAGGTCTCGCCAGCTGAAACGGCGACGCGCAGCGATGACAGGTCGGCACCTTCATCCATGGCCTTCAGCATCGCGCGGTAGGCGGTCGGCGCGGTGAAGGAGATCGTCGCTTTGTAGGTTTCGATAATGTGGATCATGTTGGGCGGCGTCGCCTGTTCGAGCAGCGTCGCCGCCGCCCCGAAGCGCAGCGGGAAGATGGCGAGCCCACCAAGGCCGAAGGTGAAGGCCAGCGGCGGCGAGCCGACAAAGATGTCGTCCGGCGTCACCTGGAGGATTTCGCGGGCATAGGCGTCGGCGATGATCAGGAGGTCGCGGTGGAAATGCATCGTCGCCTTCGGCACGCCTGTCGTGCCTGAGGTGAAGCCGAGCAGCGCGACGTCGTCGCGGCCGGTGTTGACGGCGGTGAACGTCACCGGCTTGTCGAGAGCCGCGCGATCGAGTTCAGCATCGTGGTTGGCAGTGCCGTCAAAGCCGATGACCTGCTTGAGGAACGCGCTGTCCTTGGCGCAGGCGGTCATCTCGTCCATCAGCCTGGTGTCGCAAAGTGCTGTTGTGATTTCCGCCTTGTCGACGATCTTGGCGAGTTCGCCGGCGCGCAGCATCGGCATGGTGTTGACGACCACGGCGCCGACCTTGGTGGCGGCCAGCCAGCAAGCGACCATGGCGGGGTTGTTGGCGGAGCGGATCAGTACCCGGTTGCCGGGCTTCACGCCATAAGTCTCGACCAGCGCATGGGCCAGTCTGTTCGTCCAGTCGGACAGTTCCTTGTAGGTGCGCCGGCGGCCATTGCCGATCAGCGCGGTGTGGTCACCGAGGCCCTTCTCGACCAGCCTGTCGGTGAGTTCGACGCCGGCGTTGAGATGTTCGGGATAGTCGAAACCGTCAAGCAGGAAGTCAGGCCATTGCTCCGGCGGCGGCAGGTGATCGCGCGTGAACGTGTCGATATGCGCTGAAGGCCCAAGCATGTCGCCGCTATCCTGTCTGCTGCCTGGCCAGTGCGCGAGGCGCTTGGCCGGATGTGGTGGATCTGAAGGTCCTGCTTTCGAGGAGGCCTCGTGCCGCCAGTCGCACCTTGCTCGACGAGGCCACCCGAAAGGGCGGACATTTGCAGGTTTTGGGCAGCACAGCAGACCTCCCATTGTCGGCTGTTCGTTAGGGCAGGATCGCACCAGTCGAAATTTGTTTCAAGCCTAAAATGTTTTTGTTGTGGAGCATTGACGCTTGGCGTAGCGGTGGCCATTGCTAGCGCAGAAACGATGCCGTTTTGGGGGAGGGTGCCGATGCTTGAACGTCGCATTGCGGATTGGGACGATGCCTATGCCAACGGCGCGAACATCGCCGGCAGCGACCGCTGGCCGGCCGCGTGGGTCGAACCCGCGCAAGCCTTTCGCAATGCACTTTCGGCAGAAGGCCGGGCGCGGCTCGACATCGCCTATGGCGGCGGACGGCGCAATCGGTTCGATCTGTTCCTCCCCACAGCCAAACCCAAGGGGCTCGTGGTGTTCATCCACGGCGGCTACTGGATGGCGTTCGACAAGAGTTTCTGGTCGCATCTCGCCAACGGCGCGGTCAGCAGCGGCTATGCCGTGGCAATGCCCTCCTACACGCTCTGCCCCGAAAACCGGATCGCCGGCATCGCCGGGGAAATCGGGGCGGCGATCGGCAAGGCGGCAGGCCTGATCGAAGGGCCGCTGATGTTGACCGGACATTCGGCCGGCGGACACCTCGCCAGCCGCATGGTGACGGCAACCACCCCTCTGGCAGCCGTTGTGGCGCGGCGCATACGCCATGTTGTTTCGATTTCAGGTGTGCACGACCTGCGCCCGATCATGCAAACCGAGATGAACGCGACACTGGCAATCGACGAGCAGGAGGCGCTGGCGGAAAGCCCGGCGCTGTTGCGCCCGATGGATGGTGCCCGCATCACCTGCTGGGCCGGTGGTGGTGAACGCGCTGAGTTCCTGCGCCAGAACGCATTGCTTGCCAATATCTGGACCGGCCTTGGCGCGGCGACCTCCACCGTGGTCGAGCCCGACCGGCACCATTTCAGCATCGTCGACGGCCTTGCCGATCCGGCGCATTCGCTGACCCGGGCCTTGATCTCGGAATAGCGTCGAGATCATTTTTCGTCTTTTTATGAAAGGTTTGCCGGGCGATTCTTCAGCGCAGCATCAGTACGCTGCAAACCTCGCCAGCGGCCGCTGCGGAGGCAAATGGCGGCCGCACGATCAGTCCGTTGGCATCGGCCAGCATTCTGAGCATCGAGGAATCCTGGATGCCGAACGGCGTCGCCACCAGCCCGCCGTCGTCTTCCCTGACCACCGCCCGCACATAGTCCTGGCGCAGGTCATTGGCCGGCATTGCGGCGCCCAATCGCGCCGGACGCATATCCTGGCGATGGTCGCGGCCGCCGAGCCGCGCCAGCAGCGGCTTCAGGAACAATTGCGAGCACACCAGGCTTGCCACCGGATTGCCGGGCAGGCCGATGCACCTGATATTGCCGAGGCGGCCGAACATCAGCGGCTTGCCGGGGCGCATGGCGATCTTCCAGAAGCCGAGCGTCATGCCTTCGCCGGTCAGTACGTCATGGATCAGGTCGTGGTCGCCGACCGAGGCACCGCCCAGCGTGACGATGACGTCCGCGCCGGCAGCGACCGCTTTCCTGACCAGGGCCGCGATGGCGTCCTTGCGGTCGGCGGCGATGCCGAGATCGACCGCTCGGGCGCCGACAGATTGCGCCGCCGCGGCGACGCCATAGGCATTGGACGAGATGATCTGGTCCGGCCCAAGTTCGCTGCCAGGCGGCAACAACTCGTCGCCGGTGGCGATGATGGCGACCAGCGGCCGTTTCACCACGTTGACCTGGGGATGGTTGGCCGATGCCGTCAGCGACAGCGCCGCCGGATCGAGCACGCGGCCCTTTTCAAGCAGGACGTCGCCCTTCGAAAAATCGAGGCCGACGCGGCGGATGTTGCGCCACTCAGCCGTCGGCTCGGTCACTTCGATGTTGCTACCGCCGAGATCCCGCACGTTCTCCTGGATGACGATGGTGTTCGCGCCTTCGGGCAGCGGCGCGCCGGTGAAGATGCGCACGGCCTGCGCCTCGCCGACTGTGCCGCCAAAGCCACGCCCGGCCGGTGCCATGCCGATCACCGAAAGTCGCGACGGCACCGTCGCCACATCGACGGCGCGCGCCGCGTAGCCATCCATGGCCGACGCGTTGAAAGGCGGTTGGGTGCGGAGCGCAATGACCGGTTCCGCCAGCACGCGATCCACCGCCTCGAACAGAGGAACGCTTTCGCCGGCCAGCGGCGCAGCACCCTCCAGCAGGCGTTCGAGTGCCTCCGCGACCGGAACCAGCGCCATCAAGCGCCTGCCTTGTAGTCGCCCGACTTGCCGCCGGTCTTCTCGACCAGCCGGATGCCGGAGATGACCATGGCGCGGTCCACCGCCTTGGCCATGTCGTAAATGGTCAGGCAGGCCACCGAAGCGGCGGTCAGCGCTTCCATCTCGACACCGGTCTTGCCGGTGACACGCGCCAGCGCGGTGACCTTCAGGCCCGGCAGGGCATGATCGGGCTCGATGTCGACGGAGACCTTGGTCAGGAGCAGCGGATGGCAAAGCGGGATCAATTCATGCGCCTTTTTTGCCGCCATGATGCCGGCGATGCGCGCGGTGCCCAGCACATCGCCCTTCTTGGCATTGCCCGCGAGGATCATGGTCAGCGTCTCGGGCTGCATGGCGACAAAGCCTTCGGCGATTGCCGTGCGTGTCGTCTCCGCCTTGTCGCCGACATCGACCATGTTGGCCTCGCCCTGCGCGCCGAGATGAGTGAGGGCGGCCGCCATCGTCAGATGGCCTCGGCCGGCGCCTTGCCCGTGAGAAGCAGGCGCGTCGCCATGGTGACGTCCTGTTGCCGCATCAGGCTTTCGCCGACAAGGAAGGTGCCGATGTCGCTCTTTTTCAATCTGAGGCAATCGTCATGCGTGAAAATACCGCTCTCGCTGACCAGCAAGCGGTCGGCCGGTACGGTCGACGCCAGTCGCTCGGAGGTTTCAAGGCTAGTCTCGAAAGTTCTGAGATTGCGGTTGTTGATGCCGATCAGCCGCGACGACAGTTTCAGCGCGCGCTGCGTCTCGGCCTCGTCATGCACTTCGACCAGCGCATCCATGCCAAGGTCGAACGCCGTCGATTCGAGGTCGCTCGCCAGGGCGTCGTCGACGCTGGCCATGATGATCAGGATGGCGTCCGCGCCCCAGGCGCGAGCTTCGTAGACCTGGTATGGGTCGAACAGAAAGTCCTTGCGCAGCGCGGGCAGGGCGACGGCGGCTCGCGCCCTGGTGAGAAATTCGGGCGCGCCCTGGAAAGACGGCGCATCGGTCAGCACTGAAAGACAGGCGGCGCCGCCTTTCGCATAGGCCTGCGCCAAGGCCGGCGGGTCGAAATCGGCTCGGATCAGGCCCTTGGAAGGGCTCGCCTTCTTGATCTCGGCGATCAGTGCGAAGGCGCCGGATTTGCGCTTTGTCTCAAGTGCGGCAAGAAAGCCGCGTGGGGCGTCCGCGTCCTTCGCCCGCGCCTTGATCTCGGCCAGCGGCACGCGTGCCTTTGCCGTCGCGATCTCGTCGCGCTTGTAGGCCTCGATCTTGCGAAGAATGTCAGACACGTTTTATCCGTTCGAAATCTCGATCAGCCGGTCGAGCACCTGCAGCGCCCGGCCGCTGTCGATGGCTTGCGCCGCCGCCGCTATGCCGTCGCCAAGCGTCGTCGCCTTGCCCGCCACCACCAGTCCGGCGCCGGCATTCATCAGCACGGTGTCGCGATAGGCGCCGGCAGCTCCACCCAGCATATCGCGCAAGGCCTTGGCGTTGTAGGCCGCGTCGCCGCCGCGCAACTCATCCTTGGTATGGCGCGCCAGCCCGACCGCTTCAGGGGTCAGCGTGAAGCTGCGGATCTCGCCGCCGATCAGTTCGGCGACATGCGTCTCGCCGGTGGTGGTGATCTCGTCATAGCCGTCGCCATGGGCAACCCAGGCATGCTCGGCGCCCAGCGCCTTCAGCGTTTCGGCCACCGGCAGGATCCATTCCGGCAGGAACACACCGACCATCTGCCGCTTGACGCCAGCCGGATTGGAGAGGGGCCCGAGCAGGTTGAAGATGGTGCGAGTGCCGAGTTCGACGCGGGTCGGACCGACATGCTTCATTGCCGGATGGTGCGCGGGCGCGAACATGAAGCCGAGACCGGTCTCATGGATGCAGCGGCCGATCGTTTCCGGCGAGATATCGATCTTGATCCCGAGCGCAACCAGCACGTCGGCGGCCCCTGTCAGCGACGACAGACCGCGATTGCCGTGCTTGGCAACGGGCACGCCGCTGCCGGCGACGACGAAGGCCGATGCCGTCGAGATGTTGACGCTGTGGGAATTATCGCCGCCGGTGCCGACGATATCGATGGCGCCGGCGGGCGCGTCGACGCGCAGCATCTTGGCGCGCATGGTGGCGACGGCGCCGGAAATCTCGCTCACAGTCTCGCCGCGCACCCGCAGCGCCATCAGGAAGCCGCCGATCTGGCCGGGCGTTGCGTCACCCGACATGATGATGTCAAAGGCCTCGCGCGCTTCCTCGAAGGACAGCGGGCTTCCGGTCGCGACCTTGGCGATATGGGTTTTCAGCGCGCTCATCTTGTCGAGGCTTGGGCGACGGCGGCCTGGTCGATGCGAACGTCGTATTGCGTCTGCAACTGCGCCACCAACTGGTCGAGCAGATCATCCGACATGCCGGAGGTGAAGGATTTCTGTGCATCGTCCGGCACGGAGCTGGCATCGGCCCCGGCGGGCTCGAAGACCTCGGCGACCTTGTATAGGATCTGTCCATCGCCGGTGGGCGAGGGGATCAGCCCGGTGCCGCCTTCGCCGACGCCGAACATCGCTGCCGCGCCCTCCTTGCCGAAATCGACATCGTCGGCCTCGCGCTTGACGCCGCGCTTGGTCTGCTTTTCCAGCTTGAGTTCGCCGGCGATGACGTCGAGCGTGACACCGGCCTTGAGCCGCTTTTCGAGCTCGTCTGCCTTGGCGGCAAGCCGCTTGGTCGTCTCGGCCGCCGTCCAGTCGGCGACAACTTTCTGGCGGGCCTCATCCAGTGTCCGGTCGCGAGCCGGTGTGACGGAAGCCACCTCATAGAAAACGAAGCCGTTGTCCGCCGTGGTCAAGGCGTCGTTTTCGGTGTTGGGTTCGGCGTCGAAGACAGCCTTGATCAGCTCCGGCGATTGCGGCAGGTCCTTCACGATGCTTGCGTCAGGCCTCAGGCCGCTGCGATCGATGGCGTCGATGGTGACGATCTTCAGCTTCAACTTGGCGGCGGCGTCGGCCAGCGAACCGCCAGCGGCGCGGGTGTCTTCGTAATTGTCCCGCACATCCAGAAGGATGCGGCTTGCCTCGCCCAGCGCCAGGTCCTTGCGGATCTGGTCGGACACCTCGGCCAGCGGCTTCACCACTTCTGGCTTGATCTCGGTGACGCGCAGCAGCACCGGACCGAAGGCGCCCTGCACGACCTGGCTGACTTCATTGGCATTCAGTTTGAAGGCCGCGTCGGCGACCGCCTTGTCGGCGATCTTGTCCTTGGCCAGCGTGCCGAGCAACGTGTCGGCCGGGGTCTTGCCCTCCGCCGTGACAAGCTTGTCGAAAGTCGCGCCAGCCTTGAGCGAATCGAGCGCGGCCTTGGCCGCGTCAGGCGTCTTGAACACAAGCTGCTCGATGGTGCGCAGTTCCGGCGTCGTGTAGCGCGCCTTGTTCTTGTTGTAGTCGTCGCTGACCTGCTGGTCGGTGACGGCGGTCGTATCCATGATGTCGACCGGTTCGAGGCGGACATAGGAGAATTTGCGGTATTCGGGCGCCGCGTATGTCTTCTTGTTTGCCTCGAAATAGGCCGAGATCGCGCTGTCGGACGGCGCCCCGATCGGCTCGACCAGGGATTTGGGCAGCGTCAAATAGTCGATGGTGCGGTCTTCGCCGCGATAGAGCGCGACCGCCTTGAAGAAAGTATCCGGCGCCTTGAGGCCATCCGAGACCGCCTCGACGATCTGCTGGCGCACCGCCACCTGGGCACGGTTCTTCAGATAGTCCTCAGGCCGCATGCCGATCTGCTGCAACATATATTCGAAGGTTCTTCTGTCGAACTGACCGCCCGGACCCTTGAAGGCCGGATCTTCGCGCGTCAGCTCGGCCAGCCGGTCCTTGGAAAGGCCGAGGCCCAGCTTGCGCGCCTGTTCGTCGAGAACGGCCCCCGAGACGAGCTGCGCCAGCACCTGGTTGTCGATGCCGAGCGCCTTTGCCTGTTCGTGGGTGAGACGCTGGCCGAACTGCTGCGACATGACGGCGAGCTGGCGGTCATAGGCGAGACGGTATTCCTTGAGCGTCACCCTGGTGCCGCCAGCGGTTATGACCGAATCGTGGCCGGCGAAACCGCCCATCAGCCGTCCGGAAATGCCCCAGGCGGCGAAACTGACCACCAGCAGCGAAAGCAGCGTCTTCGCGACCCACGTACCCGCCGCGCTTCTCAATACACCAAGCATCGTTACTTCCGATTTATGCGCATTTTCGCATGCGCCGAGTCTGAAACAAGCGCAATAGCGCCCTTCCGGTCCACTGTCGATTGCTTTGTGGCCTGATTTTGATAGTGAGGGCCAGAGCCTGATATCGCCCGGAGAAGCAAACCAATGACGCCAGGAATTCGCCCGCTCGTCGCCGGCAACTGGAAAATGAACGGCACCAGCGCGTCGCTCAACGAGCTCAGGATGATCGGCAACGGTTTCATGAGTGGGCTTGACGCCGAGACCGAAGCGCTGGTTTGCGTTCCGGCAACCCTGCTTGCCCACGCTGCCGAGATCCTGTCGCGCACGCCGGTCCATGCCGGCGGCGAGGATTGCCATCCCAAGGAAAGCGGCGCCTACACCGGCTGCATCTCGGCGGAAATGCTGAAGGATGCGGGCGCGAGCCATGTCATTGTCGGCCATTCCGAATGCCGCGAGCAACGCGGCGAGGATGACGCGACGGTCCAGGCCAAGGCCTCTGCCGCCTGGCGCGCCGGGCTTGTGGCCATCATTTGCATTGGCGAGACGCAGCAGCAGCGTGAAGCGGGCGCCACGCTCGACGTGCTGTCGCGGCAGGTCGCCGGCTCGGTGCCGCCAAGTGCCACCCCTTCAAACACCATCATTGCCTACGAGCCGGTGTGGGCGATCGGCACCGGCCTGACGCCGACGGCGGCCGATGTGGCCGAAGCACATGCGCATATCCGCGAAAAGCTATCGGAAAAGCTCGACGGCGTTGCGGCCAAGATGCGCATTCTCTATGGCGGCTCGGTCAAGCCCTCCAATGCGGTCGAACTGCTCGGCGTCAGGAATGTCGACGGCGCGCTGGTCGGCGGCGCCAGCCTGAAAGCGGCGGATTTCCTCGCCATCGCCGAGGCCTATCGCAACATCTCCTAGGGTCGACGGCGGCGGAAATCGTTGCAAAGGGAGCGTTGCTTCCCATATTCCGGCCACGGGCTTGGAAATGCCATCAAAGCATTGTATTGAGCCGCCTCCAATTCACCGGTCGTGTCCGCGACCGGGCAAGGCCTTGCCAGGATAAACTATGGAAACCGTACTGATCGTCATCCATCTCATGGTCGTGCTCGCCCTTGTCGGCGTGGTGCTGCTGCAGCGCTCCGAAGGCGGCGGCCTTGGCATCGGCGGCGGATCCGGCTTCATGACCGCGCGGGGTGCGGCCAATGCGCTGACGCGTGCGACGGCAATTCTGGCGGCGGCCTTTTTCGCCACATCGCTGACCCTGTCGATCGTCGCCCGCTACGGCGAGAAGCCGACCGACATCCTCGACCGCGTGCCCGGCAAGGGTGTGCTCAACCAGTTGCCTGGTACGACCGCTCCGGCTACGACCACCCCGGCACCCGCAGGCAGCACCACGCCGACGCCGCCGTCCGGCAACGATGCCGCGGCAACGCCTCCGGCGACTGCTCCGGCCACGGCGCCTGCCGCCGGTTCGACTCAGCCGGCCACCAACGGCACCACCCCCGCTGCACCGGCGACCCCGCAGGTCCCGAACCAGTAGTCTCCAGCGCCTGAAGCCGCGATCTGTTGTCGTTTGAACACAGTCGCGGCAAATGCAGCACGATCACGAAGATTCGAGTGCCTGCAATGTGGCGTTACCCTTGAGGCGTCCGCGCTTATTCGACTATAGATTGCGCGCGGCATTTCCGGCGCCCTTGGGGGGCGCGGGGCGACGCCGTGGGCAACAAGCATAGAACGATCGGATCTTCGCCATGCAGCTTCGCAGCTTCATTTTCATGGGACTCTGCGCCGTACTCGGCATGAGTTCCCCGGCTTTCGCCGGGATGCCGGCCAATATGGCCGCACATCAATCGGCTGACACAACCAGTGCCATCAACGTCGCCGTCAAGAGTGACGCGGCGCAATTGAAGCTTCTCAAGAAGAAGAAAAGCCCGACACCGGACGACCTCGCCCAGATCAAGAAGATCGAGGCCAAGGTCGTTGCCGACAAGGAAGCCGCCAAGGCCAAGGCGCTCGAAGCCAGGAAGCTGGCGATGCGCGAAGCAGCGAAGGCCAAGGCCGAGGCGGAACGGCAGGCGTTCCTCGCCAAGAGGGGCAAGAGCGCGCCGGCAACCGAAGTGGCCGACGCCAAGTCGGCCAAGAAGGCTGCCAAGATCGTCGAGCCAATCGAACCGATCGCACCGATCGAGTCGGCTGAGCCGCTCCCGGCCGAAGCGATGAATGTCGCCTTGACCGGCAACAACGGCGAGTTGCGCAGCGAAGTCATCGGCAAGAAGCAGTCGAGCGGCGGTCTGTTCGCCGGCCTCTTCGGCGGCACCTCCTCGTCTTCGATTTCATATCTCCCCGAGACGCGTGCGCTGGACCAGGCTCTCGCCAAGAAGGAAGCCAAGAAGCAGTTCAAGGTGAAGCCGGAATTCGTCCCGCAAGACGTGGAATTCACCGGCTATGATGCGGGCACCATCGTCATCGACACCAGCGCGCGCCGCCTTTACTTCGTTGAATCGTCTTCCACCGCTCGCCGCTACGCCATTGCGGTCGGCCGCGAAGGCCTGCAGTTCAAGGGCACGGTTGCGGTCGGCGACAAGCAGGAATGGCCGCGTTGGATCCCGACGCTGGACATGCAGAAGCGCGAGCCGAAGCACTATGGCCAGTACAAGGACGGCATGCCCGGCGGCGGCCAGAACCCGCTCGGTGCCCGCGCCATCTATCTCTATGACGGCAAGAAGGACACGCATCTGCGCATCCACGGCACCATCGCGCCGCAGTCGATCGGAACCAGCGCCTCCAACGGCTGCTTCCGCATGATCAACGAGCACGTGATGGACCTTTACAGCCGCGTCAAGGTAGGCACCAAGGTCGTCATCATCTGACGCCTGCGTTCATCATGCCGAAAGGGCCGGCCTTGCCGGCCCTTTTGTTTTGACTTGCCCTGCGGGCACCGCGCCTTTTTGGGAAAAAAACTTAGCGGCGTTTTTTTCTCTGGCGGAATCAATCCGGCCGCGTTAAGCGATGACTCCCATGGCGCGATATGTATTCATCACAGGCGGCGTGGTTTCCTCACTTGGAAAAGGCATTGCCGCAGCGGCCCTTGGGGCTCTCCTGCAGGCGCGAGGCTATCGCGCACGCATAAAAAAACTCGACCCTTACCTCAATGTCGATCCGGGCACGATGTCGCCGTACCAGCATGGCGAGGTCTTCGTCACCGATGATGGCGCGGAGACCGATCTGGATCTTGGCCACTACGAGCGCTTCACCGGCCGCTCGGCCAACCAGCAGGACAACATCACCACCGGCCGCATCTACAAGAACATCATTGAGCGCGAGCGGCGCGGCGACTATCTCGGCGCCACTGTGCAGGTCATCCCGCACGTCACCGACGAGATCAAGAATTTCGTCCTCAACGGCAATGACGACTATGATTTCGTGCTGTGCGAGATCGGCGGCACGGTCGGCGACATCGAGGCGATGCCGTTTCTAGAGGCGATCCGTCAGCTCGGCAACGACCTGCCGCGCAACAACGCCGTCTACGTCCATCTGACGCTGATGCCCTACATTCCAACGGCGGGTGAGCTGAAAACCAAGCCGACCCAGCATTCGGTCAAGGAACTGCGCGGCATCGGCATCGCCCCCGACATCCTGCTGGTTCGCGCCGACCGCGCCATCCCCAAGGAAGAGCGCAGAAAACTGTCGCTGTTCTGCAATGTCAGGGAAAGCGCTGTGATCCAGGCGCTCGATGTGCCGCATATCTACGACGTGCCGATGGCCTACCACAAGGAAGGGCTTGATTCGGAAGTGCTGGCAGCTTTCGGCATCGATCCGGCGCCGAAGCCGCGCATGGAACCCTGGCAGGCGGTGTCCAACCGCATCCACAATCCGGAAGGCGAGGTGACAATCGCCGTGGTCGGCAAATACACCGGCCTCAAGGATGCTTATAAATCGTTGATCGAGGCGCTTTCACATGGCGGCCTGGCCAACCATGTCAAGGTCAAGCTCGACTGGATCGAATCGGAAATCTTCGAAAAGGAAGATCCGACGCCGTGGTTAGAAAAGGTGCATGGCATCCTGGTTCCCGGCGGCTTTGGCGAGCGTGGCTCCGAGGGCAAGATCCTGGCGGCGAAGTTCGCACGCGAGCGCAAGGTGCCGTATTTCGGCATCTGCTTCGGCATGCAGATGGCCTGCATCGAGGCCGCGCGCTCGCTGGCCGGCGTCGAGCATGCCTCATCGACCGAGTTCGGCCCAACCGAGGAACCGGTCGTCGGGCTGATGACCGAATGGCTGAAAGGCAACATGCTGGAGAAGCGCCGGGAAACCGGCGATCTCGGCGGCACCATGCGGCTCGGTGCCTATCAGGCCGATCTCGCCAAGGGTTCCAAGATCGCCGAGATCTATGGCGATACGCAGATTTCCGAGCGCCATCGCCACCGCTACGAGGTCAATGTCGATTACAAGGAGCGGCTCGAGGACTGCGGCCTGGTGTTTGCTGGCATGTCGCCCGATGGCGTGCTGCCGGAAACGGTCGAATACCCCGATCATCCCTGGTTCATCGGCGTGCAGTATCACCCGGAACTGAAAAGCCGGCCACTCGACCCACATCCGCTGTTTGCCAGTTTCATCGAGGCGGCGGTGGAGCAGAGCCGGCTGGTGTAGCGACCACAGGCTGGCCGGGTGATGCAGACTTATGTCGCGCTTCTCTACAGCATCATCCTGGGCGAGGGGCGGCGGGTCGTCATGGCTGACCTCAAGGCGATGGCGCAAGACCTCGGCCTCAAGAATGTTCGCACCTTGGTGGCGACCGGCAATCTGGTCTTCGAAGCTCAAACGATGCCGGTTGGCGCGCTGGAAGGACGACTGGAAGCAGCGTTCGAAAAAGCTTTCGGCAAGCATGTCGACATCATCGTGCGCACTGCAAGCGATTGGCTGACGCTTGCGGCCGGCAATCCATTTCCCGACGAATCGATTGCGACTGCCGATCAGGTGGCGGTGCGCGTGATGCGGCAGCCGGTGCCCGACGAAGCCGTCTCGGCGCTCAAATCCTATGTCGGCAAGGACGAAAAGATGCGGGCCGTCGGCGGCGACATCTGGATTGTCTTCTCGCGCGCCACACCCAGTTCGCGGCTTCTGGCGGCTACGAGCCACAAGCGTCTGGGCATCGGCACGTCGCGCAACTGGAACACGGTGCGCAAACTGGCGGTAATGGTCGGTGGGTAATATCTGGGGCCTTTGCGGATCAGGTAATAGTTGACCATCCTCACGCCGAAGGTGATTCGAATCGGCGTATCGTGATTGTTCAAAATTCCGATTCGTTGCGCGGAACCAACCTGCGGATGGCGCGTTTCATTGGGTTCGATCGAGCAGCGGTCGATCGGGAGGAAACGATGGATTATCTGCATTTCTTTTCGCCCGTGCGGATTTCGCGCGGTCAGGGATATCCTGTGGAAGAAATCGATTGTGTTGCCGAAGCCATGGTGTTCTTGCGGAAGTGGCCGACGGGACGGCGCGGTCCGGTCTATCAGTGCGCGCTGAATTGCTGCTCGGCCGCCTTGTCGGGCCAGATGTCGGCCGAGGAAGCAAGAAAAGCGTTCACAGGCTTTGCCCGCATCACGCGCCTTCTTGACGATGACATGGCGTTGCCGGTGGCCGGCGAAAGCATGGCGAGCGTACACGCGCTGCGGCGGTAGGCGCTTGCTATCTTGACGGTCTTGCAAGATCTTGCGCCGCGGTGGCGCGGGTCTTGTTTGTGCTGCGCTCTGGAAGACGCACAGAGTCGTTCCACAGCCTTCCATAAGGCCCGACGGCTTACTCAGAGCGTCGCCAGCCGCGAATTCGGCATGGTCTTTCCATAGGCTTGCCGCAGCGTCCGCTTCTCCTCCAGCGCAACGATGACACTTATGGCAAAATCCGTCTTGTACATGTCGGCGAGCCGCGCCAGCCCGCCTGGCGTGAAAACGTTGATCTCCAGAAGTTTGTCACCGACGATGTCGAGCCCAACCAGAAACATGCCGTCACTGATCAATTTGGGCCGCACCACCTCGGCAATGCGCAGCATCGTGCCCGTTACCTTGACCTTACGGGCTGTTCCGGCGGCATGGATATTGGACCGGACGTCGCCCTTGGCTGGAACGCGGCGAAAGGCCGCGTAATTGCCGTCGCGCACCAGCGGCAGGCCGTTCATCAGAAAAAGACGCACGTCGCCGGCCTTCGCCTCCGGAATGTAGGCCTGCGCGATGAGATAACCGGCACCGCTGGCGGCCTCGAAGATCTGGTTGAGATTGGAATCAGCAGGCGTCGCAATATGAAAGACGTTCTTGCCACCCGATCCTTGCAGGGGTTTGACGATACAGCCCTTGGCGTTTTTGTCGATGAATGCGCGGATCTCGGAAATGCTGCGCGATATCAGGGTCGACGGCCTGACGACCTCCGGAAAAGTCTGAAGGTAGAGCTTGCTCTGTGCCTGCCCTAGACCGTCCGGATCGTTGACGACAATGAGGCCGCGTTCCGCTGCAAGCCGCCCGAACATGATGCCTGCGTTGGCGGCCCACGGTCGAGCGGTGGCGTCCAGCGACGGGTCGTTGCGCAGGAACAAGATGTCGATATCGGTTGTCGCGAAGGTTTTTTTCTGTTTCGCGGCATCCTTCAAGGCAGCATAGAGCGCATCGGACGTCTTGTAGGGAGCATCTGGCACAACCGCGACGCTGACAGCCAGACCGTCATCCGGACGCAGTATGAAGTCGCCGGGTTCAACATAGACAACAGAATGGCCGCGTTGGACTGCAGCCAGCGCCAACGTTGTCGTTGTGTAGCCGGGTGTCTCGCTCTCAATGGAATTGACAAAGAACGCGATGCGCATCGAGGAGGCTCCGCTCAAGCTTCAACCATATCGATCGGATCAATTCCCGCCATCGCTTTCCGGAGACGCGGACGCGCCGCGTCGGAAGAGAGAAAGGCGGGTTCGAGGCGCGGCGCCCGCAGCAGGCCGCGCGCGTTGAGTTCCTGGATCGCGCCGAAATGCGCGGCGGAGATCTTGCCGATCCAGAAAGGAGTGAGGCTGCCGCCGTTCTTGAGATGATCGAGAATCTGCACCACGCCGCGCAGATAGATGGCATCTTTTGCAAGGCCACCGCCTCGATGGACACGCAGGGCGACGTTGAAGGCGCTGCGATCATCGAGACCGAAATTGCTATGGAGAATGCGGAAGGTTTCCTCAAAGGTCGCGCCGGCGAGCATCGCCTCACACGCGATCACCCTGGCCGCGATCAGCCTCATTCGCGCCGCGGTCATGCCGCCGACCAGGTGCTCGGCCAGCACGGCCAGCCCCTCCTGCATGCCCTCGTAGCCGGCGAGCCCGTTGCGAAAGATTGTGAGCCCCTGCGCATCACCATTGAAATAGGTCAGCAGATGAACACCGATCTCGTGGGCAAGCAGCGCGGCCAGACGGTCCGATGGAAGGTTGGTCTCGCGCGAAACCAGCAGTCGGTTTCGAGAGACCAGGAGGCCAGCCGGCAGGTCGGCGCGGATCTCCACGGAAGCATCGAAATTGGGGTAGGCGGCCCGGTATCCGGCGATCATCTCTCGCGCAGCCGCGGCAACGGCGTCGGCATCAACGCCCTTGCGCCGGGTCGCCGGAGCAATTCGCGGTAGCCTTTCGAGAATGGTGCGTGCCCGCGCCGCCAGGCTCGGTTCGACGCTGCCATAGAGTGCCCGTCCAAGTTCGACGAAGCGGGGCGTTTCGCGTGACGCGAGCATCGACAGCTGAAGATCGAGCTCCTGCTGCTTTTCGGAGAGCAGCTTGGTCAGGAGCGGATCTTCTAGATGATCGAGCGAGATCGAATAGAGCTTCCGCTTCTGGGCGCCCACCTCGAACTCGAGCGGCCTGTAGAGCAGTGCGGGCACACGCTCGAAGGCGCCTGCCTGGAATTCCTGCCAGGCTGGTTCGGCATTGATCGGTGTGACGGCAAGCAGAAAATCGAACGTCGATGCAATGTCGTCGATCGCCCGGTCGGCGCGCACGACTGCGTCGATGTAGGCGCGGCGCCCGAATGAACGATGGGTCGCCGGTTCTTCCAGCCTTGATGCCTTCAGGAAGGCGCTGACGGCCTGAAGCGCGGAATCGACCATGTTGGCGACGACGAGGTCGTGGAGTTCAGGGTAGACGCGCTTTGTCCCCGGCACTTTGTAGATCGGAGCGTAGCGCACCGTCAGGCACGCCGCATCACCGGGATCATCCCAGAGCCGTGCTTCGGCGCGTGTCGCCGGGCTGAGTTCGTCCACGCGGGGTGTGCGGTATTTTGCTTCGCGGGTGGCCGCGGCGGTGGCGAAGCGCTTGAGTGCAGCCTTCTCCGCCGGCGTGTCGCCGCAGGCCAGAGCAATCTCGAAAGGCGGCAGGAACGGAACATCCTCCGTCAGGAACCGGTCTTCGGCCAACTCGCCGATGTCCAGCATGAGGAAAGCTCCGCAGTGGTCACGCGTCCTTCGCGCCACCAGTCGCGCGACCTCGCCGGCGAGGCCAATCTCGGCCGCGATCAGATAGGACGCGTTGGCGGAAACAATGTGGAAGGCAGCATCCTGATGCGACCCAACGTGGACACACAGAAAGGGCAGCGGTCGATCCACGTGCAAGCGGTTGCCGTTACCAAAATCTCGGCGGATCGGCTTGCCGTCCCGGAAAAGTGAGTCCAGGTCCGATTGAATTTGCGCCAACGGGGGCACAGGCTCAATGAGGTTGGGCTTCATTGCATGGCCCGCAACGCCGACTCCAGGACGGGCACCGTAGACGCCAGCATGGCGCGCAGCCGTTCGATTGTTTCCCAGTCGGGGTCGCCGCTCCATTCGTCCATGAAAATCTTCTTGAACTCGACCGCGATGGCACACCCGGTTTGCGGAAAATTGGCATGGACGAAACGAGTCTGTTCGCCCTTGCCCTGGAAGGACACATTCTCGCGCACGTCGATAGGCTCGCCATTGAGACGTTGGCCGCTCAGCGTTTCCATGAAGGCGTGGACAACCGGCGCCCAACGAGCGCGGTCCATCGAGAATGTACCGATATTGATGTCGGGCGCGACATCTCGGGACGTCGGCACGCCGTCCGGCCCTTCGCGCCGGTGGTTGTAGCTGTGGACGTCGACAAGGACGAACCTGCCGTAGCGTTTTTCGACATTGATGAGGACGCGCTTGAGTTCGGCATAGAACGCGTCGTGACAGGCCAGGGACTCATTTATGATCTCCTCGGCCGGTGGCTTTCGCCACACGTTCAAGCCCCAGGACTGGTTGGGCAACAGATAGATCGCAGCCTCGCGGGCGCGGTTCAGATCGACTTGAAAGCGCGATCGATGGACAATGATCTGGGTCGGGAAATCGGCAATAAACTGCTCGGTGAAGGGGTCCTCCTCCCGCAGCCGGTCGGAGTCCGAGATGCACAGGAGCGATTGGCAAGCGCGCCCGATGTCGGAGCCGCTGTGGATCGCCGTGCCTATGACAGGCGATTCACCGAGCTTGATTGTCCAGTTTGCCGGTGACCCGCTCGCAGCATTGTTGAAAGTTGGCTTGTTCACGATCCACGGAAATGCGCGGACAGGGTGGACGGTTCCAGTTCACGAGACAAGCCCAACGGGTTTTGCTCCTGAAGGAACCTAAATCCATGATTGCGACGATGTTCTCCGGCGACAGGAATTCCACTTGCGAGACCGACCCTGCGTTCAGGTGAGCCCGAAGCACTATGCCAAACCAATAGGGTAGGGAGCAAACCTGCAGGCCGGTGGTTTGCTCCCGCTTCCGGTTTCGAGATTGCCGGAAACACGGGCACGGCCGGTTGCCCGGGGTCCGTTGCGGCTATAGCATCGCCATCGTGGTTGAACAGACTTTCTTCTTCGGCCCGTTCGAACTCGACCCGGCTGCTGGATTGCTGCGGCGGGACGGACAAATTGTTGCCCCGCGGGATAGCGCTCCTGGATACACTGCTGGCGGCGGGAGGACAGACCGTCAGCAAGGACGAATTGTTGGCTAAGGCCTGGCCGGGAGTGATAGTCGAGGAGGCCAATCTCTCGGTGCAGATGGCGACGCTACGCAAGGCGCTGGGCCCGGCGCCGAATGGCGAGGAGTGGGTCGTGACCGTCCCCCGGCTCGGTTACCGGCTGCCGCGCGCGATCGCGCGGTCCTCGCCGCTACGGCCGTCCATAGCGGTCTTGCCTTTTCAGAGCCACCCTGGCGACGGTGAAGACGAATACTTCGCCGATGGAATGGTAGAGGACATCATCACCGCCCTGTCCCGCTTCAGGACCTTCGCGGTCGTCGCACGCAACGCAGCCTTTGCCTATAAGGGGCGGTCGCCCGACAGCCGGGAGGTCGCCCGTGCCCTGGGGGTGCGCTATGTTCTCGAGGGGAGCGTGCGCCGGCGCGATAGCCGGCTGCGGGTCAGCGTGCAACTCGTCGACGCCGCCGAGGCGACGCAACTGTGGGCCGACCAGTTCGATGGCGAAGTCGCACACCTGTTCGATTTTCAGGATCGCATCACAGAGGCGGTCGTGGGCCTGGTCGAACCCGAGGTGCGGAAGGCCGAGATTCATCGGGCACGACGGAAGCCTCCGGACAGTCTCGATGCGTACGATCTCTATCTGCGGGCGCTGCCGCTGTTCCGCGGCGCGTCGCCCGAAGTAAATGCCGAAGCCATTCGCCTGCTTGAAAGTGCCGTAGAACTCGACTCCACCTTTGCCATCGCGCTCGCCTATGCAGGGTGGGCCTATGAGCGGAAAGAAACGTTTGGCCGAGGTCTGTCGAGTGAGGAGCGACGACGCGCTCTCGAACTCGCCGAACGGGCAGTGGATGCTGGCGGCGACGACCCGCTGGTCGCGGCGATATCGGCCTTGGTGTTCATGTCCGTGGGGCGCGATGGGCAGCGTAGCCTCGTGATGCTGCGGCAGGCCTTGGCCGGAAATCCGAACAACTCGACTGTCCTGTCCTTGTGCGCCTTTTGCAACGTCATGCTGGGCGACCTGGCGTTCGGCCGCGAGTGCTATCTGCATGCTCTGCAGATCGCACCTGGGGCCCTGGACAACTATGAAATCCTTTTGGGGATTGGGCTTTCGCACCTGGTGAGTGGCGAGTTCGAGCAAGCTTTGGAGTGGGCGCAGCGGAGCCTTGCCGCAACGGGGAATGGATCGGCGCCCACTGGACGCTGATCGCCTCTTTCGCTCATCTCGGTCGTATGGACGAGGCACACGCCGGCGTCGCAACGCTGTTGCGCAAGGCGCCCCTTACGCGGATGTCCGACATCGAGAGGATTGCCGATCGATACCGCGAGCGCTGGCAGAGCACTATCGATGGCCTCCGCAAGGCCGGCCTGCCGGACTGACATCGCCGGCCTTTGTATTATTTTGGAGTAATTTGGCACCGGCTTTGGGACTTGCGGTGCCCGTCTCCATCAAACTCTCCCCATCGAACTGCTGTGGCGCAAACACGGGAGAGACAGATGACCAACAAGGCGATCGTCGACAACACCGCCGACCACAACCGAGCGAGGGCCTTGGGGATATGCTTGGGCGCGTCGATTGCCGCCTGCGCAACTGGCCTGCGCATTCGAGCACGAGCCCTCATCGAGCGGTTGGTTGCCGTGCCGGAAAATGATCCTACCGCCCACTTCACCAATCGCGAATGGGCCGACCTGCCCACCTACCATCCGCCGAGCGATCCGGACTAGGAGCGCACTCGGCGAGCGGCCCCGACAGCAAACCGTACGCGCTGGTGGACTTCCTGGGGCGTTGCCGCGGCCCTCCAAGTGAAGTCCATCTCACGGCGGCAGCTGGGCTCAGCTTGGCCGACCGCTGCTCAGTATTTGACGGATCGCATTTGCGCTGGGTCAAAGCTCGTCTCATCCATCGTGACTACAAGATGGTGATGGCAGTTGGCCGTTCGACCATGGAGACGATCCAATGAAGCTGATGGCATCCCTGTCCTTGGCGACCTATCCAGACGCGAACTCCTCGAAAATCGCGGCGAACTCGGTTGCCCTCGTCAAGCAGATCGACGCATCGCTTGACGCTGTTGTCATCAATGTCGACATTCCCGACGTTTCGAATGCGCTGTCGAGCTACTTGCTTGATCTTCCCAACAAGATACGAGAGGTCGAGGCGACCAGCCGCAAGTGCGGCAGTGTTCTGCTAGAGGCGATTACGCAAGAAGCAGCACATAGCGGTGTGACCCTCACGACGCAGCAGCTGAGCGCGCCACCGGCCCTGATGGGCGATGTTGCGGCAAACCACTTCCGCTATTTCGATATCTGTCTGGTCGGCTGGGCGCCGGCCAACCAGACGGCGCGGATGATAGCCGAGGCGATACTGTTCAGTTCGGGTCGACCGACCCTGCTTCTTCCCGACTCCACTGACGTTGAGGTTCTTGGACATGTCGTTATCGCCTGGGACGGCAGCCGGGTCGCCGCACGGGCCGTTGCCGACGCAAGGGCGTTTCTCGAACGTGCCTCGATGGTCACCATTGTGACCGTGACTGACGAAAAACCGCTTCCAGGACAGGACATCGGCGAACGCCTTGCGCAGGGCCTGAGGACGCGTGGTCTGGTGGCCGAGGCCGCCTCTATTCAAGCGGGGGATCGTTCAATCGGAACTGCTCTACAGGAACACGCTCTCAAGATCGGCGGCAACCTGCTTGTGATGGGCGGATACGGCCACTCCCGCGTCAGGGATTTCGTGCTCGGCGGAGCCACCGAAGGCATTCTCGCGGATATGCGCCTGCCTGTTCTCCTGTCGCATTAGGTCGTCGCGAGATGAGAGGCGGCACGGATCCGATCCTGCGCTTCCACGGCGCGGCCCGTGGCGTCACCGGCTCATGCTATGAGATCGAGACGCCGCATTCGCGCATCCTCATCGACTGCGGCCTGTTTCAAGGTTCCAAGTCCGAGCGGGAACTGAACTATGGTGCGTTCCCGTTTCCGTCGGAATCGATTGATGCCGTCATCCTGACGCACGCGCATATCGACCACAGCGGTCTGTTGCCGAAGCTGGTCAAACAGGCCTTCGGCGACGGTGGTCCATTCGCCATATTCCACAGCCCGAAACAATGTCATGGCTTTTCCGGTCCGATCCATACGCCCGGCGGCAGTGTGCCTGTCGAGCTCAATGAGCCGCGCCGTCTGAGGCCGGAAAAGGTCGCCCGCCTCGACTGGCACAACGACCTTCCAAGCTTCTCCTGGACATCAATGAGGCGGTCGGCGCCGCGGCCGACGAACGGGGTCGCGCCGTGGTGATCAGGCGCATGCGCAAGGCGCTCGAGGAGAATGACGGCAGCGAAGCGATGAACTGAAAGCGCGCGAACACGTTGGTGTCCATTCGCTGCAGATCGAGGAACACAGGCGCATGTCGCAGTCCCGCGACGGCGCCCAACGAGCGATGGGAGCCAGACATGACAGAGCATGCGACAAAACCGGATTCCGGTGGCCTTCTGACCGACCGCGAACTGCACGATATCGATGCCTATTGGCGGGCAGCGAATTATCTGACGATCGGCCAGATCTACCTGCTCGACAATCCGCTCCTGCGCGAACCCTTGCGGCTGGAGCACGTCAAGCCGCGCCTGCTAGGCCATTGGGGAACGTCGCCAGGCCTGAGCTTCATCTACGCACATCTCAACCGTGTGATCCGTCTCAGGGACACCAATGTGATCTACGTCTGCGGCCCCGGCCATGGCGGCCCGGCAATGGTAGCGAACACCTACCTTGAGGGCACTTACAGCGAGCTCAATCCCGATGTCGCGTTGGACGAGCAGGGGATGCGCAAGCTGTTCCGGCAGTTCTCGTTCCCCGGCGGTATCCCGAGCCATGCCGCGCCCGATGTTCCGGGTTCGATCCACGAAGGTGGTGAACTGGGCTACGCGCTTTCGCATGCCTATGGCGCGGCCTTCGATAATCCGGACCTTGTCGTTGCCTGTGTCGTTGGCGACGGCGAGGCCGAAACGGGGCCACTCGCAACCGCGTGGCATTCCAACAAGTTCCTGAACCCGGCGAGTGACGGCGCGGTGCTGCCGATCCTGCACCTGAACGGCTACAAGATCGCCAATCCAACCATCCTGGCCCGTATTCCCGAAGACGAATTGCGGGCGCTGTTCATTGGCTACGGCTACGAGCCGCTGTTCGTCGAGGGCGACGATCCGGGGCTGATGCATGAGCGGATGGCGACAGTGCTCGACGATGCGTTCGATCGCATTCGCGAGATCCAGCATGTCGCGCGGTCTGGTTCGGTGACGCCGACGTCGCGTCCAAAATGGCCGATGATCGTGCTTCGCAGTCCCAAGGGCTGGACTGGACCGAAAGAGGTCGACGGGCTGAAGACCGAAGGTTTTTGGCGCTCGCACCAGGTTCCGTTGTCCGGCCTTGCGGAAAATCCAGCACATCTCAAGCTGCTCGAGGAATGGCTGAAAAGCTACTGCCCCGAGGAACTGTTCGATGCCGACGGCGCTCCGGTCGCCTCGATCCGCGCCACCGCTCCCCAGACCGCGCGGCGCATGAGCGCCAACCCGCATGCCAATGGCGGCCTGCTGCGCAGGTCCCTCGATCTGCCTGCGTTGCACGACGATGCGGTTGCGGTCGAGCGGCCGGGCGCGGTGAAAGCCGAGTCGACGCGGATCATGGGCAGCTTCCTGCGTGAGGTGATGAAGCTGAACCAGGGCACGAAGAACTTCCGTATCGTCGGCCCGGACGAGACCGCCTCGAACCGGCTTCAGGACGTGTTCGAAGTGACCGAGCGTGCCTGGATGGAAAAGATCCTGCCCGAGGACGTTCATCTCGGCCGCGATGGCAGGGTCCTGGAAATCCTCTCCGAGCACACCTGCCAGGGTTGGCTGGAAGGCTATCTGCTGACCGGACGGCACGGCCTGTTCTCCTGCTATGAAGCGTTCATCCACATCGTCGATTCCATGTTCAACCAGCATGCGAAATGGCTCGATGCCTGCCGTGACATCCCGTGGCGGCGGCCAGTCGCCTCGCTGAACTATCTGTTGTCGAGCCATGTCTGGCACCAGGAGCACAATGGCTTCAGCCATCAGGACCCAGGCTTCATCGACGTCGCCCTCAACAAAAAAGCCGACATCGTGCGCGTCTATCTGCCGCCAGACGCCAACACCTTGCTTTGCGTCACCGATCACGTTCTGCAGACATGGAACCGCATCAACGTCATTGTCGCCGGCAAGCCACCATCGTGGCAGTGGCTATCGATGGACCGTGCGATCGTCCACTGCAGGAAGGGGATCGGCATCTGGGAGTGGGCATCGACGGTCGCGGGAGCTGAACCGGACGTCGTCATGGCTTGCGCCGGCGACGTTCCAACCCTCGAAACGCTGGCGGCCGTGCAGATCCTCAGGCACCATGTTCCAGAGCTCAGGATCAGGGTGGTTAATGTCGTCGACCTGATGACCCTGCAGCCCAAGGAGCATCATCCGCACGGCCTGTCGGATCGCGATTTCGATGCGCTTTTCACGACCGACAAGCCAGTCATCTTCGCTTATCACGGCTATCCCTGGACCATTCATCGCCTGACCTACCGGCGCACCAACCACGACAACATCCACGTGCGTGGCTACAATGAAGAAGGCACCACGACGACACCCTTCGACATGACGGTCCTAAACGGCCTCGACCGCTTCCATATCGTGCAAGGCGTGCTCGACAGGGTGCCGCAATTGGAGAGCATTGGGGTCGGCCTGAAGCAGCTGATGGAGAGCAAGCTGATTGAGCATCGCGCCCACATCCGGGCCCATGGCCAGGACATGCCCGAGATACTGGACTGGAAATGGGGCGAGGATCCCGACCTGACGCCGACCGGCACGCGTTGAGGACGCCCGCATGACAGACGCGTTTCTGGTCCTCAACGGCGGCTCCTCAAGTCTGAAGTTCGCTGTCTACGGAGCGCGCCGCGAGCTGCCCCTGCTGCTGCGCGGCAGCGTGTCGTCGCTCGCGGCCACTCCGCATTTACGTGTCGAGGCCGCCGCTGGCCACCCTGGGATCGACAGGAGCCTGGGCGACGGGCCAATCGATATCGGCAAGGCCTTCGCAACCATCGCCTCCGCGCTTGCCGATCGCGACCTGCTGCGCCGCATCGGCAGGGTCGGGCACAGGATCGTTCATGGCGGACGAGACTTCACCGAAGCGACGCTGCTCGACGCGCGCGCGATCGAGGCACTGCGCCTGCTTGAGCCGCTGGCTCCGATCCATCAACGGATCAATCTCGAGATTGTCGCTTTGGCCGCCGGCCTGCTGCCGCAGGCCCTTCAGGTCGGGTGCTTCGACACGGCATTCCATTCCACCCGACCCGAGATTGCGAAGATCTACGGCCTGCCGCGCGCAATGGCCGAGGCGGGGATCGTTTCCTATGGATTTCACGGGCTGTCCTACAGCCATATCGCCTCGAAGCTGCGCGACCGCCACGGCGAAGGCGCCGGGGGCAGGGTGGTCGTCGCTCATCTCGGCAGTGGTGCCAGCCTGTGCGCCATGGACGCTGGACGAAGCGTCGCCACGACGATGGGGTTTTCGACGCTCGACGGGCTGGTCATGAGCACGCGCTGCGGCGCGCTCGACCCCGGCGTCATCCTGTACCTTCTCCGGGATCGGAAGCTGTCGCCCGAAGACCTTACTGCTCTCCTCTACGAGGGTTCCGGCCTGCTGGGCGTTTCCGGCATTTCCGGAGATATGCGGACGCTGCTTGGGTCGAGCGACCCTGCGGCCGCCCATGCCATTGATCTCTTCGTTTATCGCGTCGGGCGCGAGATAGGGTCGCTGGCCGCCGCGCTCGGAGGGCTCGACACGCTGGTGTTTACTGCCGGCATTGGCGAGCACGCAGCTCAGATCCGGCAGAGGATCTGCGCCGCGGCCAGATGGCTTGGTGTCGCGATCGATGATGAGCGCAACCTGCGTGGCGAAGGCGTGGTCAGCAACCAGGGTTCCCGCGTCGATGTCCTTGTCATTCCCGCGGATGAGGAAAGGGCCGCGGCCAGAGAGCTGCTCATTTTCTGATCGGCGACGGCTAACCGGGCAATGCCGCTCTCAGGTCTCGCCGAACCAGCACGAGCGTTGGATCGTCCGGGTCGGTTGTTACGGTGAAACCCATGTCGCGCTCGAGCTCGATCGCGGCACGATTTTCACGACTCTCGATCGACTCGATCGTTTCGAGGCCGTGCTGTTCGGCATATCTTGCGATATAGCCAAGCAGCTCCCAGCTTACGCCAAGATGCTTGCGGTCCGCGCGAATGCAGATCGCGACCTCGCCGTTTCGATTGGTCGGATCGCTCGCCAGCGTCGCAACCGCGATCAGCGTACCGCCGACCGAGAACGCAAGAAAATTATGGATATGGGCGTCGTCGGAACGCGTCATCGCCACCAGCCGCTCATGCGAGACTTCCTTCACTCCACCGAGAAAGCGGAAGCGCAAGTCTTCCGGCGTCACATGGGTGAAAAACTCGACCAAGGCCGGCTCATCTTCGGGGCGCGCTCGGCGCACTTCGAAGCGCAATCCGGTATGAGTTGTAAGTGTGTCCATCTTCATCTGGTCCTTGAACTGAGGTCGGTGCAGCGGCGTCATCGTCGAAGGCAGGCACCCTCATTCGCTCATGGTTTGCAATGCATCCTGCTTGACGATCTCGATGCTGCGCTGGCTGAGCAGGCGGATGACACCCTTGTCCTTCAGCCTGCTGAAAACCCGTGACACGGTCTCGATGGTAAGGCCGAGATAGTCGCCGATGTCCATGCGCGACATCGGCAGCTCGACCTGCCGCAATCCGCCCTGCCGCTCCGCCATATCGATCAGGAATGCAGCGATGCGTTCGATGGCATTCTGGCGGCCGAGGACCAACAGGTGTTCCTGCGCCCGCGTCAGGCCCTTGAGCGCCAACGGCAGCAGCTGGCGGGATATGTCCGCGCCCGAGGCGATCCGGAAAACCCGAACACCGGTGCCGTTTATCGCCTCGGCGAAGAAATGATGCGTCGTGTCGGCTTCGAAGCCGAATGTTTCGCCGGCCAGGTGGAAGGCACTGATCTGCCTGCGACCATCGGCCAGCAGGCGGTAGATGCGCACGGCGCCGAACTCGACCTGGTAGAAAGCACCGGCCTTCTCGCCCTGGGCATAGATTTCCGAACCGGCAGGAAAGAAGCTGATCGGCTGCAGCGGTGCAAGATCGAAAACCTCTGGCTGGCTGGACCGTGACGGCAAGATCCTTGAGGCGGTGTGGGCGTGCATGGCTGTTTCCCTGCTTGATCCGTGACACAGCAATCGCGCGAATCCACGGGGTACGAAATTCGGTTATGTCCCTACGGGAAACTACCTATGCGTCGGCCCGAACGTCGCCGCGGCTGGCTGACGATCTTGCTGCTGCCTGGCCTGGCGCCTTCGGCACTGCTGACGGTGCCGCGATATCCGCGATCCACGGTCGCTGCGAACGCGATCGTTGCGGTTGGCAGCTTAGTTATTGCCCATCCCGATGATCTCGCGCATGGGTGTTGAGCCGGATCACAGTTCGCTCGCCGGTGCAGTTGTTTCCTCCACCGCCGTGACCCTGGCGCTTGCGCGCAACGCGATATCGGCGGGCAACCCTCTGCCGCTTGCCGGGGCAGCTTCGCTGGCGGCAATGGTTTCGGTGCTGCGCGTCTGCGCCGTGGTTCTGATCATCGAGCCAAGCGTGTTCGCTTCGGTCGGCATTCCGGCGATTGCTGCTGCCCTCATTTTCGGTGCCTGCGGGGCACTGCTGTTGGTCCGCGACCGCGGGGATCCCCAAAGTGGTGGATTGGCACGAAACCCATTCGAATTGGGTCCGCTGCTGCTGTTTGCCCTGCTCTTCGCGATTGTCGCGACCGCGAGCGCTGCATTGGCAACTCAATTCGGCGGCCGCGGCTTGCTGGCGACCTCGGCGCTGGCAGGCACGTTCGATGTCGATCAACTCATCGACTGTAAGGGCGAACTCGCCGAGCTCTCGTCAGAGACGATCGCCCGCCTGAATATCGCCCTGCCGCCTACATGGTCCCACGCCAATCCGGTCGACATCATCGGTCACGCCTCGCCGGAGCGCTACCGGGCCGCTGTCGAAGCCGTAGCGGCCGATGCCGGGACCGACGTTGTCCTAGTCATGAACTGCCCGACCGGGCTCGGCTCGCCGCTTGCTGCGGCCAGCGCGGTGGCGACGCTTGCCGAGGATGGCAAGATCGGCCGCAAACCCATTCTGACCTGCTGGCTTGGCGAACACACGGCGCGTGAAGGGCGACGTGTTCTTCAGGATGCCGGCATTGCCAGTTTCGAGACGCCCGCCGATGCCGCGACGGCCGTCTCCTACCTGAGCGACTGGTCGCGAGCCCAACGGGCATTGATGCGCACGCCGTCGAGTCGCAGCGAGGACACAACGAGCGACCGGGAAGCCGTGCTTGCCATATTCAGGCAGGTCGCTAGGGAAGGCCGGCGAATGCTGACCGAGCCCGAAGCCAAGGCGGCGATCTCCGCCTATGGGATTCCGGTGCCCGAGACGATCGTCGCCAGATCTTCCGTCGAAGTGGAGGCGGCGGCTGGCAGGCTCCTCAAGACGTCCAAGCAGGTCGTCGTCAAACTGCTGTCCAAGGCGATCTCGCACAAGTCGGACGTTGGCGGGGTGGTGCTTGGCATCACTGCCGCCACTGCCGCCGGCGAGGCCGCACGCTCAATCGAGATAGGTGTGCGCAAGCACGCACCGCAAGCCGATGTTGAGTGCTATGCGGTCCAGCCGATGGTGGTGCGAAGACAGGCGCAGGAACTAATCCTTGGGGTCAGTCGCGATCCGATCTTCGGCCCTGCGATCCTGTTTGGAGCCGGTGGCGTTGCGGTCGAGGTGATGGACGATACCGCGATCGCGCTGCCGCCGCTCGACGATGTTCTTGCCGGCGACCTGATCGGGCAAACGCGGATCGGCCGCCTACTCGCCGGGTTCCGCGATCGCAAGCCGGCGGATCGGCAGGCGATCGTTGCCGCGCTGAACAGCCTGTCCCAGATGTTCGTCGACTTTCCGTGCCTCGTTTCGATGGACATCAACCCGTTGCTGGCCGACGCCGAAGGCGTGGTTGCGCTCGATGCCCGCATCGAGATCGAGCCGGAACGCGTGGAGGAGCCTGGACCCAACCCGGCACTCGCCATCAGGCCCTATCCGTCGGGTTGGGAAAATGTGTTTTCGACGGGCGGCGGCACGCACTATCATATCCGGCCGATCAAGCCGGCCGACATCGCGCTCTATCCCGAATTCCTGGCCAGGGTTTCGCCTGACGATCTGCGCCTGCGGTTTCTGTCGCCGCGCAAGAGCTTCTCCGACCAGATGCTGAAGCGGCTCACCCAGCTCGACTACGATCGCAACATGGCTTTCGTCGCTCTGGAGATGAGCTCTGGCGCGCTGGCGGGCATCAGCCGGCTGTCCTGCGATCCAGACCATGTGAGCGCCGAATACGCCTTGCTGGTGCGGACCGACCTGCAGGGTCATGGCCTGGGTTGGGAATTGCTCAGGCAGATCATTGACTACGCAAAGGCCGATGGGATCGGCCGCATCGAAGGCATTGTGCTTAGCGAAAATAGCAAGATGCTGGCAATGTGCCGCGAGTTCGGCTTCTCGATAACGCATCTTCCGAATGAGCCCGGCCTCGTCGAGGCCACGCTCGAACTCCGTTGCGATTGATCATCCGCACCAGTCAGGAGGAAGTATCGCTCTCGGAGACCGCTCTCAATTCCGTAACGATGTCGACGATCTCTTGATCGGCGTTGATCTTGCGCCAACCGGACTGGGTGGCGTTACGCTGCAATTGCCGCGAGAGGATGTCTATGGTGGCGTCTGAGGGGCCGCCCTTGCGTTCACTGACCCGCTGCCAAAGCACGATCGGGTCCGCCTCCAGCCAAAATCCGGAGAACGGGACACCCCGGTCGCGTGCCGCCTTTTCGATCCGCTCGCGATCGGCCGGCCTGTCGAAAACGGCATCGTCGACGACAGAGCCGCCCTCGGAAAGGATCAGCCCGGCGCGCCATGCCATTTCGCGGTAGACGCGATCAGAAACCTCCGGCCGGTAGGCGCGGTTGGGCAGCCTGGTTTCGGCGGGCACTCCATGCATGGCCTTGCGGATGCGATCGCTTTCAACGATGCGGGCGCCGGGTGGCGCTCCGATATGCGCGGCGAGCGCCTCTGCGATAGTCGTTTTTCCGGACCCGCTCAGGCCACCGATGGCAACGAGCCGCGGCGAAGTCTCCTGGAGAAATGTCCGGGCAAGTTCGAAGTACGATCTGGCCTCAGCAATCAACTTTTCGGAATCTTCACTGCCTTCCTCAACCTGGGTTGCGGTGACGTGAGCGCGCACCGCGGCTCGCACTGCCATGAAGAAAGGCAGCAGGATGAAACCGTCCTCATCGTCGGCTTCGTCGAGGTAGCGGTTCATCACGAGATTGGCGAACTGGGGAAAACCCCGGTGCCAAAGATCCATCAGCAGAAAGGCAAGGTCGTACAGAACATCGATGCTGGCGATCTGGTCGTTGAATTCGATGCAATCGAAGAGGCGCGGCTCGCCGTCGAAAAGGCAGATATTGCGCAGGTGCAGATCGCCATGACACCGACGGATCTTATCCGCGGCTTCGCGACGATCGAGCAATCCGGAATGGCGGGCGAGGGCGGTGCGGAAGGCTTCGGCAAAGGTCTTGACCTCCGCCTTTGTGAAAACATGGCTGGTGGCAAAGCCGGCCTCGTTGATGTCGAGCACACCCGCAATGTTGGACGACCCGCTGCCACTGTGGACCGCCGGCGCGGCACGGTGATACCCCACGATCATGCGTGCGACAGCAGTCATCAGTGCCGGCGTCAATTCTCCGGCGGTTGCCATCCGATCGAGCAGCCTCGACTGATCGAAGCGGACCATCTCGATCGCAGCGTCGACCATCTGACCGGTGCCATCAAAGGCCAGTTTGCCGCCCGCCTCGCGCGTGATGCGACGCACGCCCAGATAGAGGCCGGGTGCGGTCTTCGAGTTCAGTTCCACCTCCTTCTCGCAAGCGTCGAGCCGCAGTGCCGGCGTCGAGAAATCGACATAGGGCAGCTTCACCGCCCGCTTCATCTTGAAGGCGCGTTCGCCCATCAGAAATATCCGCGAGATATGGGTCTCGATCGCCTCGACCGGCGCTGTCGCGCCGTATGCGGCAGGATCAAGCAGAAACGCGATGGCGGCTTGCTGGTCGTCAACGATCATGGTCCGCTATCCTCGATGTTGTGTCTTCCCGATACTGTTTCCATCATCTGCTCTCATCGCTGCAGCGTCTGGACATAACCGGCCAGATCATGGATCCGTTCCCTGGTCACGATTTCCCCGGCGTTCGGACCATATTTCTTCACGTCGCCGGGGAGGAACTGGCGACCCCAGACCGGCATGTCGCGCTCGCCATGCGCCGGCACCATGGCGCGACCGTCAATCATGGCAAAGACACGCCAATACGGAAATTCGCCGCCATTGCGCCTGGAGAGGCGCGTCAGGTCGGCCGGGCGTTTCAACAGCTCGTCACCCAAGGGGCCATCGCCCTTGCCTTCGGGACCATGGTAGACGGCACATGAGTTCATGTATTCCGCCTTGCCGTTGCCCAATTCCTGGGCGGTGGCCGCATGCGAGGCCAGACCTGCGAAAACCGCGATGATCAGATGATCAGGAGTCTCACTTGCGTCTCCACCGATTGATCGGCTTAAGCCTACAACCCCGCTTGGCGAGCACGTTGACGCGGATCAAATGCAGTCGCGAAAGTGCGTTTGATTCAGCGCAATGACCGCACTGGCGCCTCCCGGTATGGCTGCAACCACGATTGAACATTTCCTCGAGATCAGGAGTTGCCGCCGTGACATTCAGGACACCGCTTGCTGTTGAGCCAGGGCGAGGGCGATCTGAAGCTGGCCGCCGACCTGTGCGAACAGATCGATGCCCATCTCTCCGTGCTGGTTGCCGCGATTGCACCACCGCTGCCTGCCGGCGAATACGCGGCGGTGGTCTCGGATACCTGGTCGAAGGAAAGATATGACGATCTGAAACGGCTGAAGAACAAAACCGCGGCCGTATCGGAATTTCTTGTTGGCCGGGCGCTTTCAGCGGACATCGCCAGCGAATATCCGGAACAGGGCTCCGCCGACGAAACGATCGGCCGGCGCGCCCGCTACGCCGACATCACGGTAATCGGGCCGGAAATGCTTGCCGGCGAAGTGCTGAAGAACAAAGGTGATCGAGGGCGCGCTGTTTTCATCGGGAAAGCCGGTGCTGCTGGTTCCCGAGAAGGCGCGGGCGACCTTGAAGCCGAAGCGCGTTCTGGTCGCATGGGACGCCCGTCTCGAATCATCGCGCGCCGTCCGCGAGTCGCTTGACATGCTGAAGGGCGCTGACGAGGTGCACCTGGTCATGGTCGATCCGATCGAGGGCGAACACCATCACGGCGCGGAACCTGGAGCCGACGCCGCAAGCTATCTTGCCCGGCATGGGGTCAAGGTTACGGTCGACCGGCTGCCAGGTTCCAACCACTCTGTCGCCGACGTGCTTCGCAAGCATGCTGTCGATGTTGCCGCCGAACTGATCGTGATGGGCGCCTACGGTCATTCCCGGTTGCGCGAGCGTATCTTCGGCGGTGTTACGAAGTCGATGCTTGAGGATCAATCGCTGCCGGTCTTGATGGCGCGATAGCAGTAGGAGAAATGGGCCGGCGCAGATTGCGCTGGCTCATCCACTTCTTGCACCGATTGGTGGAACGACTTCCTCGCTCGCTTCTCGCCCGAATACCTCAATCAAGATTCGGAAGAAAACCTGAGACGCATTGTCGGCCGGCTTGAGTGCGCCAGACACTGAAGGCGGACGGATCGGCATCAATGCGATCTCCTGCTCTTTTTGGCCTTGGAACCATCGCTGGCGATGTCGCTCTGGCGTATCTTGTGCAACTGGGCAGCCTCGTCCATGGCGGCGATCACTTCGCCATCGGAGAGCTGCGGAAATTGCTGATAGTGATAACCCAATGCAAGAAACCGCCCCGGCTGACTAAGGCATACCACACGATCCGCTTCCATCGCCAAATCGGCCACCGTGTCCGGTGGTGAAACGGGCAAAGCCACGACGATCTCCCTGGGCGCGCGATGCCGCAGCGCACGGATTGCGACTTTCATGGTCGTGCCGGTCGTGGCCCCGTCGTCGACAAGGATCACGGTCTTCCTGGCGACCGACAACGGCCTTCGGGTGCCCCGATAGACGATGCGTCGGCGTTCGAGTTCAGGGCGCTCCAGAGCAACCAGCGCGGCGAGATCGGCATCGTCGAGCGAATAGGCCTCGACGATCTCCCGGTTGAGCACGACGTCGGGCGGGTTGCCGTCCACGACGGCGGCAACAGCCAGTTCCGGATTGCCCGGGGCACCGACCTTGCGGAGGATAAGCAGGTCGAGTGGCGCACCGAGGGCTTTGGCCACTTCGGCGGCGACCGGAACCCCGCCGCGCGGCAGCGCCAGCACGACTGGCTGGTGTAGATCAAGCCCGGCCAATTCGACGCCAAGCTTTTCTCCAGCTTCCTTGCGGTCGCGGAACATCGGTCAATCCGCCGGCCAGAGTTGACGAAGGGATTTCCGGTATTATGGCGCAAACGCCAGAAGCGCGGCGAACCGGCTGCACCATTCGAAGAAGGCGCGGCGTTGAAGCGGATCGCCGCTGCCGCCCATTTCCTGCTCTACCTGTTTATTTTCGGGATGCCGATTACCGGGGCACTGGCTTGGTATTTCAGCTTTCGAGCGATGGGGGAGGTTCACGAGCTCGCCAAGCCGGTGATCATCGTCGTCGTGGGCTCCATGCGGCGGCCGCGTTGTGGCAGCACTTCTATGTGAAGTCGGACGTGCTGGTTAGGATGCTGCGGCCGCAGCGTACGCCGTGACGTCATGAGCCGTCTGCATGCTGAGAACCATCTCGTATCGCGCGTCGGCTGGTTGCGCGCTGCCGTTCTCGGCGCCAATGACGGCATCGTCTCGACGGCCAGCCTGATCGTTGGCGTGGCGGCAGCCAATGCCGCGGCCTCCAATGTTCTGGTGGCCGGCGTCGCCGGACTGGTCGCAGGGGCGATGTCGATGGCGGCCGGCGAGTATGTCTCGGTCAGTTCGCAGTCCGATACCGAACGAGCCGACCTCACGCGTGAGAGAGGGGAACTGGCGACCCAGTTGGACTTCGAGCGACGTGAACTTGCGGACATTTATGTCAAACGTGGCGTGGAGCCAACGCTGGCCCTGCAGGTCGCCTCCCAATTGATGGCGAAAGACGCGCTCGGCGCCCACGCGCGCGACGAACTCGGTATTTCGGAGATGACGACGACAAGGCCGATCCAGGCCGCGCTGACCTCAGCGGCTACATTTTCGGTTGGCGCGGCCATGCCATTGGCGATGGTGCTTGTTTCGCCGGCCGCCTGGCTTGCCGCAACCGTATCCGTTGCCTCGCTCCTATTCCTGGCCGTGCTGGGCGCTGTTGGAGCCAAAGCCGGCGGCGCCAATGTGTTGAGGGCAACTGTCCGCGTCACCTTCTGGGGCGCGCTCGCAATGGCGCTGACGGCCGGCATCGGTGCCGTCGTAGGTATTGCCATCTGAGGCAGTGGTCCACTTGTGGTCTCGGTCGAAGAGAATCCACATGGAAGTCCTGCAAGATCCTCGTATCGGCAACTCCTGCCTCACCGGCTTTTTGTGTGCAGTACGTGTGCAGTGAGCGGCGTGACATGCTAAGAGACTTTTCAGTTTGCGGCGGCAAAATCGTATGATGTCGGTGGTGGAGGTTCTGCCTACCGTGGAGGATGCCAAGTGACGTCCGGGCGCGGTCGGTTTCAAAGATGGACGGCGTTTATTTTTGTGGCGGATTTGATCTTGCTCGCCGTTCCGGCCCAAGCCGCCGACGCGTCCGACCCGGCTGGCACCTCAATCTGGCAATGGGATCACCTGACTGGGGACTGGAACAGTAACCGGAAGGCGGTTGAGGACAAGGGCATTAAGCTCACCCTGGATTACGTCAGCGAGGTCATGGATGTCGCGAGTGGCGGCATCCGACAGCGCGCGACCTACGAAGGTCGCCTCGACGTCAACTTGGACCTCGACTTTGAGAAGATGGGTCTATGGCAGGGTGGATCTACCCATGTGACGGTGTATCAGATTCACGATCTAAAGGATCGCAATGTCGCCGCTGAGGTTGGCAGCCTCGGCGATCCGAGCAACATCGACGCGGTTCCAACGACGCGGCTCTTCACCGCCTGGCTCCAGCAAACGTTTCCAAACGGCAGTTTTGTCAGGTTGGGGCAAGTTTCGGCGGACGAGGATTTCGCAACGAGCAATTCGGCCGGCAAATTGCTCAACGGGGCGTTTGGATGGCCGGTGCTGAATGCGTCGGATATGCCGAGCGGCGGACCGGCCTATCCGCTTGCGACGCTCGGTGTGGTTTCGGCCATTTACCTCAAGCCGCAACTTGTCGTGCGCGGTGGGCTTTTCAGCGGCGACCCGGCCGGCCGGGATTGCCAAGGCGATCCGCAGGTTTGCAACCTTCACGGGATCACGTTCAGTTCGGCTGGTGGCGCCCTGCTGATGGGCGAGCTGGCCTATGAGCTCAATCCGGACGGCGCCGCGGACGGGCCATCGGTGTCTTACAAGCTCGGCGGCTGGTATCATACCAGCACGTTTGCCGATGAGCGATATGGCCTGAGCAGTTCGGGCAGTGTCGTGTCGCTCGCGTCGCCTCAAGCCTTGGGTCCGGTCATGCATTCGGGAAACTGGGGTGTCTACGCCTTGGTCGACCGGACGCTGTTTGAGGGAAATGGCACCAAAGTCGGTGGCTTCTTGCGCGGACAGTTTGCGCCTTCTGACCGGAATCTGGTGGCGTGGGGTGTCGACGCAGGGCTGGCCTTTACCGGCCTCTTGCCGGCGCGCAAAGACGATACGCTGACCGTTGGCATCAGTCATTCGGGAATCAGCCATGCGGCATCGGATCTTGATAGAGACACTGCGGCCGAAACAGGCACAGCGTATCCTTTACGTTCCGGCGAGACCATATTCGAGGTGAACTACAACTTCGTCGCCGCGCCATGGTGGAATATTCAGCCGGATCTCCAGTACATTGTCCATCCGGGCGGAGGAGCTGCGGATGACGCGACCAGTCAGGCCATCCCCAACGCCCTTGTTGTGGGAGTCAGAAGTACCATCGACTTCTAAACCGCTCTTGCCCGAGTGATTCCGCAGGAGACTATAAAACCTAACCAAAAACCGGTCCCGTCACAGCCTGACTGCAACACCCTAACAAGCCGCCCACCGTCAAGTAATAAGGTTGGGGTCGCATGCAAATGGTCTCGCCAGTACGTTCCATCTTCGTTCAGCAACTGGCGGCTACACGGCCGAAATAAATGCATATCCATGCCCCTCCTTGATTATTCTGCCGATGCCTGGTCGCCCTAGGTGAGCGCCGGCTAGCCAAGTATGTGCACCCGCCGCGTCTTGAAGCAGCTTGATCCGGCTAGCCCTCGCCATGGACTCGTCAGCGTCATAGGCCCAAGTAAGCTCGGGACGGGCAAACTGTGCACCAGGAACGTGGATCAGGTCGCCGCAGAACAAGATATCGTCCTCGCCAGTGCTGCGGAGATAACCCATATGGCCCGGAGCATGCCCAGGTATCGCAACAGCCAGCAAATGGTCGTCCGGCCGGTCGCCTCCGCGAATTGGGGCCAGGAGTGGCCGAAAATCCTTTAGTCGTGGCTCGGCGAGGAAATCCTCAACGGCGTCCTCCCCAATCACGATCTTGCTCAAGTTTCTAAATGTCCGCCGCCCGTCAGGCGTAAGAAGACCGTTGATGTGGTCGCCATGGGCATGGGTGAGAGCGACCATCGTGATGGATGACGTGTCGATGCCTGCCTCGCACATGGCCTCCTCGAGGTGGCCCATAGACGGGTCCCAGCTTCCCCCCGCTCCACAATCTATCAAAACGCGGTCGCTGCCGGAGCGATCGAGTAACAAACAGTTGACCGAAAGTCGAACGAGCGACTCTTCCCGCTGAGGCGATACTTTCTGCGTACATATTTTGTCGTTCGGACATCTGAGCAATTGGGCCGGCAGGTCGACATATCCGTCGGAGAGCGACCAAACCGTCGATGATCCCGAAGCACAGGCCATGGTGTTGGCGCTTTGAGACAGAAATTTCACGGGTAACCTGCCAGGCCGGGTGATTCAATTTTCTATTGCGGCACTGAAGCCATTACGTTTTCGAAGTCATCACCTTCTGAACGATCTTCCAGGTTCCGTTGACCTTCAAGCATGACAACAGGTCCGTGAAGTGGCGTGGCGGTACCCGCAATTTCACCTTCAGAAGCGCGAGGTCTCTTTCGACGTCAATTGACAGGATCTTGTCGTCACGCTCCACGCCTTGTTGTTTTGGAGCTTTCGTGTCGCGGACGGCTGCTAGCCACATCGCAACCGGCGTCACGCCCACGTCGCCGTCGTCGGCGATCTTCGTAACGGAGCTCGAGGGATGAAATAGGGAGGCAAATTTCTCAGCATCCATTTCATAGGCGGCGTCAAAATAGGTCTGCGCCAGGGTGCGCAGGGCGCGAACATCGGTATCCATGGGTCACCTCGTTGTTACGTCTGACCATTCCATACACGCGGCAATCGCGTGACGGGTCAGACTTTCTGTCGGTCAAAACCTAGGACAAGGGCGCTTATGAGACTAGGTATGTTTTACAGGATAGAGTCATGAGTGGGATTCATAAATCATGGGAAATGAGCTGAATGAACTCGCCACGTTTGCGATCGTCGCCAATGAGCGGAGCTTTACACGTGCGGCAGCGAAGCTGGGCGTCTCCCAGTCCGCCCTGAGCCACACAATCCGCAGACTTGAGCAGCGACTCGAGTTCCAGCTTCTTGCTCGGACTACCAAGAGTGTAGCGCCAACCGCTGCGGGCGCAGCGCTTTTGAAGGACTTGTCTCCGGCGCTTGAGCAAATTACTCGTGCGCTGGACAAAGCCCGAAGCGTTCGCCACCGACCTGCGGGACGCCTTAGAATCGTAATGTCACGGTCGGCTGCGGTGATGGTATTGTTGCCGAGGCTCTCAGCATTCGCCGAGGCTTACCCTGACGTCGTTCTTGACGTTGTCACCGTCACTGGTCCCGTAGACATCGTCGCGGGCGAGTTCGACGGGGGTATTCAACTCGGCGAGTATGTTCAAAAGGATATGATCGCGGTGCGCGTCTCGCAGGAGTTGCGTTTGGCGGTGGTGGGATCGCCCGGCTATTTTGCGTCACGGAGCATTCCTCGGAAGCCCAAGGATCTAAATGATCACCGATGTCTAAACCTGCGTCTTCCGAGCGGTCCGTATCGCTGGCAGTTCGAGCAGGGACGCAAGGCGATCACAATCGGTGTGAACGGCCCGCTCATAATCGACGATACCAACATGGTGATTCAGGCGGCGCTCACCGGAGCCGGCCTCGGGCTCGCATATGAAGAGCAGGTTGCGGAGCATGTTGCTGAGCACCGCCTCATTCGAGTGCTGGAGAACTGGACGCCCCCCATTCCCGGCTTCTTCATGTATTACCCCAGTCGCCAGCATCAGCCTGCCGCACTGACTGCGCTGGTAAACGCGCTGCGATACTCTAAATAGTCGTCGCGCGCCGACCGGTATCTGGAGGCGCGGCCTGGGCAGAGGTGACGTTGCGGGTAGGAAAATGCCGCCAAATCGCTTATGTGAGCGGCAATTCGAACCTTTAGCAGCGCCAAAGTCACAAGGAATGCTGGAAAACAACTATAAGAGCGTCCGCCTTTCGGTCGCCCCTATGATGGATGGGGCAGATACATAAACATAATCAGCTAGTTACGGGCTGTTGTGTGCAAAAAGAGCACACGAAAGTTCTGCTTCTCTTCTTTCTTCGTTCCCACGAAGGAGCCGCCGACAGCCCTTTTCGGACGCTCTTCTGCCGACGATATTGGCCGCTCTAATGCGGATGTTCGCCGGGGTATCCGTAAACCTCATTGTCCGCCTTGGCGTCCAGTTTGCCTGGGGCGCTTGGTACCCCGAGGCGAGCCAAGCCGCCCAACGTCACAAATTGGTGCAGAAAAATTGGCTTTTTTTTTCTCGCTGAACCGATTGGCCACCGGTGCGGCCTCGATTTGGCAGGTCGCAAAAATCCTTGAAGAGATGCCGAACGAGGTTCCATCGGTCGTCGCCTCGCGCTCGCTAGAGCAAGGGCAAGAATGCCGCTCAGTGTCCCACGCGGACCGCGCGAGCCGTGTGGTGGCAAGCAGCCAATTTCGCGAGTAGGCTTCAGATTGGAAACGGCGCCTCGTGAATTGATCCAGTCCTTGGCGACTTCAAATCCAGTTGAATTGGAACGTCAAAGAGCCTGCCGCCGTCGAATCGTGGCTTAGTTGAGCGAAGTCCAGGTATAAAGACTCGAGCAAGTGACCTGCCATTTTGTTGCGTTAGGTCAATCGAGAAAATGCCTAGGCCGTGTTTGCGGCAGACGTCGAGGCAAAACTCCAATCAACATCGAGCTCACCATAAGATGGCGGAACGGCTTTGCCACCGACCAAGTGAGGGTGTCGAAAAACGTCGGTTTTTTCGTGCCATCGATATAGCTGTAAAGCTCCAGGCGTAAAGCCATGCGTACCTGACAGACTGACCCGCCTTTTAAGTAGCCTAAGGTTCGCTCACATTGCGCAAGTTCACCGACTGCACTCACCGTGGCAGCTGCCATGGACGGTCCCGCTCCGAAGCCAAAAGCCGCGTCGCGACCGCTCACGTGATGGGATATCGCTGCAACAACTGGGATAGGCAGGTCGAGCGTCAAGCGAAGGAGGCGCAGTTCGCGGAACTGCGACCGCAGCCACGTCGCATACAGCAGAACCAGTTCATTTTCGAGTGACGCCGGCTCGATCCGCGGCAGCACCAACCTATTGTACCACCAGATCGCAGTAGCATCGCGCTCCACGACTTCGCAAAAACCCCGAAAGAGCGCATCCTGCAGTGTCGGCCCTGTCGCAAGGCCATTCGAATCTGCCGGGGCGATGCCCGATTTATCAGCTTCTGGGTATCCGAGTAGGCACAGTCCAGCCGGCAGCCAAGCCTCGATGGCGGGTAAGTCGGACACTACCACACCCAAGCACCCAAAATGCAACTGACCCGAGGACAGCCCTGCAAGGGCTTCTACTCTCCTCGATGCTTTGCCCAATTGCGGCAAGGGCTAAGCCGTCGGCCGGTGAGACGAAACTCCTACTGGTACTCCTCCGCGGTGGACTCGATTGTGTTGCCGCGATCCCTCCGTTCGGGGATCCCAAGTTGGCAACCGTGCGCGAAGCTCCGGAGCTTATGAATGAAGAGGGGGGGTATCCGGACACTCAAGCTGGATGGGCTTTTTGCGCTTCATCCAGTGCTGGCGCCGCTTCTGCCCTTCTTTGATGCGGGTGAGTTGCTGATCGTACCTGGGACAGCCATTGCAGGAGTGGAAAGATCTCACGCTGCCTCGGAATTTGCCTTGTTCGGTAGCGACTTTGACGACCCCACGGGGTGGCCTGGACTTGCCGCGCTAGCCTTAAAAAGTGAACCATGGCGGACCGGACCGGCCGACCGCTCCATCGACCTGATTTGCGATTTGGCCCGGGGCAATCCGCTGCTGGACTTAGCCCTGCTTTCTCCTGAGCAAGCTCAAATGCGCAGTCCGAGATGTTTGGAAGATCCGGTCGAGCAGCGGAGCTTAGGCCAAGCGGCCAGGTTCACTTGCGCAGCAACCCGTGCGGCCCAGGCACTTGCAACGGAGGGCGGTCCTCGGATCGCGATGCTCGAATTACCTGGGTTCGATACGCACATCAGCCAGGGCGCGCGTCTGGCGCGAGCATTGAAGGCACTTGCCGATGGGCTTGTTTCGTTTGCAGAAGCGTGTGGGGCGGCCTGGAACAGAACAGTTGTCATGGTCGTGACCGAGTTCGGCCGTTCGGTACCGCTCAACACAGACGGCGGAACCGATCATGGGGTGGCCAGCGTCACATTCCTGATGGGCGGTCGTGTAGCCGGCGGCCGTGTCGGCAATCAGTGGCCTGGACTTGCACCCAGCCAACTTCGCGGGGGAACCGATCTGGCCGTGGTGACCGATCTGCGATCAACAAGGCCGTGTTGAGCGAGCATCTTCGCCTTCCCGGCCGAACCCTTGCTACGGTTTTTCCGAGCGCCGCAGGATTGCCAGCGGTGAGTGGGCTGTTTCGGGATTCAGTTTGATTGCCGTTAAACGTGCACGGAAGCGCCCCTTGCGCTACGAGTCTGCCACAAAACCCAAGATTTCAGGAGGAGACGGCGCAGCTCGCCATCTGCGGCTATGCCGCGTTTGGGGAAGGGGATCGCCTGGCCAAGGCCCGGTATCTTTTAGCTAGCTCGGCCGACCGATCCACCGCACGATTTCATAGGCTGGCATCGGGCGGCGAAAACCCTTCAGCGTCAGTTCGCCAACAAGAACGGATTCGACCAGCGACTCGACAGCTCCGAGGACCCGTTGGCTAACAAGAATCTGGCGCGATTTGGCCTCCTCGCACAATCGGGCGGCATGGTTCGACACAGTGCCGATGACGGCATAGTCCGAACGCTGATCAAAACCGATGCGCCCGATGGTTGCGTGGCCCCTGGCAATGCCGATCCCAAAGCCAAGCAAATAGTCCCGCTTGCGCCATCGCTCTGAATGCTCGTCAATCGCGTCGCGCATCGCAGCAGCCATTGAGACAGCTCTCTCGCTGTGGTCGGCGCATGGCAGTGGATCGTTGAAAACCACGACCATCCCGTCGCCCACGAACCGCTCGAGAGTCCCCTCGTGCCGGACAATTTGTTCACCAAGACAGGAATGATACTCGGCAAGAACGGTCATGACTGCTTCGGGTTCGGCCGTCTCCGCGAAGGCCGTAAAGCCGCGCAAATCGCAAAAGACAACGGTCACCTCGCGACGATGGCTCTGCAAGAGCGCATCTCCATTGCCCGCCGCAACGATGAGGTCGGCGACCTGTTCGGGCAGGAACCGCCTAAGTCGCGCCATTCGATCGAGCTCCGTCACCTGCTCAGCCACGGTTTGCTCGAGCGAGCGATTCCAGTCGGAAAGTCTCGCGGCTTGGTCCTCAAGGCGCTTGGCTTGGCTCGCGACAGTGTCGTGAAGCGCCTTCTGGCGCAGCATCGAGCGCACCCGCGCTAACAGCGCCCTGTGCTCGAAGGGCTTTGTCAGATAATCGTCGCCACCGGCGTCCAGTCCCTCGACCACGTCGCGCGTGTCGGCTTTCGCGGTGACCAGAATAACGGGGATCGATCGGAGCGATTGATCGTGCTTGAGCATGCGTACCACACTGATGCCGTCGAGCTTCGGCATCATGATGTCGAGCAGGATCAGATCCGGCGTGAGTTCGCGGGCTTTCGCAAGCCCCTCTTCACCATCGGCGGCGGTTGCAACTTCGTAGCCATTCGCCTCGAGGCGCATGCGCAGGATCTCGAGGTTTTCCGGAGTATCGTCGACCGCGAGAATGCGAGGCGGATCGTGCAAGGTGCTGCCTCCCTCAAGAAAGGAACCCGCGAATCTCGGAAAGCAGCTGGCGCGGACTGAATGGCTTGGCAATGTAACCATCGCACCCAGCAGCAAGGGCTTTCGCCTCGTCGCCCGACAACGCGTAGGAGGTGACGGCGATAATCGGAATGTGCCGGAGCGCCGGGTCGGCCTTGATGCGGCGTGCCGCTTCATACCCGTCGATCACCGGGAGCTGAATGTCCATAAGGATCAGGTCTGGCCTGTGCGCTAGGGCTGCAGCGATGCCGGCGGCGCCGTCCGCCGCCTCGATCAGTTCGTATTCGGTGGTAGCAATGAGATCGCGGATGATCTGGCGGTTGTCCTCGGTGTCTTCCACCATCAGGATTCGTTTGCTCATGCGGCCCTCACGTCCTCATTCACCCGGATTGGTACCTTCAGACGGAATGTCGAGCCTGACCCGATCACAGACTCGACATCTATGGTTCCGCCATGCATTTCGACGATGCGCTTCGAGATCGCCAGGCCAAGACCCGTGCCACCCTTCTGCCTGGTGCTGCTGTTGTCGACCTGCTGGAATTCTTCGAAGATGAGAGCCTGGTCCTTGGACGCGATGCCGGGACCGGTGTCTCGGACGGTGATCTCGAAGTGCCCGTCGACCGCATCGGCAAGAATGTCGACCGCACCCGTTTCGGTGAACTTGACGGCATTGCCTGCAAGATTGAGGAGGACCTGCGTCAAACGGCGTTCGTCCCCGTGGCCGATTGGAAGGTTCTCGGCAACAGTCGTTGAAAGCTCAAGGCCCTTCGCTCGTGCCAGCGGCTCGACGGCGGTAACGGTCGACCGAACAATCTGCGCGACGGAGTAGTCCTCGATCGCCAGCGTGAGCTGGCCGGCTTCGATCTTGGAAAGGTCGAGTACGTCGTTGATGAGCCCGAGGAGGTGACGGCCGTTTGCCTGCACGCGCGCGACGGTCGTCTTTGCCTTGTCCGGGAGTTCCCCGTAGATGCCGTCGACCAGCAGTTCTGTGAAGCCCAAGACCGAATTGAGCGGTGTCCTGAGCTCGTGGCTCATATTCGCGAGGAACTGGGACTTGTGGCGGCTAGCTGCCTCCAGCTCCTGGCCTTTCTCCTCGATCTCGCGGAACAGCTTGGCATTCTGGATCGCGAGCACCGATTGGGCTGCGAAGGTCTCCAGCAGGTGAACAACTTGCTCATGGAAGGCACCTGGCTTGTGGCGCCTGACGACCAGTGCACCGACGATCTTGTTGGGCCTCAGCAGCGGAACGATCAGGATACCGCGATATCCGGCTTCGACGATCGTCTTTCTTACAAGGAAGGATGAGGTCTCCTCGCTGAGGTCGGGAAACTGCACCGGCATGCAGCGCCCGGGTGCGTCGCCGATCCCCATATCGGCCAGCCCGATCGTCTGGTGTGAGACTGCGGCCATAAGCTCATCGCTCATACCGAAGTTTGCGCGTGGACGGAATTGCTGCCGCGTGCTGCTGAACACGTAGATGGTGCCAGCATCCGTCTCCGACAACTGGACCGCTTTGGCGACGATCGTTTTCAGCACAGTGTCGAGATCGAGCGTCGAATTGACCGCCTTGCTGACTTCCCCGAGCGCCTCCAGTTCGCCGACCGAGCGTGCAAGCTCGGCCGTGCGCGCCTGCACCTCTTGATACAGTCGCCCCAGCCGCACGGATGTCTGGTTGACGTTGTCCGCAAGCGCTCCCAGTTCGTCGCGGTTGGCGACGACAACCTGTTGGGCGAAGTCGCCGGCCGCTATCTGGCTGAGACGCGTCTCGATCTTCTTCACCGGTTCGATCAACGACCAGGAGATGATGTAGCCAAGCCCCAGCGCCAGCAGGATGCTGCCCACTGCAAAGGAGACCACAATCAGTCGAGAGGTGCCGTATGCCCCCTCGGTCGTTTCGATCGCCGCCACCATGTCGGCTTCGGATATGTTGACCAGCTGGTTCGTCAGCCGCTCAAGGCGGTCGGCCGACGGAATGATCTCATCCAGCTGGATCTTGCGCGCCTCTTCCGTGCGACCGGCGCGGAAAAGCTCCACAACGTGCGTCACGCCGGCCGCGAGCCGTCCGTACTCCTGCCGGACCTGGCCCAGCACCTCCGCTTCGGTTTCGGCGACGAACTCCATGCGATCGAGGTCGTAGCCAAACTGGTTGAGCTGGCGCAGCGCTGCATCCAGCATCCGCTCGTCCTGAAGCAGAAGGGCGGTCGAGATGCTGTAGAGCTGGTTCGTGGTGTCGTGCTGGACCTGGCGATAGGCTGCGATCCGGCGCTGCAGCTTGATCAGCTCGTTTGTTTGATCATTGACCCCACTCAGCACCTGCAACCCGACGCCCCCGAGCACGATCAACAGGCCGACAATCGACAGGAACGCGATCAAGAGCTTGGTCTGGACGCGAGCCGGCAGCCGGGCAACCCAGCCAACGAGCCGGGTCGTTACGCTATTTGGATTCGTCCAAGAGGCTGAGAAGGTCACCCCGGAACTCCTCCAGATCGAACCGGACGCCAAGATACTGTACGCGCAACATGCCCTTGGGGTCTATGAGCGATGTCAACAAGGTATGGTCGACATCTCCGTTCGCCGCCCTATTCGCGATGACCCCGTATTTCCGTCCCACCTCATGGACGACCGCCGGATCACCGGTAAGAAACGACCAGCCCTTCAGGTCGGCGCCAAAATTCTGCGCATATTCCTTCAAGACATCGGGCGTATCGCGCTCCGGGTCGACGGTGATCGAAACGAAGTCGATCTTCGACCCGAACGCAGAACCCAGCTTCTCCCGCACGCTGGCCATATGGGCGGTCAGCATCGGGCAGACGTCGGTACAGTACGTATAGATGAATGCAATGGCGACCACCTTGCCGCGGAAGTCGCGCAGCGACACCGGCTTGTGGTCCTGCGATATCAGCGTGAAATCCGGTGCAGCGCCCATCATCGGCAGGCGCTCATTGTCCCCGGCATGCGCTGACGCTTCGTGCGCAGAGGTGTGCGCAGGCGCAGCGACGAGGGCGAGGAGCAGCAACGCGCGCGTCGGCCAGCGGCTCACGTCTTCATCTCGCGCTTGAGCTCTTTAAGGAAACGCCAGTCGGTGCCGCGGTCCAGGACCTCCTGCGGCCTCATCGTGACAGCATTTGTCTCCTGCATACGCAGCGCGTAGAAACGCAGGGAGTCCTCGGGGTCATATTCGCGCCATTTGTCGTAGTGTATGTCGGAACGGATAGCCTGAAGCGTGTAGTCGCTGGCGTAGCCTATATCGACCGCACTTTTCGCAACCGCTTCCGGATTGGTTATGCAGAGGTCCACGGCCTTGAGTAGGGCGCGCATGACTCGTTTAGTCGCCACAGGGTAACGTCCTGCGTAATCTGCGGTGCTCGCGAGCATGCAACAAAAATACTGCGACCATGGTTTGTCGATCGCCGTGCTGACAAGTACATGGCCGAGCTTTCGCTCGCGCGCCTGCTGGGGCGTGGGCGGTCCGCCGAGGAACGCATCGATCTTACCCTCCGCGAGGCTTTGAACCGCATCGGGGGTTACGAGAGTTTCGAAATCCTTTGCCGGATCAAGGCCGACATAGGAAGACATCACATTCAGCAACAGATACTGGATGGTGGTGCCATCCACTCCGACCGTCTTACCCTTCAGATCAGGGATGCCAACGACCCGATCGTTTGCGATCAGCTCAAGACAGCCGACATGCAAGCCGGTCAAGACTTTTATCGGCGCGCCTTTTGCGATGTTAAGCACATGCGCGAGCGGGTAGTTCCAGTCGAAGTCGATCTCGCCGTGGCCGATCCAGTCCGACGAATCCGGGCCGGTGCCCGAAGACACGAACTCAACGTCGATCAAGCCTTCGGCATGCAGAAGCTCGGTGGCCGCATACATCGGCGATTGGCAGTCCGAGACCTTGGCGAACACCGGCAACCGGACTTTCGTTATCTCTGGCGCCGGCTCGGCGAGCGCCAGCCTCGGGGCTGCGACTAATCCCGCGGCACCCGCCGCGAGGCCGACCATGAAGCGGCGGCGATTCTGGATGATGTGCATGACGTCCTCCTCTTCAGCGGTCCTTCGCGCTGCGCCTCTCACGTCTTCAGTTCGCGCTTGATCTCTTCGAAGAAGTGGAAATCCGTCCCTTTGGCGATGATCTCCTGCGGGCTCGACTTGATCATGCCTGTCTCCAGGAGGCGCAGCGCGTAGAAGCGCACCGAGTCTTCAGCGTCGTATTCCCGCCACCTGTCGTGCCCGGTGTTCTGCAAAGTGGTCAGCGCAACGTCGTAGCTCGGCAGAAACCCTCGATCGACCACCGCGCGGGCGGCCGATTTCGGGTTCGACACACAGAATTCGACAGCCTGGAGGATGGCCCGCAGCACGCGCTTGGTGGCGACCGGATACTTGTCGACATAGTCGGTCCGGCCGGCGAGCATGCAACAGAAATACTGCGACCAAGGCCGGTCGATAAGATTGCTGAAGACCGTGTGGCCTACCTTCTTGTTCCGAACCTCTGAGTATTGGCTGGTGTCTACCAGGAAGGCATCGACCTTGCCGTCGATGAAGTTCTGCATGAGCGAGCCGTTCTCCTGGACGCCTACGACCCACTCAACATCGTGGTTGGGATCGAGCCCGACATAGTTGATTAGCAGTTGGAGAAACACCAGCGGGTGGTCGTTCATCGCCCAGACCCCCACCCGCTTGCCCTTTAGATCGGCAATGCTGTTGACGCGATCGTTCGCCCGCAACTCCCAGCAGCCGGAATGCACGCCGGCCAGGATCTTGACGGGCACCCCGGCCTCGACGCTGCGTATGTGCATCGTCGGCATGTTGAAGTCGAAGTCCGTCTCACCCGCTGCAATCCATTCGCTGTTGTCGAAGTACTTCTGATCACCTTGCACGTACTGGACGTCGGTCATGCCGCCGGCGCGGAGCAGTTCGCCAGCGAGGTAGAGCGACTCCCAACAGTAGGCGCCTCCGACCCACCGCCCCAGCCGGACACTGGTCGTCTCGGGCTCCGGCTCGGCAAACGCCAATCTCGGGGTTGCGACAATTCCCACGGTGCCGGCTGCCGAAAGACCGGCCAGGAAGCGCCTGCGGCTCTGGATGATTTGCATATCCATATCTCCCCTTGAGACAGGTGGGATCAGGTTTTCAGCTCACGCTTCAACTCGTCGAGGAAGCGCCAGTCCGTTCCGTCTGCGATAATCTGTTGCGGGCTCGATTTGATCATGCCCGTCTCCTGCATGCGGAGTGTGTAGAACCGCAGGGAGTCTTCAGGATCGAAGTCCCGCCAGCGGTCGTACCGGATATCCTTCAGCGTTTGGAGCGCGTAATCATACGACGGGACGAAATCGCGATCGACCATCTGCTGCGCCACCCTTTCCGGATCCGACACGCAGAGGTCGGCCGCCTTGAGGATGGATCGCAAGACCCGCTTGGTCGCCACCGGATACCTGTTCACGTAGTCCGTCGTCGCGGAGATCATGCAGCAGAAATACTGTGACCAGGGGCGGTCGACGGCATTGCTGAGGATCGTGTGGCCGATCTTCTTGGCGCGCAACTCCTGCGGCTGGGGCGGCGTCCCGAGGAATGCGTCGATCTTCCCTTGGACGAAGAGTTCCGTGGGCTTGACGTTCTCAGTCAAGACCCACTGGATATCGTTGACGGGATCGAGCCCGACATAGGCGGACATGAGGGTCAGCCACACGTGTCGCGAGTTGTTGAAACCGTCCACGCCCACCCTCTTGCCCCGCAGATCCGTGACACTGCGGATGCTCTCCTTGGCGATCAGTTCGAGGCATCCCGAGTGCAGCCCGGTTAGCACCTTGATCGGCACCCCGGCATCGATCGACGCGATATGGTTCGGCGGAAAGTTCACAGAGAAATCCGTCTCACCGCGTGCGATCCACTCCGATTCACCGCGTGCGATCCACTCCGATTGGTCGACGCTCCTATCGCTTTCTACATAGCGAACGTCTGTGAGGCCATCTGCACGCATCAGTTCCGCGGCGATGTAAGCGCCTGCCCAGCAGTAGGAACCACCAACCCAACGCGGCAGACGAACCGTGGTCGTTTCCAGCGGCGGTTCCGCGTGGAGTGACTCCGGAAGACCTACGATACCGGCAGCGCCTGCCATTGCAGCGCCGGCCAGGAATCGGCGGCGGGTTTGCATGATCTGCATCCGAACGCTCCTCTTCCGAAAATCGCAAACGGCAATTCTGGCCGGAACCGAGGAAAAGAGGTTTCGGCAGAGGCAGATGGTCTGGTGGGCGCGACGAGTAGTTGTGGATTCTAGCGCGCCCAGTCCGCTGCGGGAGTCTTGCGCTCTCAGTCGCCGGCTCACGTATTAGCAACCGACGATATGGCAACGATACGCCCAATTTGCGTAGGTTGCGAGCGCAAAACTTACTACGCCAAACGTCTCGCCAGACGCGCGAGATCAACAGGTTCGACCTTGACGGGCAGGCCATGAACCGCAGCGGTATGAGCCAGAATGAGTTTTACAAAGCCGATGTCGATACCGAGGGTCATCGGTCCGGCACCTTGGGCGGCTCGATCACGACCAACGCGAATGAGCCGTTCGCGATCAAGCGCCGCGATGCTGCACTTCCCAAGATGCCTCTGCAGCATATCGAGGGCTGCAGCCTTGGAGCGGAGAGGGGACTTGCCTACATCGCACATGTCGTCGATATGAAGGTCGATGAGTTGGCCGAAAGTTTTTAGTCGCGCTATACGGGACTTGCTCGGCGCCTCACCACGATCGATTTGGCGCTCGGCATCGGTTGCCCAGCGCCGTGCATCGTCCCGACGCAAGAAGGTCTCGCTGACGTATCGACCCCTGCGACGGACTTGGAGGACGCCAGGAGCCGGACGAGAGTTTTGTATAGGTGGCCATTTTTTCGTGTGGGCACGGTGTGCACTGAGGGATCGAAAGGTGGCGAAAAAGGTCGTATTCTGTCGTAAATTCGTGTGCACTCGGCATCGTCTAACGATTTGATGTTAAAGAAAAAATGCTGAAAAATCAAGATCATAGACTGACTATTGCACCTATGATGGATTGGACGGACCGGCATTGCCGGTTCTTCCATCGCCAGCTGACGACCCGTGCGCTGCTGTATACCGAAATGGTGGTGGCCGACGCGGTTATCCAGGGCGCCCGCGAGCGGCTGCTCGGCTTCGATGCGGCGGAACATCCGGTCGCCCTGCAGCTCGGCGGCTCCGATCCCGGAAAACTTGCCGAGGCGGCGCGCATTGGCGAAGCATTCGGCTATGACGAGATCAACCTCAATGTCGGTTGCCCGTCCGACCGCGTCCAGTCGGGCACGTTCGGCGCCTGCCTGATGAAGGTGCCCGACCTTGTCGCCGGCTGCGTCGCGGCGATGAAGGCGGCGGTAAGAATTCCCGTCACCGTCAAATGCCGCATCGGCGTCGACGAGCAGGACCCCGAGCCGGCGCTCGATGCGCTGGCGGAAGGTGTTTTCGACGCTGGCGCCGACGCGCTGTGGGTGCATGCGCGCAAGGCGTGGCTGGAAGGGCTGAGTCCCAAGGAGAACCGCGACATCCCGCCGCTCGACTATGGCCGCGTCTATCGACTGAAGGCCAGAAAACAAAACGAATTCATTGGCATCAACGGCGGCATTCAGTCGATCGAAGAGGCGCGGGCGCATCTCGACCATATCGACGGCGCCATGCTTGGCCGCGCCGCCTACCACACGCCCGGCATTCTGGCCGGCGTCGATGCCACCTTCTACGGCGTCAAGTCCGACCCGTTCGATTACGCCGCGCTGATCGATGCGATGGCGGAGTACGCGGCCCGCCATATCGAGCAGGGCGGGCGGCTTGGCCATGTCACCCGCCATATGGTCGGCCTGTTCCATGGCTTGCCCGGCGCGCGCCGTTATCGCCAGATCCTGTCCACCGACGCGACCCGGCCGGGTGCCGGACCGGACGTGCTGAAGACGGCCTTCGCAGCCGTCGAGTTCGGCGCAGCGGCGGCCGAAGCGGCCTGACGCGTTCGGGTCGGGGTCAATCCCGGAGGATCATGCGGTCGCCGCGCACGTCGAAGCCCGACAAGGAGCCGATGAAGTTCATGCCAAGCAGGCTCTGGCTGAGCATGCCGGGTGCCGCGACCATCACCGGCATGTCCTTGCGCACGATGCCGCCGATCGCCAGCTGATCGGTCTTCACGGCCGCGGCGCGCGCCATGCCGTTGGCGGTCGAAACCGGTATGGTGTAGTTGAGCGCCGCTGGATTGAATCCGGCCGCCTGGGCGTCCTCGGACGTCAGCACGGTGCTGGTCGCGCCGGTATCGACCACGGCCCGGACCGGGTTGCCGTTGACCAGGATGCGCGCTTCGAAATGGCCATTGTCCGCCTTGTCGAGCGTCACCGTGGCGTGGCCGTCTTCGACGCCGAGCGCCAGCGGGCTGCCGGGAACGAGGCCTGCCGTCACCCGGCTGGCGACATCCTGCAGTTCGTAACGATACTGGTAGCCGGCGATCAGCGCGAGCGCGATTGCCGCCCAGGCACCGAGGTTGCGGGCCATGGCGCTCAACGGCCTGCCCGAGCGAAGCAGGCCGGCGCCGACCAGAGCGCCGAAGGCGCCAAGCCAGATCAGCCGGCCGAAATCGTAATTCTCGACGCCGAGCGTGCTGCCGGCGGAATCGTTGAGCATGAGCAGGATTGCTCCCACCCCGATCGCGGCAATCAGTATCCAGAACAGGCGGTTCATCTGTGTAGTCGCCTCACGAAAGCGCGTCGCGTTCGCGCGTCATGCGGGCACGGCGCGTTTCCCGGCGCGGCCGGCGTTCGACCGTTTCCAGCCGGGCAGGCAATTCAGCCATGACGCCGCGGCGCGTCTCCGGCGTCATTCCGATCCAGGCGCCGATTTCCTCGCGCGTGCGGCCGCACCCGAAGCAGAAGCCGGTTTTCATGTCGATCGAACAGACCAGGATGCACGGGGATTCGATGGCCGTCATGACTTTCTCTAAAGGGTTCCATGCGGAATCCCTTGTTCCCTCTCCACATGGTGCAACCGCAAAGCCAATGCAAGCCCTCGCGATTGCGCCCTTCGCGGCCATCTTTGCGGCAAATGCAACGGCATGATCCAGGAGGTTGTGCCAACCGCGCAAGGCGGCTATGCCGCTCACCAACTCCAGGGAATGACCGCCAACGATATGACCAGTGCGCTGCCTTTCGACGATTTTCGCAACCTGCTGGCCAACCTGCCGGCGGCCGACACGACGGCGCAGGCCCGTGTGCGCACGCTGTTTGCCAAGGCCGACAAACCCAGCAATTCACTTGGCCGTGTCGAGGACATCGCCGCCTGGCTCGCCGCATGGAGCGGGCGGGCTCCACCCGCGGTGACAAGACCGTTGATGGCGGTCTTTGCCGGCAATCACGGCGTTATCCGGCACGGCATTTCGCCGCGGCCGGTGGCGGCGACCGCCAACGCGGTCGAGCTTTGCGCCGCCGGCGGCGCCGCGATCAACCAGATCTGCATTGCCAACGATCTCGGGCTGAAGGTTTTCGATCTTGCCCTGCACATCCCGACCGCCGACATCACCGGGGATGCCGCATTGGACGAGCGCGGCTGCGCCGCCACCATGGCCTTCGGCATGGAAGCGATCGCGGGCGGCACCGACCTGCTTTGCCTCGGCGATCTCGGCGTCGGCAATTCCACCGTTGCTGCTGCCCTGTTTGCAGCATCGTTCGGGGGCAGGGGCGCCGACTGGGTCGGCCCCGGATCCGGCGCCGATGCGGCGATGCAGGCTCGCAAGGCTGAAGTGGTCGATGCGGCGCTGGCCTTTCACGGCGGCCATCTCGGCGACCCGTTGGAGGCGTTGCGCCGGGTCGGCGGCCGTGAGTTCGCGGCGATTGCCGGCGCCATCCTCGCCGCACGGATGCAGAAGATTCCGGTGCTGCTGGACGGACTTGCGGCAACGGCCGCCGCGGCGGTACTGCATGCCGCCAACCCCGCCGCGCTCGACCATTGTCTTCTTGCCAGCCTGTCGCCAGAGCCCGCCCATGTCCGGGCCACTGAGCGCCTCGGTCTTCGCCCGTTGCTTGATTTGGGCATCAGCCATGGCGAAGGGGCAGGGGCCGCTCTTGCCGCAGCTCTCGTCAAGGCGGCGGCGCTGACCAGTTCAGGCATGGCGGCGGCCGTTCGGGGTTAGGCGCCAGGCACGCCGCATCCGGGCGACATCTACCGCCGCCGCGCGGCGACCGCCGCGGTCGGCAGCGCGGGGAGTTCCTCCATCACCCGGCTCAGCGGGAAGATGGCGATCGCCTCGGTGCCTTCGCGCAGCTTGGAATGAAGTTCGAACTCGCCGCCATGCATGGCAAGCAGGCCTTGCACGATCGGCAGGCCAAGCCCGGTGCCTTGCTCGGCGCTCTTGATGGCAATCGAACCCTGGCCGAAGGCCGAGAGCACCACCGGGATTTCCTCTTCGGGGATGCCCGGACCATTGTCCTTGACCGAAATGTACTGTCCGCCACCTGCCGTCCAGCCGACGCGAACGCGAATTTCGCCGCCGGTGGCGGTGAACTTGATGGCATTCGACAAAAGGTTGAGCGTGATCTGCCGCACCGCCCGTTCGTCGGCGAACAGGCGCAGCAACTCGTGCTCGAAATCCTGGACGACGCGGATATCCTTGTTGCGCGCCCTCAATTCCATCATGTGACAGCAATCCTCGACGATGTTGAGCAGCATCACCGGCTCCTCGTTGAGCTGGTAGCGGCCGGCCTCGATGCGCGACAGGTCGAGGATCTCGTTGATGAGGTCGAGCAGATGCTGGCCGGATTCGTGCACGTCATGGGCGTAGTCGCGATAGGTGGGATTGCTCATCGGTCCGAGCACTTCGTTCGACATCACCTCGGAGAAGCCGAGGATGGCATTCAGCGGCGTGCGCAACTCGTGGCTCATCGAAGCGAGGAACCGCGATTTCGCCAGATTGGCGTCTTCCGCCCGCCGCCGCGCTTCGTCGGACATCGATTTCGCCGTCTCCAGTTCGGCGACCAGCGCATCCTTTTCGGAGCGGAACGACAACAGCATCAGGGACGCGCGGTTGAGGTGGCGGGCCACATAGGCGAAGAAGGGCAGCGACACGACCAGCAGCCCCGCCATGATCGCCCCGACCGGCATCCACAGCTTGACGCCGGCATAGGCGTAGAGCGCCACTGGAACGGCAAAGGTCGCCAAGAGGGCGCCACCCAGAGAGGAGGTCATGACAGCGGTCGCCGCCATGGCGACGAGCAGCACCACCGCCTTGACGACATGGAACTGGTCGACCTGGCAAGCGCCGCAGCCGAGCCAGACGAACCCCCCCCAGCCGAGACCGCAAAGGAAATGGCCGATCAGGAATTCTCTTTGCGTTTGCAGTGGGTTGAGCTCGGAAGCTTCAGTGCGCTCTATGCGCCGCGCCATCAAGGTGACGACGGTGTAGCAGGTCAGTGTGAACAGCGCCCAGAGACCGATCTCGTTGCCGACGCCGGCAAGCCGGCCGGCTGCCGCGATCGTCAGGACGAGCAGCGGGATGGCGATGGCGCCGCTGGTCATCGCGCGGGCATGGAGCTTCAGCAGTTCGCGATCGAAATCGGGATTGCCGGCCTGCTGCGAGAGACGGTCACGCGTCTTGCGCACCGCGCGCGCGACATCGCTGTTGCGATGAGGTTTCCTGCGGTCCACAATGAACTTGTCCGCTGTGTTCGAGCGTTGCAAGGGCATGAAACTTCAATTTATGCGAGCAGCGGTTTCAATGTGTTAAGCTACGTTCGAATGATTAACCAACCGTTTGCCATATGAGCCGTTCATGGGGCCCGAGGCCGCGCCGGCGATACGTTGCACCACCCCGAAGCCCATGGCGCCAGCTGATGGATTGCGGGCTCACCGTCATCATTCTCGGGCTGCTGATCCTGCTGGCCGCCCGCCTCGACCGGGTGGAGACGCGCAAGGCGGTAGGTGCGGCAATCGTCAACGATGGCGATTCGATCACGCTTGGCGCCGAGCGCATCCGCATGCGCGGCATCGATGCCCCAGAGTATACGCAGACCTGCCGCAGGAATGGCGCCGACTATGCCTGCGGCGCATTGGCGCGCCAGTCGCTGGTGCGCCTGATCGCCGGCAGACCCGTCTCCTGTACCGGCTGGCAGCGTGATCGCTACGGCCGGCTGCTTGGCGACTGCACCGCCGGCGGCAAGGACCTCAACCGTGCGCAGGTGGAGGCGGGCTGGGCGGTTGCCTTTGGCGACTTCGAGAGCGAGGAAGCTATCGCCCGCGCAGAAAAGGCCGGTATCTGGGCTGGCACATTCGACCAGCCGCGGGACTGGCGCGACAGCCATCACGGCGAAGTCGTCGAGCGAAAACACGGTACGCTGGCGTCGATCGGCGATGCCATGCGCGAGATTTTTCGGTTCTGGTGAAGCCCGTAAGGGGCTGAACCCTAATGGTTGTTGGGAAACCGGGAGGATGGAATGAAGTTGTTCGATGGCGGCCGCGCACCCAATCCGAGGCGGGTTCGCGTTTTCCTGGCCGAGAAGGGGATCGCGGTTCCTCTGGTGTCCGTCGACATGGGCGCGTTGGAGCACAAGCAGCAAGCGGTCAGTTCGCGCAACCCTTTGCAACGCCTGCCGGTGCTGGAACTCGACGACGGCACCGTCCTCACCGAATCCGTCGCCATCTGCCGCTATTTCGAGGAGTTGCATCCCGAGCCGGCATTGTTCGGGCGTGGCGCGCTCGGCAAGGCGCGTGTCGAGATGTGGCAAAGACGGATGGAGTTCAACCTGCTCAGTTGCGTCGCGCAGGCCTTCCGTCACATCCATCCGGCGATGAAGGAATGGGAAATTCCGCAGATTCCCGAATGGGGCGAGGCCAACAAGCCGAAGGCCGTGGAGTTCCTCAGGCTGCTGGACGATGAGCTGGGCAGCCGGGAGTTCATCGCCGGCGACAGCTATTCGATTGCCGACATCACTGGCCTGATCGCCGTCGACTTCATGAAGCCGGCACGCATCAAGGTGCCGGACGAATGCGCCAATGTGTTGCGCTGGCATCAGGCTGTTTCCAGCCGACCGAGCGCCGCCGCCTGACCATGATCCCGAAAAGTGGAAGCCGGTTTTCGGACGCGATCATGGTCGACGAGTATGCGCTCGAGAGCTTCGCCGCGACGGTTCGGGCCTGCCGCATCTGCGTCGAAAACCCTGTCGGCAAGCCGCTGCCGCACGAACCACGCCCGGTGCTGCGGCCATCGTCCAGCGCCCGCATCCTGATCGCCAGCCAGGCGCCGGGAACCAAGGTGCATATCACGGGCATGCCGTTCACCGACGCCTCCGGCGACCGCTTGCGCAGCTGGCTCGGGGTGACAAGCGAAGAATTCTACGACATCGAAAAATTCGCCATCGTACCGATGGGCTTTTGCTTTCCCGGCCAGGATGCCAAGGGTGGCGACTTGCCGCCAAGGCGCGAATGTGCGCCAGCCTGGCGTGCGCCTTTGATGGCCTTGATGCCACGAATCGATCTGGTGCTGACGATCGGCATCTACGCGCAGTCCTGGCACATGGGTGCCGCGCGCCGGCCCTCGCTGACGGAAACGGTGATGGACTGGCGTGCCATATGGGACGCGTCCGGCAGCCGGAAAGTGCTGCCGCTTCCGCATCCGTCGTGGCGCAACACCGGCTGGTTGAAGAAGAATCCATGGTTTGAAATGGATTTGCTGCCATTCCTGAGATCGGAAATCCGCTATCGCCTCGATTGATCTTTCAGCAAGAAATCACTCGCTTTTTGCCCGATCGGCAGAATTTCTTTCTTGTGAAAGGTTCCTATAAGGCCGAATATAGCCAATCTATTCCCCCCGGAGAGAAAAAGATGGACCGCCTCGATAGAAAAATTCTCCGCCTTTTGCAGGAGGACGCGACACTCGCGGTCGCCGATGTCGCCAAGAAAGTCGGGCTGTCGACGACACCTTGCTGGCGGCGCATCCAGAAGCTCGAGGAAGAGGGCGTCATCAAGCGGCGCGTCGCCATCCTCGACCATGAAAAGGTCAATGTGCGCGTCACCGTCTTCGTGTCGATCCGCACCAATTCGCACAGCCATGAATGGCTGCGGCGGTTTTCCGAGGTCATCCAGGAGTTTCCCGAAGTGGTCGAGTTCTATCGCATGAGTGGCGATGTCGACTATCTCCTGCGCGTCGTGGTGCCCGACATTGCCGCTTACGACGCCTTCTACAAGCGGCTGATCGCCAAGATCGAGATCCGCGACGTGTCGTCGTCCTTCGCCATGGAGCAAATCAAGTACACGACCGAAATTCCGCTCGACTACATGGTGCTGGACAAGGAATCGGGCGCCAACGCCGCTTGAGCTGAAGGAACCGCTCAGTTCTTTTTCTTGTTGAGGAAACTCCAGGGTGAGTTCACCGGCAGCGTGATCGTGTCCGGCACGCTGTCGGCCGCCACCACATCGGCCTTGCGCACGGTGTAGCCGGACTGGATGACGCTGACGCCATCGAGGATAAACAGCTGGCTTTTCTCCATATCCGGCTTCAGTGTGCCGGTAACCGAGACCGGCTGGTAGGCTTCCGACATCTTGTAGGGCCGAGCCGGCGTGACCAGAACGATCTGGTTGGGCGGCGGCGTCGGCATGTGGCTGCATGCGCCCGTCCACGGCACCAGCAGGAACTGATAGACCAGGTCGCCGTCGCGGTCGACCGGCAATGCATAGCCGGCTAACTGAACGGTCTTGTCCTGCAGATTCAAGGACAATGTCTCGCCATGGTCGGGCATTTTTGCCGCGATCATCGGCAGTCCGACGTTTTCGGCTGCGACCTGCGTCGCCGGGCGCAGATCCTTCCAGAATATGTGCGCGGTTTCGGCCGAGGCATCCGTGGCAATGAACACACATAGCGCAGCTGCGAGCGCTATGGTTGATCTGATATGGTTGCTCATTGGCCGCTTCCTTTGGACCCGAGTAGAGACGCCGCTGTCAATGAGGTCAACGCTCGAGCCGCATCACATGTCTGCGAGAACCGGCCATGCCGGTCTCGCGGAACCCACGCGACGCAAACATGTCGCGAAAGCCCATGAAGCTGTAGCTCGGCGACGCCTGGTCGACCGGATAAGCCTCGATCGTGCTGGCGCCCTCGGCGAAGGCATGGTCGATGGCCGCGTCGAGCAGCGCGGCAGCCAACCCGCCTCCACGCAGTGCCCTTGGCACATAGAAGCAGACGATCGACCACACGCCGGCCTCGCTGTCGTCCTGCTGCCGGGAAAGCCTGCGATAGGTCTGGCGTGGCGCGACCGAGCACCAACCGACGGTCTTGCCGTCAATATGGGCCAGGATACCGACTGGCGTGCCGGAGTCGACAAGCGCCATCATGGCCCGCTTTTTCTCGTCGTTCTGGACATGCTCGCGGCTGGGCAGATGGCGCCAGGCCATGCACCAGCAATATTTCGGCGCGCCCGGCTGTTCGAACAGGTTTTCGAAATCGGCGCGTGTCGAGCGCGTCACCTCCGCGAAGCGGATTTTGCGTCTGTCAGCCTTTCGTGGCGGCGAGGCGCTCGAGCGTCTTGGCATCCGATAGTTCCTTCACAGCATCCCTGCCGATCCAGCGCGCGGTCTTGTCGGTCGATTGCGCAAGCCTTTCGGCGACAGCAAGGACAGCGCCGTGCATATCCATCGATCGTTTGCCGATCGAGCGAAGGGCCCAGTTCACGCCCTTCTTCACGAAGTTGCGGCCGTCGGTGGCATGCGCTTCGATGATCGGCAGGAAGGCGAGAAAGGTCGCCTCCGGCTCTTTCTTCCGGTGGACGACAGACCAGGCCATCATGGCAAAAGCCGTGCGTCGAACGAATTCCCGTTCATCGGCCGCGAACTCGACGATCAGTTCCTTCCAGGCGTCCGTGTCGACGAAGAGATCAGAGACGCCATCGACGATATCCCAGGAATCGAAGCGCGACGCCCATTGCCGTGCATCCGCGGCAGAAAACCGCTTCGGGTCGGCCGTGACGGAAGCGATGAACTGCGCCTCCATGATGCCTGTCTGCCACAGCGCGAACGCGCGCTCATGGTTGCGCTTGATTTTCTTGGCAATCTGCCGCTGCACGCCGTGCGGGATGCCAAGCGCACGTTCGATCTTGATGCCGTAGCGCAGCATGCCAAGGCGATTCTCCTCCGAGCCGATCGCGCGTAGATGCGCGACGATTTCGTCGGCACTGGATTGGGGCGAAAGCTCGGTCATCGCGAACCCTATTTTTCCAGGCGCGCTAGCAGCGAGGACGTGTCCCAGCGCTTGCCGCCCATCGCCTGCACATCCTTGTAGAACTGGTCGACAAGTGCGGTCACCGGCAGTTTCGCGCCGTTACGGTCGGCCTCGGCCAGGCAGATGCCGAGATCCTTGCGCATCCAGTCGACGGCGAAGCCGAAATCATATTTGCCGGCATTCATCGTCTTGTGCCGGTTCTCCATCTGCCAGGAACCGGCCGCACCCTTGGAAATCACCTCGATCACCTTCTCGATGTCGAGCCCGGCCTTCTTGCCGAAATGGATGCCTTCGGCCAGCCCCTGCACGAGGCCGGCAATGGTGATCTGGTTGATCATCTTGGTGAGCTGGCCAGCTCCGGCCGACCCCATCAAGCCGACCATGCGGGCATAGGCGTCGATGACCGGCCTGGCCTTGTCGAAAGCGTCCTGCTCGCCGCCGACCATGACGGTGAGCACGCCGTTCTCGGCGCCCGCCTGGCCACCGGAGACCGGCGCATCGAGAAACGAAAAGCCACCGGCCTGCGCGGCCACCGCCAAGTCGCGCGCGACCTCGGCCGAGGCCGTGGTGTTGTCGATGAAGATCGAGCCTTTCTTCATCGTTTGGAAGGCACCTTCCGGACCTGTCGTTACCGAACGCAGATCGTCATCATTGCCGACGCAGGAAAAGACGAAATCAGCATCCTTGGCGGCTTCAGCCGGCGTCAGCGCGAGGCGGCCGCCATGCTGGCCAACCCATTGCTCGGCTTTGGCCCCGGTGCGGTTATAGACGGTGACGTCGTGGCCCCCCTTGTTTCTGAGGTGCCCGGCCATCGGGTAACCCATCACGCCAAGACCGAGAAATGCCACAGATGCCATGAACTTGCCCTTCAGACGGAAACGGAATTTGCTGCGAAAGCTCTAAAGCGCGTCGCGTCGAAACGGATTCGGGCGACGCGCTCTAGGTCTTGTTTTTATGCATGTCGTTGCCCCAAAACCGGGGCCACTTTTGGGCGACATGCATTAGGCTCTGCGCTCAATTCGTCAAGACGCCTGTGGCCTGATCGACTGGTGCAGGCAAGTTCGGAATCAGTCAGCGTTTCAGATGGATGGTGATCCGGCGTTCGATCCATTCAATGCCATGGCGCAATATCTCGACCATGACAAGGTAGACGACGGCGACCCAGATATAGGCCTGAATGTCGAAGGAGTTGGCGAAGGCGAGCTTGGCATTGCCCATCAGGTCGTAGACGGTGATGATGGCGACGATGGCCGAAGCCTTGATCATCAGGATGAGTTCGTTGCCATAAGGCCGCAAGGCGACGATCAATGCTTGCGGCAGGATGATCTTGCGCAGGGTCTGCAATTTGTGCAGGCCAAGCGACGCAGCACCTTCCCACTGGCCCCTGGGCACGCTCTCTATGGCGCCGCGCAGGATTTCGGCCTGGTAGGCGGCGGTGTTGAGCGCAAAGGCAAAGACGCCGCAGTTGAAGGCGTCCTTGAAAAAATCCCAAAGCGTGAATCGGGCGACAGTCAGCCCATCGCTGATGACGGGAAGGTAGATACCGAATTCGCTGAGTTGAGGCCGGAAAGAGCCAACGCCGTAATAGACAAGAAAAGTCTGGACCAGCAGTGGCGTGCCACGGAAGAAGTAGACATAGCAGTAGGCAAGGGCGGACAGAATCCGGTTGCTGGACATGCGGCCGTAAGCGACTGGAACCGACAGTATCGCACCAAGCACCATCGCTATCGCGACCAGCGACAGGGTGACCGCGAGCCCGTTCAGATAGGCCGGTGCATACTTGGCAAAGAAGGCTGGATTCCAGGCAAGAACCAGATAGGCAACGATGCCCAGCCCGAAGGCTAGCCACAGGCAGACGAGCGCGTAGCCTGCGATGCGGGGACGCGGCCAGCCCCGCGCCCGGGGTGGTGGTCGCTCGACCATCGTCGCTGTGGCGCTCATCGCTGTGCCTCCCGCCGGCCGAGCGAGCGCAGGATGGCGTTGGTGGCGAAGGACGACACGATTGCCAGGCCGAGAAAGACCAGGGCCGCCACACTGTAAAACAGGAACGAGTGCTTGGTGACGCGAGCGGCCACACCGGCATTGCGCAGCGTCTCGGCGAGACCGACGACCGACACAAGCGACGTGTCCTTGAGCAGGCTAAGCCAGCAATTCTCAAGTCCGGGAAAAGCGATGCGGAGCAGTTGCGGCAAGATCACCTTGCGCATGGTCAGCCAGTTGGAAAGGCCGATGGCATAGCCACCCTCATACTGGCCTTTCGGTATGGCCCGGAAGGCCGACAGGAAAACCTCGCTGGCGTAGGACGAGAAGATCAGGGAAAGCACGATCATACCGGCGACGAAGCCGTTGACGTCGATGGTCGCTTCGGGCCGGAAATACCGGATGAGATGCTGCAGCAGGATCGGCATGCCGAAGAAAAACAGGAAAAGCGTCACCAGTTCCGGCAGGCCACGGAAGACCGTGGTGTAGATGTTGGCGGCAAGGCGCAGCGAGGGTTCTTCGGACTGTTTGGCGAATGCAATGAAAAAGCCGATCGTCAGCCCAATCGGCAGTGTGGCGAGCGCAAGCGCCACGGTGACCAGTGCGCCATAAGCGATATCGTCAAGCCAGCCATCGGGTCCCCAACTGAGAAGTGTCCATAAGCTCTGGGCTGGCATTGACGGGTCTTGTCTCCACGGCGATCACAGAAGAGCGAAAGGCGGCGGGAAATTTCCTGCCGCCTTTTATATTATCAGGACTCGGCGCCGTAGACGTCGAACTTGAAGTACTTGTCGTTGATTTCCTTATACTTTCCATTGGCGCGAATGGCGTCGATGGCCGCATTGAACTTGTTGACTAGATCGGTCTCGCCCTTGCGTACCGCAATGCCGGCGCCCGGCCCGAAGATCTCGACCGGTTGCGGGGACGGCTGGCCGAGGATCTTGCAGCAGGCGCCATCGGGCGTGTCCAGCCACTGCTGCAGCACAACGATATCGTCCTCGATGGCGTCGAGACGACCATTGGCAAGATCTGCCTGCTCCTCGGGGCTGCTCGGATAGCCCTTGACGGTACTGTCGGTGTAAGTCTTCGAGGCATAGTTGAAATGCGTGGTGGTGGTGGCGACACCAATGTTCTTGCCGGCGAGGTCTTCCTTGGTCACGCCTTTCAGCGTGCTGTCTTTAGGCACGGCAAGGGCCGACGGCGTGTTGTAATATTTGTTGGTGAAGTCGACCTTCTCCTTGCGCTCCGGCGTGATCGACATCGAGGCGACGATGGCGTCGAACTTGCCGGCCTGGAGGGCGGGGATAATGCCGTCCCAATCCTGGGCGACGAAGGTGCACTTGACCTTCATCTCGTCACAAAGCGCCTTGGCGATGTCGATGTCGAAACCGACGAGTTGGCCATCGGCGGTGAGGTTGTTGAAGGGCGGATAGGCGCCTTCGGTGCCGATCCTCAGGGTCTTTTCCTGGGCCTGGGCTACGCCGAGCGTCAGCAGCGCAGCCGATGCGGCAAGCGCGATACGCAGTGCAATACGCATGATAGTCCTCTCTTTATGGTCCCGGCCGTCGTTCCAAAACGGCTCTGTGGGGCGGTGCTTTTGACCGCCCGCTGGGGCGATACTCCCATTCTTTCCAAGAAAAAAGCAACTGCAAAACCACAAAAATGGGCAAGGCTATTCTGCCGCTGCGTTAGCTCTCAAGCAACGAGCCCGGTGGTCCGCTCGATGAAGTCGGCTATTGATTTCACATCGTTGAGATCGAACACCGGCAAGAGCTCGCCTTCGGCCGCAAAATCGGCGGCGACGGCGACGATGTTCGGATCGCCCACCGAAAGCGGCGTGCGGTCCTTTGCTTCCAGCCGGCGGGTTTCGATCTTGCGGTGGGCTTCGCGCTTGTAGCCTTCGACCAGCACCAGATCGCATGGCGCGAGCCGCGACAGAATCGCCTCCAGGGTCGGCTCCTGCTCGCCGCGCAGTTCATGCATCAGCGCCCAGCGATTGCCGGACGCGATCGCGACTTCGGTGGCGCCGGCTTGCCGGTGGCGGAAGCTGTCGGCGCCCGGCTTGTCGATGTCGAAGTCATGATGGGCATGTTTCACCGTCGACACTTTCCAGCCGCGCCGGACAAGCTCGGCGACCAGCTTTTCGGTCAACGTCGTCTTGCCGGAATTCTTCCAGCCGGTGATTCCGAAGACGCGTCTGTTCATGGTTTCATGCTCCGCAACAGACGCTCGGCCTGAACGAGATCGTCAGGTTCGTTGACGTTGAAGAATGGGTCGACCGGTTGGCCCGCGGATTGCGGAAGCGGGAATTCCACCTCGACAAAATCATGCCGGTCGATGAAGGCCGAAACCCGCCTGATATCCTCATCGACCAGAAAGTGCCGCAAGGCGCCGCGACAGTCCGTCGGCCACAGTGCGAAGGTCGGGTGCCGCTTGCCGGCCGAGCAAGCGACGGCAATCAAACATGGACGCTGATCGGCGGCGCCTGCCAGCCGTTCGACAAGATCAAGCGGCAGGAAGGGCGTGTCGCCGGCAACCGTGACAATCGCCTTGCAAGCCGTTTTGGCGGCCGCCCATTCGAGGCCGGACAGGATTCCGGCAAGCGGCCCGGCAAAGCCGGTCACCGTGTCGGCAAGCACCGGCAGCTCGTAGCGTGAGAACCGCGAGGCGTCACCGTTGGCGCTGAGCGCCAGGGATCCGATCTGCGGGCCAAAGCGCAACACGACCTGGTCAAGTACGCAACCACCGCCAAGCGGCAACAGGCTCTTGTCGCCACCGCCCATTCGTCTGGACTGGCCGCCGGCCAGAATGATCCCCGCAACATCGCGCTTCATGCCATCGAGCCTGTACGCCAGCCGTCGGAAATCACAAGAACCTTCGGGATGTTCGGCTAGATTCCATCCGGGACCATGGTCGGCCCGGTGCTTTCGGCGACGATCTTGCGCCGGCCGACTACTCGCTCGCGGTACAGCGCATAGAGGCCGGAGCCGATGATGATCGTGGCACCGATGACCATCGGCAGATCGGGAACGTCGGCGAAGATGAACAGGCCAAGCAGGATCGACCAGATCAGGGCCGTGTAGCGGAACGGCGCGATGAAGGAGATGTCACCCGCCCGCATCGCCATGATGATGAACTGGTAGCCGATGAGCACCAGCACCGCGGCCAGTGCCAGCAAGGCTGTGCTTTTCCCCGTCATCGGCGTCCAGCCACCCATCGGCGAAAGCAACGCGGCTCCCAGGATTGTCATGGCAAGCGCTGTGGCGGTCGACACCAGCAGCGTCGGAATGGCCTTGGGGATCCGCTTGGTGGCAAGATCGCGTACCGCGCAACAGGCAACGCACGCCAGCGCCACCAGCGAGTAGACGCTGAACCCTTCGAAGCCGGGCCGCACGATGACCAGCACACCGGCAAATCCGATGGCGATGGCCAGCCAGCGCCGCCAACCGACGCCCTCATTGAAGACCAGGGCCGCGCCCATCGTCACCGCCAGCGGCAGCGCCTGGAGGACAGCCGAGACGCTGGCGATCGGCAAATGGGAGAGTGCGATCAGGAACGTCACCGTGCCGCCGGCTTCGCCGAGGACGCGCAGCGCAACCATTGGGTCCAGCATCGAGCGCAGCCGGACAAGGGCACCGCGCTGCCAGGCAAGTGAGCTGACGAAAAGGGTGGCAAACGCTCCCCTGATCAGCATGACCTGCGCCATGTTCATCGACTGCGACGAGTATTTGGTGATGGCGTCGTTGAGGGTGAAGCCGGCCATCGCCACCACCATGAACAACGCGCCGCGAAGATTTGGAGAAAGGGGCAAGACGACTACCGGTTCTGCTTTGCAGCAAGCCTGTAGCAGCCGGATATGAAACAGCAATACCAAAGGGCTGGGCCACGGAATTTTCCGTAGCCCAGAATATCGTCCGCCATGGCGGCAGACCTTACTTCTTCGGCGTCAGCACTTCGGCCCCGTTGCCTTCCTTGCCGGCGATGGTCCACAGGCCGTGCAGCGACCCGTCATCCTCGACCTTGTAGACGACAAGGCCGATCTCCTTGTCCATCACATAGCCGGCCGAGAAGGCGTCGTCGTTGCGCATGCAGATACCGTCCGAGGACGAGCCGCCTGTCTCCCAGTGGATCGTGCACGTCGTCCCGCTGGTCAGTGTGATGGTGGCTTCGCCGTCATAGGCCGAGCCGTCGAAATTGGTGCCGGCGACGGTATAGGTGCCGCCGATCGACTGGGCCGCAGCGGGCAGGGCCGCGAGGCCAAGCAATGCGAACGAAAGAAGAAGTTTGCGCATGGTGTATTCCCCCACAGAGCGAAAGACCGCTACGCGACGGAGGCTAAGCGGGAAAATACCACCGGTAAATCAGGCGAACATTCACGGAGGGAGATTTGTCCGCGGTGTGGCCGAAAATGCTCATGGTCCCTTGAGACTGCCGGCGATGGCGCCGACCAGCGGATCGTATTTCGACTTCAGGGCCGGCGGGTAATCGATCCAGACCGTGCGGATGACGCCATCCCTGCCGAACAGGCGCCGCTCGTAGAAGATCTTGCCTTCCTTCAAGCCGGACAGCACCGCCCAGTCCTTGCCGGCCTTGCCGTAGGTGACCTTGTAGCCCGCTTCATCGCTGGCTTTCGCGGTGGCGACGAAACCCTTCGGCGTGTCATCGTCGATGTTGAGGATGCCCGAGCAGATCAGGCTGGCGCCGTCGGCACTCAGCCATACCTGGCCGTCACCATTTTCCGGTTCGGGCTGGCGGTCGATGAAGATGTCGTCGGGAAAGGTGCAGGCGGTGCCGAAACGCTCGTTCACATAGGTGAAGGGCGCGGCAACTGCATTGGTCGCCGCGATTGTTGCGACAACCGCCAGAAGTGACGAACGACTCAGCATATCCCGCCTCGAAGCCAATGATCCGGAGGCGATCCTGCATCAGTTTCCCGGAAAAATCAGCCGCCGGTGACGCTCATATGCCGCGAAACGGAGGGGCGGCTGGTGCGGCGGTCGATGATGAAGTCGTGGCCTTTCGGCTTGCGGCCGATGGCCTCGTCTATTGCCGCGGCGACCAGCTCGTTGCCTTCGGAGGCGCGCAAGGGCGCGCGCAGGTCGGCGGCATCCTCCTGGCCGAGACACATATAGAGCGTGCCGGTGCAGGTCAGCCGGACGCGGTTGCAGCTTTCGCAGAAATTATGCGTCATCGGCGTGATGAAGCCGAGCCGTCCGCCGGTCTCGGCGACATGCACGTAGCGGGCCGGGCCACCGGTCTTGAAGGGAATGTCGGTCAGCGTGAACTGGCGTTCCAGCGACGCGCGCAGCAGCGACAGCGGCAGGTACTGGTCGGTGCGGTCGCCCTCGATCTCGCCCATCGGCATGGTCTCGATAACCGTCAGATCCATGCCGCGTCCATGCGCCCAGCGCATCATGTCGGGCAGTTCGGCGTCGTTGAAATCCCTCAGTGCCACCGCGTTGAGCTTGACCTTCAGCCCGGCCGCAAGTGCTGCATCGATGCCTTGCATGACCTTGTCGAGATGGCCCCAGCGGGTGATCTTGTGGAACTTGTCGGCATCGAGCGTGTCGAGCGAGACGTTGATGCGCCTGACGCCGCATTCGGCGAGTTCAGCGGCGAAACGCGAAAGCTGCGAGCCGTTGGTGGTCAGCGTCAGTTCTTCCAGCGCGCCGCTTTCGAGATGCCGCGACAGCTGGCGCACGAGGTGCATGATGTTCTTGCGAACCAGCGGCTCGCCGCCGGTGAGGCGCAGTTTCCTGACGCCTTTTTCGATGAAGACCGTGCACAGCCGGTCGAGTTCTTCCAGCGACAGCAGGTCTTTCTTCGGCAGGAAGGCCATGTCCTCGGCCATGCAATAGGTACAGCGGAAATCGCAGCGGTCGGTGACCGACACTCTGAGATAGCTGATCGTGCGACCAAAAGGATCGATCATGTCCATGCTTCAAGCGCTTCCCTTGGCCGGAACGGCATCGTTATATATCGCTATGTGATACGATCCGGCCGGCCATTCAAGATACAGCTTCTCGATCTTTGGTAACATTCCCTGGCCGACATCGCATGTCGGCTCATCTCAAACGGCCTTTTCCCTTCTGGCGAAGCAGCGTAGGGAAGGGTGGATTGCTACGGGATCGAACACCATGACCGCACCGAAGGAACTCAGGGTCTCGAAGGACCGCAAACTGCTGTCCGTCACCTTTCCCGATCATCGGCCGTTCGAACTGCCGGCGGAGCTGTTGCGTGTCGCTTCGCCATCGGCCGAAGTGCAGGGGCATTCGCCGGACCAGCGGGTGACGGTTCCCGGCAAGCGCAATGTGGCGATCCTCAAGATCGAGCCGGTCGGCAACTATGCCGTGCGCATCACCTTCGATGATTTCCACGACACCGGTATCTTCACCTGGAATTACCTGCACACGCTCGGCCACGAGAAGGATGCGCGCTGGAATGCCTATCTCGCCGAGCTCGCGGAGAAGGGATTGAGCCGGGACCGTTAGACCGATCCCGTCACTGTCGTCAAAACGTCGTCGATCTGGAGTAGCGCCGGCAAAGGTTTGGAGACGAAGAAGATGTCCGTCATCACCACGGTCGAGCAGCTCGAGGCGCTTTATGGCGTTCCAGGCGAGGCTTCGCTGGTCAAGGAACTCGACCACGTCATTCCAGAATACGCCGCCTTCATCCGGGCCTCGCCCTTCGTCGCCCTGGCAACCAGTGGACCGGAGGGGCTGGACTGTTCGCCGCGCGGCGATCTCGCCGGCTTCGTGCGCATCGTCGATCCGAAAACGCTGATGATGCCGGATCGACGCGGCAACAACCGCGCCGATTCGCTGAGAAACATCATTCGCGATCCGCGCGTCGGCCTGATGTTCCTGGTGCCGGGCTCCGGCACGACGCTGCGCATCAACGGCCGGGGCCATATCACGACGGATACAGCGCTGTGCGCGTCTTTCACGGTCGACGGCAAGGCAGCGCGCTCGGTCACCGTCGTCGATATCGATTCGGTCTATTTCCAATGCGCCCGCGCCATCGTCCGCTCCGAGTTGTGGAACCCGACGAGGCATGTCGATCCCAAATCGCTGCCGACACCCGGACAGATCCTGGAAATCACCAGCCGCAAGAACATCGACGCCGAGACCTACGACAAGGAATGGCCGGAGCGGGCGAAGAAGACGATGTGGTAGGCAAACGCTGGGCTGTAAGGGCGGTCAAGCGTCCTTCAGCACCTCATAGATCCTGCGCATCTGCTCGCCGATCATGTCGCATTGTTCCGGCGTCGACTGGCTCATCGCCTTCTCGATCAGCGCCATATGCACTTTCAGCGCCTGCATCAGCAACGCCTCGCCGGCTTCGGTCAGGGCAAGCCGCAGGATGCGCTTGTCCTTCTCGTCGCCTTCACGGCGCAGCAGGCCGCGCGCCTCCAGCTGCGGCAAGAGCATGGTGATGTTGGAGCGGCCGACGAGCAGCTTGCGGGCAAGGTCGTGCTGCGACATGCCGGGGTGGCGGTAGAGGTTCATCAGCACGTCGAGCTGCGCCGGCTTCAGGTCGAGCGGCGCCAGCTTCACCGCCAGCGTGCGCTCAAGCACATGGCAGGCGCGCGCCACCGCGACCCAGTTGCGAAAACGCGGGTTGTCCCAAGGTAACTCTTGTTTATTGTTCATCTTTGAACTATTATGTTCATGCTTGAACGTATGGATGGATTCTCACTATGGCATCAATCGGGCTGAAGGTCATCCGGGGTGTGTTTGGTGCGGCCGAACGGATTGCGCCGCGCCTGACCGGGCGCGCGGCTTTCGAACTGTTCTGCCGCACGCCGAACGTGAAGGCGCTCAGCGATGGCGAGCGCCGCGCCGTCGACCGTGCGGCCGCGTTCATGACCGAGGCACGCCATCACCGGCTGAAGACCGCAACCGGCTGCGTCATGGTGCACGAATTCCGTCCGGAGCCGGGCAGGGCTGCGGCAGGCACGGTGCTTGTCGTGCATGGCTGGCGTTCGCGCACCGAATATATGCGGGCGCTGATCGAAGGCTATCGCGCCGCCGGCTACAGGGTCGTTTCGCTTGACCTGCCGGGCCACGGCCAGTCGCAGGGCCGACGGCTGAACATGGTCAATGCCGTGGATGCGGTGCGGGTTGCCGGCGAATGGTTCGGCCCATTCGTGGCGGTGGTCGGTCATTCCTTCGGCGGCGCCGTCGCCGCCAATGCCATCGCGGGGTCGGTCAAGAACATCCCGCCGCTGGTGGCAGGACGCCTGGTGCTGATCGCGGCGCCAAGTTCCCTGCCGGCGATCTTCGCCGACTTCAGCCGCATGCTCAATGTCGGCCCGCGCTCGCAGGCCGCGATGGCGGACCGTGTCGAACATCTTTCCGGCCGGCCGCTGCACGAATTCACCGGCGACCGCCAGCTCGCGCATGCGCCGGTGCCGACCCTGGTGATGCACGCACCGGATGACCGCGAGGTGCCGGCCGATCACGCAACACGCTATGCCGGCGCCGGCGGCCATGTGCGGCTTTACTGGGCCGATGGGCTCGGCCACCGCCGCATTCTTGCCGACAAGGGTGTGGTCGGACGCGCGGTCAGCTTCGTCGCCGAGCACCAGGAGCCGTCGCTGCTGCACTGAGCAGCCATCGAGGCTATTTCTTCTTCCCGCCGGGTTCGACCGGCAGTCCGGCCGCTTTCCAGGCGGTGTAGCCGCCAAGGATGTGCTTGACCGGCGACAGCCCCATGTCCTGCGCCGTCTTGGTGGCAAGCGCGGAGCGCCAGCCGCCGGCGCAGAAGAAGACGAAGCTCTTTCCCGAGGCGAAGAACGGCTTGTGATAGGGGCTTTCAGGGTCGATCCAGAATTCCAGCATGCCGCGGGTGACATGTTTGGCGCCGGGAACCCTGCCGTCGCGTTCCACCTCGCGCGGATCGCGCAGATCGACGAAGATGGTGTCTTCATCGTCGAGCAGCCCGGCGGCTTCCTCCGGCGACACCACCTCGATCTCGGCATTCGCCTCATCCAGCAGTTCGCGATACCCCTTCTTCACAGGCCTGTCCTCCCGACCGCGCATTTGGCTGGCTTTTGAGTTTCCAGCACAATGGCCAGCGTTTGTCACGCCCTGTCCGTGCCGGCCATCGTTTGCCAGGCAGCCATCGCGCCGGCCGGAGCGGTGCCGCATCCGCTCCGGCGTCACCATGTTGTGAAACCGTTCTGCAACAAGCGTCCCAAAATTTATGGAAGCTTAACGAAATCAGTATGAATCAGTATAGTCGCGCCTTACATCCGCCATGCGGTGAGCGAGATCGTCTAGCGGTGCGGAATGGGAACCGGTGACAACCGGAGCGGGTGATTCATGAAATTCCTCGGAAACAAGGCAACCGTGATGCCGCTGGTGGCGATCTCGGCAACACTGGCCTTCGGTGTGCCACAGGCAGGAGCGCAAGGGCTCTTCGAAATGCTTTTCGGCGGTGGCATCAAGCACGCTCCGCAAGGCGAATTTCCGCCTCCGCCGCCGAAGCACAAGCCCAAAGCACCGGGCGGTGGCGGTACGAAAATCAGCAGCCCATCCTACTACACCTACAAGGCCGATCGGCTGGTTCGCATCGACTTTTCGGCGCTGGCCGCGGCACCACTGCCGGCAACGCCGCAGGACGCCGCCTTCGTGCCGTCAGCCACGGGTGCCGCTTTTCGGGATGCGGTTGCCGGCTTGAGCGACTACGAACTCTATGCCGAGCCCGACATCGCCAAGGCGCTGATCGCCTATTACTCGGCCAATCCGGATTTCATCTGGGTGACTGGAACCAGCCCCAACAGCCGCGCGCAGGACGCGGTGCGGGTGCTCGGCGAGGCTTCAAGCTACGGCCTCACGCCCGCCGACTACACGGTCGACGTGCCCGCCGCCAGCGCCTCGCCGGCTGACGCCAATGCGCAGCTGAAAGAGCTCGTCCGCTTCGAGATGGCGCTGTCGGCGCGCGTGCTGCGTTATGCCCATGATGCCCAGAACGGCCGCGTCGAGCCCAACCGCATAACCGGCTACTATGATTTTCCGGCCAAGCCGATCGACCTGGAAGGCGTGCTGAAAACGCTGGCGCACACCCAGCAAGTGCGCACCTATCTCGAATCGCGGCATCCGCAGAATGCGGAATACCAGGCGCTGCGTGTCGAACTGGAAGCGTTGCAGGCCAGCGCCGAAAACGAAATCGTCGTCGACCCCAAGCTGTTGCTGAAGCCGGGCGAAACCAGCCCGGAACTGCCGAAGCTGCTGACCCTGATCGCACGCAATCTCGACGACGAAATGGGCGGCGCCTACGGCGAGATCCTGTCCAGGCTGGCCAGCAGCGAAGTCTATGACCCGGAACTGGTTCCGGTCATCGAGGCTGTGCAGCAGAAGGCAGGCATGAAGGGCGACGGCGTCATCGGGCCGCGCACCGTCGAGTCGCTGGCCGGGACATCCAAGGCCGACAGGCTGCTGAAGGTAGAGGTGGCGCTGGAGGAACTGCGCTGGCTGCCTTCCGATCTCGGCAGCCCGCGTGTCTTCATCAACCAGCCGGCCTTCACCGCCAGCTATATCGACAATGGCGAGGAAAAGCTGAAGACGCGTGTCGTCGTCGGCCGGACCACCAACCAGACCGCCTTCTTCTACAACCAGATCAAGCAGGTCGACTTCCATCCCTATTGGGGCGTGCCGCAGTCGATCATCGTCAACGAGATGCTGCCCAGGCTGCGCAACGACCCCGGTTATCTCGACCGGGCCGGCTACGAGGTGACCGATTCGCGCGGCAAGCGCATCCCTTCGTCGGCGGTCGACTGGGGCGCCTATGGCGCCAACATTCCCTACAGTGTGCGCCAGCAGCCGAGCGAAGCCAATGCATTGGGCGAGCTGAAGATCCTGTTCCCCAACAAGCACGCGATCTACATGCACGACACGCCGCAGAAATCGTTCTTCAAGCAGGACATGCGCGCACTCAGCCATGGCTGCGTGCGGCTGCAGGATCCGCGCGGCATGGCGGCCGCCGTGCTCGGCACCTCGGTCGACTATATCGCCGAGAAGCTGAAGCACGGGCATTCGACCGAGGATGTGACGCGCAAGATCCCGGTCTATGTCGCCTATTTCACCGCCTGGCCTGATATGTCCGGCAAGGTCGAATATTTCGGCGACGTCTACGATCGCGACACGCGGCTGAAGCAGGCATTGGACGCCACCGAGGCGGTGCGTTCGCCTTCGAGCTGATCTCTGTTTTGACGCTAATTCCCCGGGAAAGCGGTGCGCGTTTTCCCGGGAAAACCGTTTCACAATTGGAATGGCTCTAACGTTCTAACAGCGGGCGGCGGAAACCCGCCTCGCGCCCGGCGATCAGCCAATAGACGAGGCCGGCGACAAGGCCGGCAGCGGCAATGATGCCGATGTCGGCCCAGCGCTCCGGATCCATATCCTCCACGGTACTCGGCCAGATCAGGAAGAAGCCGCCGGCCGCGGCCGCGGCGCCGAAGACCATGTGCAGCAGGACATTGCGCAACGAAAAGAACTCGGCAATCAGCGCGAAGATGAGCGTCTGCAGCGCCGTCACGACCAAGGTCAGGAAATAGACGAACATACCGAGCGGCGGCACCACAAGGACCGCGATCGGCGAGACGCCCATGACGTCGAAATAGGCGGGCGCGTTGGGCAAGGAACTGAGCGCGGCATAGATCGCCGCGACGGCGATCAGGCCGACCAGCACCGCCACAAAGTAGCCGGCTAACATCATCAATATGCGCTTCAGCAAATGCTTCGCCGTCGCCATGCCCATCCCCCCATGCGGCGCCTATGGGCCGCAGTCAGCCATCAAAGCGAGACTGAGGCAAGGGGAGGGCCGAAGCGGTAGTGGGCCATGCGTCGCTTCATCCGCCTGACCAACGGCTCATCAAAGAAAGGTCGAAGCGCACACCAACGCGGTTGCGATGCATTTCATGTATTACAACTTTGTTGCGCATCCATGGCTTCGCTGCGCATGACCCCTCGATAGCCGCTGGCGTCACCGGCAAGCTGTGGGAGATCGCCGACATCGTAGCGCTGATCGAAGGATGCCGAAAAACCGATGGTTCGCGGACCCTAAAAAAAGGTGTAGCGACTATCGGTTTCCTGGCATGTGAACGGGCTTCGCGTCCTTTGCGATGCTGTCCAGCGCCATCCAAATCTCGTCTGGACTGTCGATGCCGCCGCTGAAAAGGGCGATCAGGCGACGTGCCAAATCTGGTAAGTGTCGCCAACTGTACGTCGTCGGCCATGCCACGATTGGTCACCGCGCGTCTCCCTGATAGGGCGAAAGCGTGATCGACTCTTTCAAGCGCTCGTTGCCTTGCTAGATCGAGCGACGAGGAATTGTACTCTTTCGGACAGGATAGCGAGTCAATTCCGCGAAGGAACCATGCGCTGTCGCTGTCGTTGGGTCGTCAAGGGACATGATGATGACTGACGAACAGGGCAAGGCGCCTAGCAAGCCGGACGATTCTGTCGTGCGCCGTCTAGTCAATGAAACCGGCATAACCGAAGATCAAGCCCGCGAACTTATCGCCTTCCTTGGGCGCAATTGGCCATCCTTGATGCGGGAAGCCCGCATTCTAGCTGGAAAGCGCTGAATTTCAAACTGACCCACTACCGCCGAAGCGGCACCCTTGGCAAGCTGTCGCCGAACACGAAGCAGGACTAAATCAGGCGCCGCCGCATAGATGCTGCGAGTCGGGCAGCGCCCATGATCCCTTGGCGGCGAGATCGATGCCGTAGTAGACGCGGCCACGCTCATCGTCCTTGGGGCAATCCCTGGGAATCGAAATCAGACACATCACAACCGGTTCGCCGACCTTCGCGGCAGCCAGGCCAGGGTCGCGATCGTAGGAGACGGCGGTGCCGCCATTGGTGAATGTCCCGGCGCTGCCTGCCTCGGGACTGGCCGTCGCCAGCGGATCGTCGCCAAGCCGCGTGGTCAGCGTTTCGACATGGGTCGACGCGCATTGGCCGATTGCCGAGGGCAGGGGCTGGTCGGCCCCGCCAGGGTTCCGCGCCGCGGCTTCCAGCGCCTTCTTGCCGATCAGCGCGACGTTGTAATCCTGCACCCATGACGGCGCAACGCCATAGGTCTGCAGCGCATTGTTCAATGCGCTGACGATGCAGGCGGTGTCGCTCCTGCAGGCATTGCGGTCGGCGATCAGCCCGCGGGCGATCTTGCGCTTGTCGCCGCCGAACGCCGGCTCGAACCCCTTGTAAGCCTTGGAGACCAGCAGATCGATGGCCGACAGCTGCGGATCGGCGCAGATCGCCTTTTCAGCCGGCAGGCTTGCCTTGCCGCAGTCGAAGGATGGCCCGTCGGCGCGCGCCGGAGCGATGCCAAGGATGCCGCCGGCCAGGATGGTGAGCACGGCCGAAAAACGGGTTCGAACGGATCGCATGATAGCCCCCAAAGCCAAGGATTGCCCCTGGCATGCATGTCATACCGCAAGAATGGACAATTTTGGACGAGGCGAGGGCAATCGTTTCAGCTTTCGAATTCGTCCCGTCACCTTTTGCGGACGCTGGTGCCGCCCCTCACCTGCCTGCCGGCATCCTCTCCCCGTATAGTGACGGGGAGAGGGGCGCTCTCATCGATGGTTTCGCCAATTGTCAGTGCTGCAAAAAGGGAGCCTGCGTTGCGGTCAGCCCCTTCTCCCCGTCACTATACGGGGAGAAGTGCCCGGCAGGGCGATGAGGGGCGGCGCCGACTTCGACAATTGGTGATCTGCGTAATAAGTCGAAAACTGTCGTCGGTTTTGAATCGATTGTCCTGTAGGCGAAACCCTGGCCATTGACACGGCCGAGAACAGACCAGCGCATTCGCGTCGGATAAGGACGCCTGCCTAAGAAAACCTATTTCGGTTCGGCGGTCACGGGATCGTAGGTGATTTCGACCTTGGCCTTGTCGGACGTATAGTAGGTGACGACATAGGCGTCGCTATCCCAGTCGACCTCCTTGACATAGCGGAAGCCGTCGCGCTGCTCGACCTTGGCGAGGATCTCCGACAATTTCTTGGCATTGGGCGGCGGCAGCGGCTTGTCGTCCGCGGCCAGGGCCGGCCCGCCGGCGAGAAGAACGGCGACGCTCGTCGCCAGCAGAAATCTGGACATGGCTTTTCCCTCAAGTTTAGTCGGGACAGAAACTCGCTGCCATGCCGGTTAGTTCCGCCGCTGGAATGCATGCCCCATCCAGTCCGAAGAATTTCTTCTTGGCGTCCACGTCGGCCCGGGTGGCGGCCCTAGCTCTGGTCCTCATACGCTGCGAGTGCCTTGGCGACGCCGGCAATGAGGTGTTCGACATCACTCGCATGCTCGAAGGCGATTCCGGTTTGCGCAAACTCAAGTGGCGAGTAATCAGGCGCTATCCGCTTGACCTCTGCCATAATGCGCTGAGCTTCCTTCAGTTCGCCGAGTTGAGCGTGACACCCCGCCAGCCTTGTCAGTCGCCAGGGGGTCCTCGGGGGGACCTTGGACATACTGACAAGCGCGGCCTTGTAATCTCCAGCCGAGTATAGGGCGATGGCGCGATCATAGTGGTACCAATCAGGATGGATCGGGTTGATCCGTATCGCACTGTCAATCGCCGCGAGTGCTTCAAGAGGCCTGCCTCTCATCGTGAGCAAGTACCCCATTTGCACAATCGTATCGGCGTCAAATGGATTGAGGTCGAACGCGCGTTGAAGGTGATGTTCCGCCGCTTCGAACCGACGGGCAGAGATCAAAGCCTGGGCAAGCACGCGATGGCAGCGTGGCTCTTCCGGCGCCAGGGTCACCGCACACTCCGCGCGGTCGATCAATGAAGCAAGCAACGCCGGGGATGCCTCGGCATAGCCGCCGATAATGAGATCGGCGAGCGCGGTGTAGGAATGCGCCAAGGCATAGGTCGGGTCCTTGTCGACCGCAGCCTGAAAGAGATCGCGCGCGGCCTGATTGTCGTCATCGCCATAACCGCGCAGCCGGGCCAGTCCACGCAGGAGAAGCTCATATGCGGCCAGGCTATCGGGAGGCTTCGGGGTTGCCTGCTTGATACCCGCGTCGTCAAGCCGAGCGACCAGCCGGTTCACCACACGCCTGGCGATTTCTTCCTGCATGTCGAAGATCTGGCCGCCAGAAGCAGAAAAGGTATCGCTCCAGAGGACTTCACCCGTCGAAGCGGTCATGAGACTGACGGTGACCCGCATGCCGTCTGCGCGGGTCGTCGCCCTGCCGCGGACCAGATAGGTTGCGCCAAGGCTGTCGCCAACGGCATGCCAATCGGAAGCGGAATCCGAGACAAATGCAAATCCGGAATTGCGCGCCAGCACGACGACCGTTCCGAAGCGAGCCAACGCATTGACAATGTCCTCGGCGAAACCGTCCACCAAAGGCGTGTCGTCCGGCGCACCTTCATTTCTGAAACGCAGTACCGCAACGCTCGGCTGTCCAGAGCGCTCTTGCTTTGGCGTATCGAGAAGAGAGAGGACGTAGCCGCGTTTGGCAACCGTGCGGATAATGGTTTGGCTTTCGTCCTGCAGCGCCTTTCGCAACTCCCTGACTGCTTGCGTCAGTGAGTCCTCGGTCACGAAGACATCGGGCCATACCGCTGACATCAGTTCAGACTTGGTCGCGACACGCCCGACATTCCTGCTGAGATAAGTTAACAGATCAAACGCCTTGGAGCGCAGAGCAACAGGTTTTCCGTCGCGGACAAGCAGCCCGCGGGCAAGATCAAGCTCGCAACTGCCAAGTGCCAGTATGTGCCCACCGTTTTCTTGCGACATTGAATGCCGATCTGATCAGCTTGACCAAACGCTGCCTGATTGGGGTCTCAATCGGCTCGGACGTCAAGGGATCAGAGGAATTTGATCTGCCTTCGCCTTGGCTGGAAGTCATCCGCCTCTCCATGGCGATGATCTCCAGCATTTCGAACATTGTTCCAGGCATGGGCGCACAAGGGGACCCAACCATGACGCTGGACGCAAATTCCAGGAGTTCCTGCCGGGCGGCTTGGCGCGTGTTCTCATTCAGCGACATGTTCGACCTCATCCGGTTCGTTCTTCAGAACAATGAAGCCAAGGAACGGTCGCGTACCGGAAGATTTCTGAAATTCTGCTGAATCTCTCCATTGTCGCGCTTGCGGCCAAGTGTTGGCGGTTCATCGGGGGTCTATATGCGCACGCGTCATGTCGCCTTGCTTGCACTGTCGGCGCTCCATCCCGGCCGTCTCCGTCCCGTGCAGAAGCCAGGGCGCTGGAGCCTGAACGCTAAACGGTCTACTGCGCCGACGACCGCATCGAGGTTTCGTTCTGGGATCTCGAGCAGATGTGGCCCACACCCGCCGGGTTTATCAGCAGGCGGGCGTGGCGGCGGCTTTGTGGGCCGACGATGCTCCAGCGATTCAGTACAAAGCGGATGGTTCCGCGGCTCGTGCAATTGTCCCCAACTGATGTGGAGCGCAGCACGCGAGCCCTTGCTACCTGTTTGAGGGGCCGCCGCCCGCTGAACTTACGCGGCGCGTCGTTGAGCAGGGTGGAGACCTGAACGGGTTCGACGAGGGTCGACGGCGGTCACGATGCCGTGGTGGTGATCGCAATAGACGCGATCCGGCGAAGTTGACCCAGCACAAAAACGGTAACCGCCGGGTACTGTCGGGTCTTCGCTCACCGGGAAGCGGCACTGATGGAGGCCTAGCTGAATGAGGGGGACGTCTCTCGAAGTTAGTCTGATATTTTCAGGCATGGTTTTCAGGTTCCTGGTTCAAAAGCCATTGCCGGCTGACGGCCGCGGTGCGACAGCGTCGGGGCGAGCTTTTCTCGTTTTGGCGGGCTGTGGATCACCATATGGTGTTGGTCGCAGCATCAATGAAGCCCGAGGCCCTGCTTTCGGAAGCCAGTTGTTGCGACTTAAGGCCACACTCGCCGCTGGGGTGAGGTTGACAGCGCGAAGGCACCCGGCGGGCGATGTTGTCGTCCCACTGATCGCTCCGCCCCCGGGTTAATCGGCAGGCGAGGGTGGGGCCCCAACGCGCTTTTCAGGACCCTCAACCGGCCAGCCCCAGGAGGGCGAGCTGCGAATACATTTTGTCAGCAGACAATGTGGTCGCGTGCCAGAGCATCTCTCCGAACCGTTGCGCCGGTGCTATGGTGTGCCTGCATGATCAGACAGCAGGGATATGAGGCATGCCCGAAGTCACCCGCCGTACACTTCTTGCGTTCGCCGCCTTGGCCTCGGTCGTTGAACCGACGCTTGGTGAAGGGGAAGGGGCCTCACCCGAATTGCGGGCGTTGATCGGAGCCCATGAAGCCACCTATGTCGGGCTTCACAGGGTTGTTCATCAAGCGGGCAGTAGCAGCGACGAACGCAAGAGGGCAGACCGGATTGAACAGGACGCATTGCTGGCCATCTGCTCCTATCCTGCGATCAGCCGAGGCGACCGCCGGGCTAAGGCCGAGTACCTGTTGGCCGTTGAGGCTCGGGGTGAACTCGACCTGGAAGAACAGATGCAGGCCATCCTGCACTCGATGAAGCGCTGATCGCAGCTAGACCGGCGCCTTTGTCGCGTGATCAGGCGCTTCGCTCCAGCACCTTTTTCACCGGCTCGCGGCCAGCGGGAGGCTGCCGCCGGCACCTCGCCGAAGCGTGGCGACCCCGGCTCGAACTAACGGTTTGCATAAAACCTGCTATCCGTGCAGCCGATGTCCGCAACTGCGCCGCTACTGACCAATATGCGACGCGACCGACATCATCGCCTCAGAGTTCGGGTGGGCGCCCAAGCCGCCGTCGAAAACCTCGGAGAACGTCCAGCGAACGACGCCGTTGCGGTCGAGCAGGAACTGGCCGGTGAGTTGGCCCACGCCGGTCGCCATCATTTGCTGGTCCGCTTCAGTGATATCGTAATTGTCTTTTTTGTTCAGATATTCGAGCGTGGCAAACGGATCCATCGGCTCAGGCATTTCGCCCGGCACGTTGAGCCGCATCGCCTTCACATCGCTCATTGAGACCTTGTGCGGCAATGCGCTCTCGTCCTCAGTTATTTGCATATTTGGCAATCCAAAGGCGCGGTGTGAAACGCGCTCCGGATCGGATGCAGCAAGCAAACCAACCATCGGATGGTACCGGAGATAAAGGCGCGCCCGCTCGATGGGCGTGTTCACCACCGTGAGGCATTCGATGCCCTTTGCGTTAAGGGCTGGTGTGAGCAGCGAAACCGTCGCGATATGACGCCTGCAAAACGGACAATGCAGACCTCGATACAGCCCAACCAGCACTGGCTTCTCGCCGCGGAAATCGTCGATAGCTATCTTGCCCTCGCGAGTAATTGCGTCGAGTACGAAATTAGGTGCTCGTTCGCCCAGTTGCAGAGGGCCTACGTCGGCGCGGTCAGACATGCTTGATCCTCCTCGCGGGTCAATCCAGTAACGAAAGCGCGGCGGTACTTCCGGCTCCAGCCCGTGTTCGGCACACTTCCTGTGCGTGTTGAAACTGCAATGTAGCACAGAGATGGGCGGACGTTGAGGCGCTACCGAAGGCTACGCCTTGCAGAGCCTCACTCCTGGCGCGCAGAAGCAAACGGCTGGCAATCAAGGAATCGATTATAGGTGTTGGAGCCTACCAACGAGCGGAGCATTTCGGGCCTTCGGGACGGAATACCGCCGTAAAAGAGGCGAAGCCAGCTGCTCAGTTCCCGACGCCGGTGTCGAAAACAATCGCCGAATTGGTGGCGACATAGTGGCGAAACGAAAAAGGCTTAGATCGACGATTTTGGCCAACACGTTAGTAAGCTGCTGACTTTCCTAGGGATTTTGGTGGGCGATGCAGGGATTGAACCTGCGACCCCACCCGTGTGAAGGGTGTGCTCTCCCGCTGAGCTAATCGCCCGCTCGTTGCCCGAAGGCCAAGCGAGCCGCGATATAAGGGAGGCCGGTGCGGGAAGTCAAGGCGGTGTCCGGCGTTCTGACAAGGTTCGATTTGTCGTCCTTGACACCTGTCCGCGAGGTGGCGCCGGCGGCCTTCCGCTCAGCCTCCAGCGGCAGCGATCAGCCTTTGCGCCAGATCGAGGGCCAGCGCGTCGAAATGCGAGATCACCGCCGAGGGTTCGAATTCGCGCACATGGCGGTCGGTGTAGCCGAAATCGACCGCCACGACCGGAATGCCGGCGGCCTTGGCGGTGTCGATGTCGGTCTGCGAATCGCCGACCATCAGCGCGCAATGCGGATCGCCGCCGGCGAGCTTGATGGTCTCGATCAGATGGCGCGGGTCGGGCTTGCGGAACGCGAACGTGTCCTGGCCGGCGATTGCCGCGAAATGTTTGGTCAGGCCAAGCGCCTCGATCAGCGCCAGCGAGTTGGCTTCGTATTTGTTGGTGCAGATGGCCAGGAGATAGCCGGCGTTCTCGAAGCGGGCGATCGCCTCGACGACACCGGGGTAGGGGCGAGATTTGCCGGGGATGTTGTCGGTGTAGTGGTCGAGGAAGAGTTTCAGCAGCCGGTCGTGCTCCGCGACATCAAGCGATCGCTGCTGGGCCGCATGCGCCCGTTCGATCATCACCCGGCCACCGTGACCGACAAAGCGCCTGAAGCCGGCTTCGTCGACGGCCGTGAGTTCGCTGGCGGCTAGGCTGTGGTTCAGGCTGTCGAGCAGGTCCGGCGCTGTATCGATCAGCGTACCGTCGAGGTCGAACACGATGATCGGGCGGCTCATGGTCTGTCCTGCGCGGATTTGTACAAGTGGCAGGCGATAGCGGCTGCGGCGCGTCAAGGCAAGCGCCCGCTGGGTAAGCGGGCCGGGGCAAGCTCGTTCAAGCAGGCAGGCCCACCGGACCTCGCGACTTGCGCCAGACATGAAAAACCCGCCATAGCGGCGGGTCGTTGGCGCAAATCAGCACCTTGGTCAAATATGTAGCATAGCTGCCATCAACAGGTCAACTGTCTTCAGGAAATAATTCCTATTGAGGCTGCCCGCACATCGCGTCACCAGGCCGCGCCCAAGGGCTTTGACCAGGCGAGCAAAAATGCTAGGAGCCGCAAACGCCGAAGCGCGCCGCGTTTGAACGGATTCAGGCGGCGCGCTTCAGGTCTTTGTTTTGTGCATGTCGTTGCCCCAAAACCGGGGCCACTTTGGGCGACATGCATTGGGTTCCGGGGCAGCAAGCGGCATGGATGCAAGACAGTTGAAGGTCGAAGCCGCACGGGCGGCACTTGCCCATGTCAGCGACGGCATGCGGCTCGGCATCGGCACCGGCACCACCGCCGAAGAGTTCGTGCGGCTGCTGGCCGAGAAGGTTGCCACCGGCATGACCGTCATCGGCGTGCCGACTTCGGAGCGCACCGCGTCGCTGTGCCGCGAGCTTGGCGTGCCGCTGTCGACGCTAGAGGAAACGCCCGAACTCGATCTCACCGTCGATGGCGCCGACGAAGTCGATCCGGAACTGACCCTGATCAAGGGCGGCGGCGGCGCGCTGCTGCGCGAGAAGATCGTCGCGGCCGCTTCGCAGCGCATGATCGTCATTGCCGACCGGTCGAAGATGGTCGACACGCTCGGCCGCTTTCCACTGCCGATCGAAGTCAATCAATTCGGCCTGCGCGCGACCGAAATCGCGATCGGCGCGGCGGCCGCAAAACTCGGCCTTTCCGGTCCAGTCATATTGAGGATGACGGGGGGGCAGGCTTTTGTTACAGACGGCGGCCATTTTATCCTCGATGCATCTTTTGGCCGCATTCCGGATACAAGAGCGCTTTCGAATGCTCTCCACGCCATTCCAGGCGTGGTCGAGCATGGTCTTTTCATCGGGCTGGCGTCAGCGGCCATCATCGCCGGCGGCGACGGTATCCAAACTGTCCATGCCGCCCGAAAACCAGGGAGTTCTACCGATCATGATGTTGCATAACCGGGTTCGCAGCCTTTGCGCCGTTCTGGCGGCCTCGGCCGTTTTCGCCTTCTCTTCGCCGGCGTTTTCGCAGGATGTCACGGAATCGCACCTGAAGGCCGCACGAGCGGCGGTCGCGGCGATCCACGCGACCGACCCGTTCGACAACATCCTGCCGCAGGCGGCGGCCGCGCTCGAATCGCAGCTGATCCAGAAGAACCCGGACATGCAGGAGCTGATCGGCACGACCATCAACGAGAAGGCGCTCGCGCTGGCCTCGCGCCGCGCCGACCTCGAGAAGGAAGCGGCACTCGCCTACGCGAAAGTGTTCTCCGAAAAGGAACTGACCGATATCGCCGCCTTCTACAATTCCGATTCGGGCAAGAAGCTGCTCGACAGCGGTCCGGCGGTGACCCGCGACCTGGTCAAGGCAGCCGACATCTGGCAGAACGGCCTCGCCCGCGATCTCGCCCAGCAGGTCGGCGAAACGCTGGCCGCGTCCGCCAAGGCAAAGGCGCCGGCAGCGCCTGCCGCGCCTGCGGATGGCGCCGCGCCCGCCGACGGTTCGGCCCCGGCCGACGACACGCAGAACTGATCGCGCGTTGCCAAACGGCCTAGAGCCTGTTCCATCCGATGGTATCGGGCTGGGGCTCTAGCTCTTTGTTTGAGCATGATCCTCTCCGAAAACCGGATTCCACTTTTCGGGATCATGCTCTAGCGGCCATCGACGAAGCCCGGCTTGTCCGGGCTTTTCTTTTGATGACTTGCGGCCTACCTGTCACTGGATTTCTGAAGCTTGAGGAGCCGCGTCATGGCCGGTTACGACTACGATCTTTTCGTCATCGGCGGCGGCTCGGGCGGGGTGAGGGCGGCGCGTGTCGCGGCGTCCCTCGGCAAGCGCGTCGGCATCGCCGAGGAATTCCGCTATGGCGGCACCTGCGTCATCAGGGGCTGCGTGCCGAAAAAGCTCTATGTCTATGCCTCGCAATTTCCCGAGCATTTTGCCGACGCCGCCGGCTATGGCTGGACGGTGCCGGAGGCCAGTTTCGACTGGCCGACGCTGGTCGCCAACAAGGACCGCGAAATCAGCCGGCTGGAGGCGATCTACCAGAGGAATGTCGAGGGCGCCGGCGGCGAGGCGTTTCACTCGCGCGCCATGATCGTCGACCCGCATGTCGTGCATCTCCTCGGCGAGGATCGCACCGTCACCGCCGACCAGATCCTGATCGCCACCGGCGGCCGCCCGGCGGCGCACCCGGCGCTGCCCGGCCATGAGCATTGCATCTTTTCCAACGAAGCTTTCGATCTCAAGAAGCTGCCAAGGGCGATCATGATCGAAGGCGGCGGCTACATCGCCGTCGAGTTCGCCAACATCTTCCACGGCCTCGGCGTCGACACCACGCTTGTCTACCGCGGCAAGGAAATCCTCAGCCGGTTCGACATGGACCTGCGGCGCATGCTGCACGAGACGATGGAAAAGAAGGGGATCAACATCCTCTGCCATTCCGTGTCCGAATGGATCCGCAAGCGGCCGGACGGCCGGCTCGACGCACTCGTCACCGGCGGCAAGGTGCTGACGGTCGACCAGGTGATGCTGGCCATCGGCCGCATCCCGAACACCGAGAATATGGGCCTGGAAGGCATCGGCCTGGAGATGACCAGGACCGGTGCGATCGCTGTCGACGAATACTCCCGCACGAACATCGACAACATCTGGGCGATCGGCGACGTCACCAACCGCGTGCAGCTGACGCCGGTGGCGATCCACGAGGCAATGTGTTTCATCGAAACCGCCTTCAAGGGAAATCCGACGGCGCCCGACCACGAGACGATCGCGACCGCCGTCTTTTCACAGCCCGAAATCGGTACGGTCGGCCTGTCGGAGGATGACGCCGTCAAGCGCTTCCCCGACATCGAGATCTACCGCGCCACATTCCGGCCGATGCGGCACACGCTGTCCGGCCGCGACGAGAAGATGCTGATGAAGCTGGTGGTCGATGGCGCGTCGAAGAAGGTGCTCGGCGCGCACATCCTAGGCCCGGATGCCGGCGAAATGGCGCAGCTTCTCGGCATTCCGCTGAAGGTCGGGCTGACCAAGGACGATTTCGACCGCACGATGGCGGTGCATCCGACAGCGGCGGAAGAACTGGTCACCATGTACAAGCCGACCTATCGCGTGAAGGACGGCCGGCGCCTGGATTGACGGGCAGATACCGGACTGCGGGTCTCCGCCGCGGCAAGGCCCTTGCCACGGCGGATATCTTGGGTTTGCTACAGCAGCGTGCCGCGCAGGATCACCCGCGCCACCGAGAAATAGATCACCAGCCCGGTGACATCGACCAGCGTGGCGACGAACGGGGCCGATGCGCTGGCCGGATCGAAGCCGATGCGTTTCAAGGCGAACGGCAGCATCGAGCCCGACAGCGAGCCGAAGGTGACGATGCCGACCAATGCCGCGCCGACCGTGGTGGCGATCAGCGGCCAATGCGGCCCATAGTCGTAGAAGCCCATATACTGCCAGAGCGCGATGCGGCCGATTCCGACCACACCGAGCATGGCGCCGAGCACCAGGCCGGTGGGCAGTTCGCGCAGCGCCACCCGCCACCAGTCGCCAAGACCGATCTCGCGCAACGCCAGCGCCCGGATGACCAGCGAGGTCGCCTGCGAACCGGAATTGCCGCCCGAGCTCATGATCAGCGGGATGAACAGCGTCAGCACGATCGCCTTCTCCAGTTCGCCCTCATAGCTCTGCATGGCGTTGGCCGTCAGCATCTCGCTGAGGAACAGCGCGCACAGCCAGCCGCCGCGCTTGTTGATCATGGCGAGGAAGCTCATCTTCATGTACGGCTCGTCGAGGGCCTCCATGCCGCCGAAACGATGCACGTCCTCGGTCGTCTCCTCGACCATCGCGTCGATGATGTCGTCGATGGTGACGATGCCGAGGATCTTGCCGTGGTCGACGACCGGGACGGCAAGCAGATCGTATTTCGAGATCGTCTGCGCCAGGGTTTCGCGATCGGTCAGCGGGGTGACCGTCACCGGCGCACGGTCCGGCGCCACCGTCATGATCGAGTCCTCAGGCTCGCCGGTGATCAGCCGGCGCAGGCCGGTCGACCGCACCAGGAGGTGCGTTTGCGGATCGACGATGTAAATCGCGTAGACGGTTTCGCGCGTCCGCTCGACCTTGCGGATGTAGTCGAGCGTGCGGCCAACGGTCCAGTCCGAGGGCACGCTGACGAACTCCGTCGTCATGATCGACGCGGCACTGCCTTCGGGATAGCCCAGAATGGCAAGCAGCGTGACGCGGAGCGGCGGCGCAAGCCCGCCGAGCAGCTCGGACCGGGCCGGCTCCTCCAGCTCACGCAGGATGTCGGCGGCGCGGTCGACCGACATGGCGGCGAGCAGCCTGTCCGCCTTGGCGCGCGGCAGCGCCTCCATGAGTTCGGAGGCGCCGTCGAGTTCAGGCTGGTCGAAGATCTCGACCAGCCGCTCGAAGGTGACTTCACAGAGCAGTTCCGTCGCGGCTTCTCGCGGCTCCCTGTTCAGGGCCTCGACAATGTCGGCGACGTGATCGTTGGCTAGGATACGGGCGATCGCGACGGCCTCGTCGCTCGCTACGGGGGTAAATTCGTTCATGGCTCACTCCTTGCCGTCCGGCAGGACATGAACCATCAGAGGTCACGTCTAGGCGGACGGCGGTTGCGTTCGACTGTGACTATCGCCAGGCATGGCGCGGTGACCTTTCCGCTTGCGGGTTCGCGTTTGACTGTCTGCAAGCCGGCGCAACATAGGAGCGCGCCTTGCCGAGTCAATCGCAGTGAGGCGGGAAAAGAGTGCCGAATGGCTTTGATCGCGAGACTGTGATCAGCGGCCGCCGCATGACGCGGCTGGCCGAGATTCAGGCGTCGCTACTTCTGCTTCAGCCGGCGCGGGAAGCGCAGCCATTTGTCCTCTACGGGCGGCCTTGGCTGGGCGAGAATGGTGGTGAGTTCGACAGGCAGGGTCGGAACCAGGGGCTTCTTGGTGGCGACGCCGTCGGCGATCGCGACGATGCTGTGATAGAATTCGCTGCCGGTCAGCGATCTCGGCGCCACCGCCTCGTGCATGACGCTGATCACCGTGACATCGGGGCAGTTGTCCTTGATGGCCTGGTGGAAGGCAATCTTGCCCTCCGGGTCGAGCGCGCCGGTCGCCTCGTCGAGGAACAGCAGCCCCGGCTGCTGCAGCACGATGCGAGCCACCACCAGCTTCTGTTTCTGGCCGCCCGACAGAACCTGGTCCCAGCTTTTGCCTTCGCGGCTTTCGTCGGCCATATGCGAGATGAAGTCGCCAAGCCCGGCCTTGTACAGCGCCGCCGCGACCTGCGCATCATTATGGTCGTGCTCGGAGCCCGGCAGGCAGACCAGCTGTTTCAGCGTCACCTGCTGCAGCTTGACCTCCTGGGCGGCATAGAAACTCTTCACCCCCTCGGGGAAGACGATGGTGCCATGGCCATAGGGCCACAGGCCGTTGATCGCCTTGATCAGCGAAGTCTTGCCGCAACCCGATTCGCCTTTCAGGAACGTCCACTCGCCGCGCCGGAAGCGCAAATTGGCAGCACTGAGGAACGGCGTGGCGTCCTCGCCCTGATGCGCCAGTTCGAGCTTTTGGATGGTGAGGCCGAAAACCGGGTTCTGGCTGGCATAATGGAAGTCGGACTGACCGGTCTGGCTGTAGAACGCCTGCGGATGCTGGACGTTCTCGATCGCGTTCGCCAGTTCCGTCACACGCTGGCTGTTGGCGCGCAGCGTGGCGATGGCGGGCATGACATGGATGAACCACGAGCACTGGCTGATCAGCTGGGCGACCATTTCAGAGCCGGTTATGTAGCCCTTGTAGTCCAAGCGATTGTGTATGAACGACACCAAACCGGGACCATAGGCGACGATCCGGGCGCCGAGGAAGTTGTAGATCAGCTCGAACGACGTGTAGCTACTGTTGACGACATTGAGCTTGCCCCAAGTCTTGTCGATATCGACGTAGAGCTTGTCGTGCATCGACTTTTGCACATCTTCGCCATGCGAGGCGGCGACATGGAAGCTGCGGCGCAGGAACGTCGTCAGTTCACTGCGGTAGCTGCCCTCGGCCTGCTGCATGCGGATATTGAGCCGCTCGAGCAAGCGGCCAAGCTTGACCGCAATCCAAGTGTTCAGCGGCACGTAAATGGCGACGGCGAGGAAGGCCAGCACTGCGCTGCCATAACCGCCGAGGAACTCTAGTCCTTTGACCTCAACCGAGGATCCGATCAGATTTTCGCCGATAAAATAGAGCGAGGTCGCGACACCCAGAACGCCCATGGCGAGACCGATCGCCCCGCCCGTCATGTCCTTGATCGATTCCTGGATGCGCTGGTCGATGTTGTCGGGCGCGACGATACCGCCGGCCGCTGAACCATGCTGAGCATGGAAGTGGGTATGATTGCCGTCGAGCAGAGCCTTGTTGAACTGGCTATTCAGCCAGCCACGCCACTTTCGGTGCAGGGTTGCCGAGACAAGACCACGCACGCCGGTGAAGCCGGCATCCTTGAGCACGACCAACAGAACCAATATGCCGGCATTGGTCAGAATTGCCTGCAGCGGGCTGGTGTTGGCTGCATCGTGGAAGAAGGCAATCGAATTGCCCAACTCGCCCAATGCCAGGGCAAACCAGACGCCGGCCTTGCTGGAAAGCGCCGTCAGCAGAGCGATGACGATAGTAAGCGTCCAGGCTTCCTTCCAGCGCTCAGAGAACCAGTAGGCCTTCATCAGCCCCCAGAAACTGCGCATCGAGGATACCGGCGTCAAATGCGACGGCGCTGCGGCGCCGCGGTGTAGTCTATCCGGTACTGACTCCTGCGATCGTCTGCCGATCCGAATCACGATCCCGCCCAAACCTTTTTCGTTTTGTTACGGATGGTAACACCAATTGATCATTTTCTATTAATTTTTAAAGCTGGCCAAACGGATTAGCCTGGCGGCCGTTGCGGTGAAGCAACAGATCGCAGGACGGAACCGCCGTCGGATCGATCGAAAAAATCAGAATATCGCCATTGATTTCAAACCGTTGTCGGCGCGAACGGGGTTGTCGACGAAGTTTCCCCAAGGGAATCTTTTTACACAGTTTTGTGAGCTTGAAATCGTATGGGCCGGCCCATTTTCTTACCGCGGACCGATCTGAACGCCTGAAAATGTGCCGTTCGTGAGCTCACCGGCTTGCCGTCATCGTCCTTGCCGGAGACCGAGAAGTGACCGGAAATGGTCTTTGCGGCAGCGTCGTAGCTGTCGATCACCACTTCGTCGGGCGGCGCCATCCTGCCTCGTTGGGTCAGATCAGGAACCGCGTTTGACAATTCCTTCGATCGGGATTGAACCTTGCCGGGTACTGTCGGCACCCATGCATGTCCGGTTCTCCAACAAGGAAGCTTCCCAATGCTTGTACGCGCAGCCGCAATCCTGTCCCTGTTCGCCGGGCTGCCCCTGGCGCATGCCGCCGAGCAGAACATCCCGGCGGGCGCTGAGGGTCAGATCGAGTTCAACACGCCGTCCGGCAACATTGGCTGCATCTACACGGCGAAGGGCGGCACCAGCACCTATGAGCCACAGGACGGCGGCCCGGAACTGAGCTGCTCACGGGTCGAGCCGAGCTATGTCACCATCATCCTGGGTCCCAAGGGGCCGGCAACGCTGATCAAGAACCCCGGCGAGCAACCCTGCTGCAGCGATGTCACCAGGCTCGCCTACGGCAACAGCTGGAGCGCAGGGCCGTTCTCGTGCCAGTCGTCAACCAAGGGGCTGACCTGCACGGCGACAAACGGCCATGGATTTTTTATCAGCAAGGCCAAGGTGACAGTGAAGTGACGCCTGCTCCTTCCGCATGCGGAAGGAGTGGTTGCTCTCAGCCGACCGCTTCCAGTTCGCCGCGCGCCTTGGCAGCCGCCACCTGGCGGATGGCATCGGCCAAGGTATCCGCATCCTGAGCGCCCATGACCGCGTATTTGCCCTCGATCAGGAAGCACGGCACGCCTGATATGCCCATGCGCGACGCGGTGGCGATCTCGGTGCGAACCGCCTCGACATCGGCCCCGGTCGGCAAAAGCGTGGCAACCACGGATGCGTCCATGCCGGCCTCGCGCGCGGCCTCGACCAGCACGGTATGGTCGCCGATATCGGCGCCTTCCTCGAAATTCAACTGGAACAGGCGGCGCACCAGCCGGTTCTGCACGGCTTCGCCGGTAGCACCCGCCCATCGGATCAGGCGGTGTGCATCCAATGTGTTCGCCGCCACCTTAATGGCGCCGAACGCGAAGGAAATACCTTCGGCTTCGCCCAGCGGTTCGATGCGGGCATGAATCTCGTGGATGCGTTCGTCGCTGCCGAACTTGGCCAGCATATACTCATGGCGATCCTTGCCCTGCGGCGGAATGGTCGGATCAAGCTGGAACGGGCGCCAGCGGACATGCACCTCGGTGTCGCCGACAGCTGATATCGCCTTGTCGAGCCGCTTCTGGCCGATGAAGCACCATGGGCAGACGACGTCGGACACCACATCGACGGTGATGGCGTTCAGCTCGCTCATCTCGATCTCCTGAACCTTTAGTTCGGTTTGCGCCACCAGCTTGGCAGTTGATACCCAAATATGGGCGTCTTTTGCGGATGTTCCAGGTAGTTCCAGTAGGCAATCCATTGCTGCGTGTTGTACTGCGTCGGCACCATGTAGTTGCCGGAGATCAACAGCCGGTCGAGAACCCTGACGGCAGCGACATAGTCTTCCTTCGACCGGGCGCGCAACATCGCGTCGATCGCCGCGTCCACCGCCGGATCGGCGACCCCGGCGAGATTGAACGAGCCTTCGGCCTTGGCCGCTTCGGATCCCCAGCGTCCAAGCTGTTCGATGCCGGGCGACAACGAATTGTTGAAGCCGCTCGATCCGATCAGAGCCTCGAAATCGAAGCGCTGCTTGCGCGACTGGATCTGGTCGCCGTCAAGGCTGCGAATGGTGACGTCGATGCCGATCTTCTCCAGCGTGCGCTGATAGATGCCGGCGAGGCGCTCCTCATCCTGCGAAGCAACCAGGATCTCGAAGCCGAAGGGCTGGCCATCGGGATCAAGCATTGTCCCGTCCTGCACGTGATAACCGATGCTTTTCAGGAGATCGAAGGCCGCTTTCAGCACCTTGCGATCCTGCCCCGAACCATCGGTGACCGGAGGCCGGTACGTGCCGTCCATGACATCGGCCGGGACGCGGCCGGGGTAGGGCGCCAGAAGCGCCTTTTCCCTGTCGTCTGCCGGATGACCGAGCGCCGAAAGCTCGGAATTCTGCCAGTAACTCATCGCGCGCGCGTATTTGCCGCCGAACAGGTTCTTGTTGGCCCATTCGAAGTCGTAGAGCATGCCGAGTGCACGCCGCACGATCGGGTTGGCGAACTTCTGCAGCCGCGTGTTGAACAGGAAACCGGTCACCACCGGCGGAATGCCGGTGTCGAAGGTCTCGGCGACCACGTCGCCCTTGTGGAAGGCCGGAAAATCGAGGTCGCGCTCGCGCTTGACCGGATCACCGTCGTCGTCGATGGCGCAAAGGCCTTTCTTGAACGCTTCGAGCTTGGCGTTGGCGTTGAGAAAATATTCGATGGTGATCTGGTCGTAATTGTCAAAACCGCGCTTGGCCGGAATGTCCTTGCCCCAATAGTCCGGGTTGCGCTTGAAAACGATGCGTTGGCCAGGCTGCACCTGCGCAACGGTGTAGGGGCCACTGCCGATCAGCGGCTTCAGCGTCGTCTTGTCGAACGTCGCCTTGTCGAAGGCATGCTTCGGCACGATCGGCGTCAGCGCGATGATCAGGGGCGTCTCACGATTGGCCTTGTCGTTGAAAGTGAAGCGCACGCTGTGGTCACCGGTCTTTTCGAGCTTGGCGATCAAGCTCATCCGGGCGCTGTAAGGTGGACGGCCCTTGTCGGTATAGACATCGTAGGTGAACAGCACATCCTCCGGTGTCACCGGCTCACCGTCCGACCATTTGGCCTTCGGGTTGAGATGGAACTCGATGCTCTTGCGCTCGGGATCCATGTCAGCGGTGTCGGCAAGCAAGCCATACAGACTGAAGGGCTCATCGTAGTTGCGCTGCATCAGCGGCTCAAAGACGAGATTCCCGTAATTCTGATCCATCATGCCGCGCGCCGTCGTGCGCAGGCTCTTGAGGATGAAGGGATTGAGGTTGTCGAAGCTGCCGACGACGCAATAAGTGATCGAGCCGCCCTTCGGCGCGTCGGGATTGGCGTAGTCGAAATGCGCATAGTCGGGCGGCAGCGCCGGTTCGCCCTGCATGGCGATGGCGTGCTTCGGCTCCGAAACGGCCGGCTGATGCGAAAGAGCGAGAAACGATATCGCGGTGATCAGCCAAACAAGAACGCGGCCCATGACCGTCTCCTTACTGGGTCGGCTTGATGATTCGGTGCGCACCCTAGCATGAGGCAGCTGCGCGCCGGCCAATCACGCGTTCAACAATTGCGAGTCTCGGGCTGGATTCGACATCGCTTGCAGTGTAACACGCCCTCCGAAGTCATTCTGTTGCCTCATTTCGGCAACAGGTAGCTGGACCACACGGCGCGAAGAAGCCGGTCCTGGGATCATTTGAGAGGAAGTGCACGACATGACGAGCCTGAACAGCAACGCGTACCGCCTGTCGGTCATGGCCGCTGGCGTGGTCGGCTTTCTGGGCGCGGGCCTTCCCGCTGCTTCCGCACAGCAGCAACAGCAGATTCCGCAAGGCTGGTTCAAGGCTTGCACCAAGCAGGAAGACGTCGACATCTGCAACGTCCAGAACATCACCACCGCCGGCAACGGCCAGCTGATCACCGGCGTCAGCCTGATCGAGCTGAAGGGCAAGGTGAACCGCAAGGTGTTCCAGGTGACGGTCCCGACCGGCCG
>NZ_JBHUGY010000067.1:0-5351 GCF_042682105.1 Mesorhizobium calcicola
CAGAAGCAAGCAGCCGAATGACAGTGGTGTTTCTGCTTTTGCAGGCGAGGGCCGCGCCGGAAGCTGGCATTGCCGACGCGGAAGGTGGGCCAGTGCTCCGGAGCGGCGTGGAAACAGGAGCGAGGAAGATGACGACGAGTGCAGTTGGCGGCTGATCAAGCGTTCGCGCAAGCGGTGATGCCGAACACACGAGGGCGTCTAAAATCGTTGATTTCATTGAGTTTTCGTGGGCAAAATGAGAAAGCTTCCCGTATCGTTCCGTACCATGCCCTCAAGTCCGGCCTTGTCGACCAGATCGAAGATGGCTTTGGCATCTCCGGGCAGAGCTTGGCTGAATTGGATCCGGCCGGCTTCGGGACTATCGCCTGAAGGATCTCCCCCGGTCCTCCCAGCCCATGTCACGGAGGTCGTGGCCGTTGAGATGGAGCAGATCGAACCGCGACGAAGTACAGGTCGTGCTGCCGGCTGGTGATGGCCTTCCGCAGCGCCTCGAAGTCGGACAGCCCCGCCTCATTGGTGACGATCACTCTCCGTCGATGATGGCGCTCTCGACCTCGAGATCCGCAGCGGCCCTGGCGAGGTCGCTGTCCAGTCGAGGCCTCGGCGGGTGAGAATGCGCACACCGCCGGCATCCTGACGATCTGGGAACGATACCACGTCGAATTGCTGCACACTCAGTGTAAGCAGCAAGCCCTCGCCTTCGGGAGGTTTCGTCCACCAGTCTAGGCCATCAGAGGCTCGGATGAACTCCAACCTGCTTCCACCTGCTCCTCACGCGCTGCAGTAGCTTATCTGCATGAAAACGCCCACGCAACTCTTGATTTGAGATTCAAATTGACCGTGCAGGATGCGCTTCCGTTCCGTTAGCGAGCTTACTGAAATACACTTGGCAGCGACTAAGCATCCACTTCGCACTACACTACTGCAGTCCTTTCGCAGCGTGCCACGTCCTCCCGTCCGCCTTGGGAGATGCCAAATGCGCATGTCGTTGCTCTTCATTCCACTACTGCTCGCACAGATCCCGATTGTGCATGCCGCTGCGATTCACGACGCCGCCACGAAGGGCGATGTCGCGGCGATTACGGCAGCGCTCGACGCAGGTGCCGGCGTTGATGAGAGCGACGGCAAAGCGACTCCACTATATCTTGCGGTCAAGGGTGGGCAATTTGCGGCGGCAAAATTGCTCATTGAACGCGGCGCCGACGTCAACGCCGCCCCGACGCGCCCTTTTGGGTCCTGCCCTCATGCTGGCTTTGGCAAAACGCAGGATCGATTTGATCAATCTGTTGCTGGACGGGGGCGCAAATCCAAATTCGCACCGCGCCCGCGAAAACGCCCTCCATATTGCCGTCAGATCCGTTGCCTCGATTGCGTGAAGGCCCTCGTCGAGGCCGGCGCTGACGTGAATGCGAAGACAAAGGACGGCAAGACACCGCTCCATCTGGCAAAATTCACGGGGCAACGCGATGTCGCTGGCTATCTCCTATCGCACGGCGTCGTCTTGCCCACCCGCTCCGATCTCGATGAAGTTGGCTACTGCCGATGTCGAGAAGGCCGAACCTACTTCACCCGCCTGTGCGCCGGGTGCCCCAGTGCCGAGCCACAGGGAGGGACCAAGACGGGGCCGAACTTGTGGAGTGTCGTCGCCGCGATAAGGCCTCTATGGCAAAAATGCGTTACTCCGACGCCTTGCTCCGGCTGGAAAGGCGTGTGGACGTACGAGGATCTGAACAGATATCTCTTCGGACCAATGCTCACCACGCCGGGCGTTTACATGGAGACGCCTGTGTTCCGGACGAGACGGAACGAATAGACGTAATTGCCTACTTGCGCACACTCAGTGACAAACCGATCCCGCTGCCCTGAACCCTCGCCCCTCCCCAAAAGCGGAGGGACCCGACTCGGTAAGACTGGGTAGACGGCGCGAAACGGCCCCGCCTTATGGCTTTCAATATGACGCTAACAGATGGCTCGATTGCCATTCCCGCGTCGATGACGTTCACGAAAGTGACTGGTTCCTTATAGGGACTTCGTACAGTTCCAGCGGCAATTCATCTGGGTCTCTGAAAAACGTAAACCGTTGATCCGTATATGGGCCGATTCGGATTGGCTCAACGGTAACGTTGGACTATGCGCGCCCAGGAGAAGCCCTGAACTGAAGTCAGGGACCGCGCCCAGAAACGGGCAGCTTTTGATCAGCCCCGGCCGGTGGCGAAAAATCGGATTTGGCCAGCACCCCAGCTATCCTGCAAAGCCGACAAATGCCTGTCGCGCCTGTTCGGTTGTCATCTGCCCGCGATTGCGGCGTTGCAGCTCCTCACTCACCGCCAGCTGTATACCGTCCCCGACGGGCCTTCGGCCATTGATTCCAGAAGAATACGAGCGCCTCCCGCACCGAGTTGATGTCGCGTCTCACGTCATTGGTCTTAACCTGCACGGGGGCAAGGAAAGCCAGACTGGTCATTTGTTACCTCCCTGGGGTTGCAAGTTGATTGATCCGCGTCCACCGCGCGAAGCTCCCGACGTTCAGCCCAGTCAGACCAAGGTCTTGAGTTGATCTGATGCAGGCCGCAGTAGACGAAGTGCTGAGGCCACTGCGACGTGCTCACGGAACGCTTGCTGGCGGTGGTCTGGCTGATCGGAACGTTCGCAATCTTTGCGGGCGAATTGTATCGCGCTCGCTTTCCGGCTTAAGAACAAAAAAAACACAGAAACCCCAAGGAAGACCAGCCGCTGATTCCGTCACACGACGACAAGCTGTTCCCATGTCGAACGCCCTACGAACAGTGTGACATGACGGAGCCACTTGTCATTGGCGATCTCTCTCAACACTAAACATACGGAGGGTGTGTTTGGTCCCACTCTGTCTAATGAAGGCGTGCGACTATCCTGGGACAGACTTGTCTTCGTGGGCAATACGGAAGTCAGTCGGCTGCGGGTCTTCCGTTGGGGTGTGTTCTTAAGGCCGGAAAGCGTGCGAGCGCGCTATCACTTCGCCCCGCGACAACAGCTTGAGCGAAACTTGATGTCCGTATCAGCCCAGACCACAGCGCCCAGCAGCGTTTCCGTGAGCACTGTCGCAGGTGGCCCTCTCAGCACGATTCGAGCAGTATTCATACTGCGGTCCTGCTCATATGAGTCAACTCAAGACCTCTTGAGGTCTGACACTGGGCTGAACTCGGGAGCTTCGTGTGCGCGGTGGTTGTGAGCGGAATCACCTTGCAACCCCAGGGAGGTAACAATGACCATCTGGCTTTCCTTGCCCCGTGCGGTTAAGACCAAGACCGTGAACCCCACTCAACTCGGTGTCGGGAGGCGTCGTATTCTTGAATCAATGGCCGAAGGACCGTCGGGGACCGGTGATACACTTGCGCGGTGAGGAGCTGCAACGCCGCAATCCGCCGGGCAGATGACAACCGAACAGGCGCGGACAGGCATTTGTCCGCCTTGGTCCTAGTATAGCTGGGGTGCTGGGCCAAATCCGATTTTTTCGCCACCGGCCGGGGCTGATCAAAAGCTGCCCGTTTCTGGCGCGGTCCCCTGACGTCAGTTCAGGGCTTCCTCCTGGGCGCGCATAGTCCAACGTTACGTTTGAGCCAATCCGTCGCCCATATACGGATCACGGTTTTACGTTTTTTCAAGAGACACCAGATTAATTGCCGCTGATTACTTACGAAGTCCCTAAATGAACCAGTCCACTTTCGTGAACGTCATCGACGCGGGAATGGCAACGAGCCATCTGTTAGCGAGTCATATTGAACAGCCCTAGGCGGGCCGTTTCGCGCCCGTCTACCCATTCCTTACCGAGTCGGGGTCCCTCCTTTGGGGAGGGGCTAGGGTTTCTGGGCAGCGGATCGTTTGTCACTGAGTTGCGCAAGTAGGCAATTACGTCTATTCGTTCCGTCTCGCCGGAACACCAGGCGTCTCCATGTAAACGCCCGCGTGGTGAGGCATTGTCCGAAGAATATCTTTTCAGATCCTCCGTACGTCCACACGCCTTCCCAGCCGAGCAAGGCGTCGGGAAACGCATTTTCTGCCATAGAGGCCTTATCGCGGCCGACGACACTCCACAAGTTCGGCCCCGTCTTGGTCCCCTCCCTGTGGCTCCGGCAATTGTGGCACTCCGGCGCACAGTCGGTTGAAGTAGGTTCGGCCTTTTCCGACATCGCCAGTAGCCAACTTCATCGAGATCGAGCAGGTGGTGGGCAAGACGACGCCGTGCTAGGAGATAGCCAGCGACATCGCGTTGCCCCGTGAATTTTGCCAGATGTAGCGGTGTCTTCCGTCCTTTTTCTTCGCATTCAACGTCCAGCGCCGGCCCACGAGGGCCCTCCACGCAATCGAGGCAACCGGATCCGACGCAATATGAGGGCGTTTTCGCGGACGCGGTGCTAATTTGGATTTGCTCCCACGTCCAGCAACAGATTGATCAAATCGATCCTGCGTTTTGCCAAAGCCAGCATGAGTGGGCAGGCAGGCCCAAAGCGGCCTCGGGGCGCGTTTGACTGGCGCCGCGTTCAATGGAAGCAAATTTGCCGCCGCACAAATGCCACCCTTGACCCAAGATATGTGGAATGATCGCTTTGCCGTCGCTCTCATCAACGCCGACATGCTTCGAGCGCTGCCGTAATCGCCGCGAACCTCGCCCCTTCGTGGCGCCGTCGTGAATCGCAGAGGCATGCACAATCTGATCTGTGGAGCGTAGTGGAATGAAAGAGCAACGACATGCGCATTTGGCATCTCCAAGGCGCGGGAGGACTTGGCACGCTGCTAAAGGACTGACTTTAGTGCGAATGCTTAGTCGCGGCGAAGTATTTCATTAACCGCTAACGGAAACGGAAGGCAATCCTGCGGTATTGAAGATCAAATTCGAGTTGCGGGGCGTTTTTCATGACGTAAGCTTGCCGGGGGAGCATTTGAAGTTCACGAGCCTCGATGCCTACCCTGTTGAGAAAAACTCCCGAAGGCGAGGGCTGGTATCATGAGGTGAATTCGACGGGTACGTTCCCAGATCGTCAAGATGATGCCGGCGGTGTGCGCATTCTCACCCTGCCGAGCCTCGACTGGACAGCGACCTCGCCCAAGGCCGCTTGCGGATCTCGAGTCGAGAGCGCATCATCGACGGAGAAGTGTCGTCACCAATGAGGCCGGGCTGTCCGACTTCCTAGGCGCTGCGGAAGCCATCACCAGCCGCAGCACGACCTGTACTTCGTCGCGGTTCGATCTGCCTCCATCTCAACGGCCACGACCTCGTGACATGGCTGGAGGACGCGGAGGGATATCCTTCAGGCGATTTTATGTAATCTCATATCATAGCGTGGAGGGTTCCCTCTTCCCGTGTCAGTGGACGC
>NZ_JBHUGY010000068.1:0-19400 GCF_042682105.1 Mesorhizobium calcicola
TGATCGCCGAGCAAGGCAGCGACGCCATGCGCATGGGTGAAGTGGCGGAGCGGGCAGGGGTGTCGATCGGCTCGCTCTACCAGTTCTTTCCGGACAAGCGGGCGATCATCTGGGCGCTGGCCGAGCGCTACACCGCCGAAAGCCAGGCCTGCATTTCGGCGGCACTCGCCGACGTCGGCGACGCCGAAGGCCTGCGACGGGCGTTTTCGGAGCTGGTCGATATCTACTACGGGCTGTTCCTGGCCGAGCCGGTGATGCGCGACATCTGGTCAGGCACGCAGGCCGACAAGGCGCTGCGCCAGCTCGAACTCGCCGACAGCCGGGCCAATGCCGAATTCCTCACCGCGGTGCTGAAGCGGTTGCGGCCGGCTGCCGATCCGGCGGCGCTGGAAACCACGGCGTTTCTGGTCTGGCAGATGGGCGAGGCCGCCGTGCGGCTGGCGATCTCGGTCGACAGGCAGGAGGGCGACAGGCTGGTCGCCGCCTACAAGCGGATGGCGCTGCGGGAATTGTTGGACGGGTAGGGCTAGCGGCCGAGATAACTCCGGAGCATTTCCGCGCGCTCGTCCTCCGTGCACATCACCATTCGGGCAAGGCCGAGCATACCGCGATGGAGCGCGACAACAGCCAAGGCACAGGTCACGCTGGTTTGGTCAGTCTGAGTTTCCAGATCCCGCAAAGCCAATTTAAAGAGCGTCTGCCAAGCGGCTTTGTAGTGCGGTTCGATCCAATCCGGGATCGGCGGGTTTCGGTTGTCGAACAATCGCGCTTCCTCGATGGTCGCGGCCAGACCGTAGGCTCCCCAATTTGCTGGGACATGTTCTGTGGAGATGCTGATGATTTCCGGGATCGCCGCGTAAGACGCGTCACCTACATCGCCCTGGTGATGCAATTCGTTCCAGAGTTCGTCCCAGACAGCCTTGTCATCGTAACGGAGAGCCAGCGCTCGCAAGGCCGGTCGTGGATCATAGACAACCTTGTATCCACCCTTGAGGCCGGACCATCGTGCATCGTCGAACTTCAGCATGTTGCCTCCCTCTCGCCAGCAATGTTGACCCTCGTGCTGTGAGTTATCCGCAGTCAACAAAAAACCCGCCTCGAAGGCGGGTTTCCGATCTGCGAAAAAGGTCGTCGGGCTTAGAGGCCGAAACCTTCGAAACGCTTCTTGAACTTCGACAGGCGGCCGCCGCCGATCGAGCAGGGTCTGCTGGCCGCCGGTCCAGGCCGGATGGGTGGTCGGGTCGATATCGAGGTTCATCGTATCGCCTTCCTTGCCCCAGGTCGAACGGGTCATGTATTCGGTGCCAGTCGGTCATGACGACCTTGATGGTGTGGTAATCGGGATGGATGTCGGTCTTCATGGTTCGGTTCCTGGCTTGCCGGCGCCGCCGACGGGCATAAGCCTGCGTCGATGCGCCCCTTTTTAAAACTCGAAGCCACAGCTATTGAGGAGCCACGGCTTCTAAAACGGTCGGCGAGCCTATACATCAGCCGGAATTGAATCACAAGGCCGCGGCAAGTGCATATTGAGGCGCATGGCCCAAGCCGGCTAGAGGAAACGTGAGAATGGCGCAACCCAGCAGCGCAGACGAGCGCCGGCGCTCGCTCAAGCCGCTCAGGCGCCTGTTCCCGTACATCAGGCATTATCGCACGCTGGTCGTCGGCGCGCTCATTTCGCTGGTCATCGCCGCGGCAACGACGCTGGCGCTGCCGCTGGCCGTGCGGCGCATGATCGATCATGGTTTCTCGTCGGCCAACACCATCTTCATCGCCGAATATTTCGCCGCCCTGGTGGCGATGGCCGCGGTGCTGGCGGCGGCATCGGCCGGTCCGCTACTATTTCGTCATCACGCTCGGCGAGCGCGTCGTCGCCGATATCAGGTGCGGTTGATCGCCATGCTGGTGGCGTAGAGCGTAAAACAGAGTTGATTGTCCAACGGGAGAGGCACGGCGTATTCCTTCTGGCCAATACAGGCGTCAAGTGTATACCACGAAAAATGATATCGCGATACATATTGTCCGTGGACAAGGGGTTCGAGCTGCGCTAGGCCTGTCGATATTGCGATATTAATTATCGTGACAACAAGAGAAGGAGATTGAGATGAACCAAGCCTCGCAATCCAAGCCCGGCTCCGGCAGCGGCACGATCACCACCAAGGACGGAACGCAGATCTACTACAAGGACTGGGGGACCGGTCAGCCGATCGTCTTCCATCACGGCTGGCCATTGAGCAGCGACGACTGGGACGCCCAGATGCTGTTCTTCCTGTCCAAGGGCTACCGCGTCATTGCCCATGATCGCCGCGGTCACGGCCGCTCGACCCAGACGGATATCGGCAACGAGATGGACACCTATGCCGCCGATGTCGCGGCACTGGCGGCGCATCTGGACCTCAAGGACGCCATCCATGTCGGCCATTCGACCGGTGGCGGCGAAGTGGCGCGCTATGTCGCCCAGTATGGCGCCGGCGGCCGTGTCGCCAAGGCGGTGCTGATCGGCGCGGTGCCGCCAATCATGCTCAAGACCGCGGCCAATCCCGGCGGCCTGCCGCTCGAGGTTTTCGACGGCTTCCGCTCGGCGCAGGCGGCCAACCGCGCCCAGTTCTTCCGCGACGTTCCGGCCGGTCCGTTCTACGGCTTCAACCGCCCGGGCGCGGAAGTCTCGCAAGGTGTCATCGACAATTGGTGGCGCCAGGGCATGATGGGCGGCACCAAGGCGCATTACGATTGCATCAAGGCGTTCTCGGAGACCGACTTCACCGAAGACCTGAAGGCAATCGACGTGCCGGTGCTGGTCATGCACGGCGACGACGACCAGATCGTCCCCATCGCCGACTCCGCACTGCTGGCGATCAAGCTGCTCAAGAAGGGCGAGCTCAAGGTCTACAAGGGCTTCCCGCACGGCATGGCCACGACCCATGCCGATATCATCAACGCCGACCTGCTGGCCTTCTTCAAGGCGTAGGATATTTCGACGTCACAGACGAAAGCACCCGCCATCAGGCGGGTGCTTTTGTCTAAGCCCCCGCCGATTTCAGGCGATGCTCAAGCCGCCGTCGATCAGCATTTCCGCACCGACCATGAACGGGCATTCGTCCGAGGCCAGAAACACCACGGCATTGGCAATTTCCTCGGCGGTTCCGAAACGGCCGGCAGGCACCAGGCCGACCACCGCTTTCGCACGGGCTTTCGCCGCTGCCGGATCCAGCCCAAGTTTGTCATTGAGCGGTGTGTCGATCGGGCCAGGGCTGATTACATTGGCGCGAATGCCGCGCCCGATCAGTTCGCCCGACAGCGTTCGCGCCAGCGAAATCATGCCAGCTTTTGCCAGCGAATAGACATGCGTTCCTGCCATTCCCATATGCGCGTTGACCGAGCCGCTGAGGATGATCGATGACGGGTTCGAAAACAGGGGAACGAGCGCCTTGACCAGGAAGTACGGCCCCTTGAGGTCGACATCGATGCTCCTGTCGAACGCTGCCTCGGTCCAGTCGCCAAGCGGACGAAGATCGGCGATGCCGGCGTTGAGGAAGAGAGCGTCGAGCTTGCCGAAGGTTTCCCCGATCCGCCCTGCAATGTCGCTTTGGGCGGCGGCATCTCCGGCGTCGGAGGCGATGACAAGCACATCGCCGCCCAAGATGTTGCGCGCCTCCTCGAGACGGCCCGCATTGGTGCCGGTGATGGCGACACGCGCGCCTTCCTCGATGAAACGTCGCGCCGTCACCAGGCCGATGCCGCTGGTGCCACCCGTAATCAGCGCGGCCTTGCCTTTAAGTCTGGACATAACAGATTGCCTTTCCTGACTCGGAGCGCTGCGCATCGATCAGTCGCGCCGAGCCCGGTACCTTATGTTCAACTTGAAGGCGTTCACTGACTCAGCCCTGCCGTCAGCGCCATTTGTTGCACGTGTTTCGAACAATAACAGGCTTATACTTGGCGCATGACGAAAGAATTGTTGAGGGCGTGGCCGCTGCCACGCCCTCACGTCGAAATCCTGAAGACTGGCTGATATCAGGCGATCGCAGCCTCCGGCTTCCTCGCTTCCTTCATGTTCGGCAGGAACACCGTCAGCAGGCCGAGCAGCGGCAGATACGAGCAGATCTGAAAGACGAACTCGATGCCCTTCATGTCGGCGACGACGCCAAGCACGGCGGCGGCGATGCCGCCCATGCCGAAAGCGAAGCCGAAGAAGATACCGGCAATCATGCCGACACGTCCCGGCACCAACTCCTGCGCAAACACGACGATGTTGGAGAAGGCCGACGACAGGATCAGGCCGATCAGCACCGTCAGCACCATCGTCCATTCGAGGTTGGCGTAGGGCAGGGCCAGGGTGAAGGGCAGCACGCCGACGATCGAGAACCAGATCATCGCCTTCTGCCCATAGCGGTCGCCGAAAGGGCCGCCAATCAGGATGCCTAGTGCCGAGGCGCCGAGGAACAGGAACAGCATGACCTGCGACATCTGCACCGAAACGCCGAACTTATGGATCGAATAAAAGGTGTAGTAGCTGGCAAGGCTGGCGATGTAGGCGTTCTTGCTCAGCACCAGCAGCGTCAGCACCGCCAATGCCCACATCACCTTGCGGCGCGGGAAGGGTGAGACGAAGCTTGCCGCCTTGCGGTTGCCCTGTGCGGCGCGCAGGCGACTGTACCAGCCGCCGACTTGCCACAGCACGATGATGCCGATCAGCGAGCCGACGGCGAACCATGAGATGCTCGCCTGGCCGAACGGCACGACGATGAAGGCAGCCAGCAGCGGCCCCATGGACTGGCCGAAATTGCCGCCGACCTGGAACAGCGACTGCGCCAGGCCGAAGCGGCCGCCGGAGGCGAAGCGGGCGATGCGCGAGGATTCCGGATGGAAGATCGCCGAGCCGATACCGATCAGCGAGGCGCCGATCAGAAGCAGCGAATAGTGCCCGGCATAGGCCAGCACGATCAGGCCGATCAGCGACGACGCCATGCCATAGGGCAGCGAATAGGGCATCGGCCGCTTGTCGGTGATCATGCCGATCACCGGCTGCAGCAGCGACGCGGTCACCTGGAAGGTGAAGGTCAGGAGGCCGATCTGCCAGAAATCGAGGCCGTAATTCTCTTTCAGCAAGGGATAGATGGCCGATAGTAGCGACTGCATGATGTCGTTGATGGAATGGCAGAAGCTCACCGCCAGGATGACGGTGAAGGCCGTCGCCTGGGCTGAAGCGTGACTGACGGTCGCTGGTGGCGCGACGCTGGCGGCTGTCGTATCGGTCAAGGCAGGCTCCGTGGTCTTTTTGGCGGGCACGCCCGCGGGTAGCTTGGCGGGCGCTGCTGCGGGCCGCCTTAGGGACGGTTGCCTTATAAGCTGCTTGCGGGGCGACTTCTTTCGTGGTTTGGTCCAATAGTTTCGCAAGTGGGCCATACCAATGCCGCACGGCAAGGAAATCTTTCACGCCGGCAATGCCGATCTCGGGCGGTTGCACGAGAGCCGGTGGCAGTGGCTGGAACAAGCGTCCGGACCGGCGGTGGCGTTGCCGACGGAATATCCCGATGGCTACCATGTGCCGCAACACCGCCACAGTCGCAGCCAGCTGCTGCATGCGCTGGTCGGCGTCGTGCTGGTGACGACGCGGCATGGACGCTGGATGGTGCCACCCGATCACGCGATGTGGATTCCGGCCGGCACCGAGCATTCCGTCGAGATGCTGGGCGATGTCTCGATGCGTTCGGTCTATGTCATGCCGCAATCTATTCCCGGGTTGCCGGAAGGCTTGCGCGTCGTCGGCGTCACCGACCTGATGCACAGCCTGATCGTGGAATCCGAAAAGCTGCCGCAAGGCGGCGTGCTGGAGGGACGTGGCGGGCTGATCATGAATCTCCTGCTGCATGAAATCCCGACCCTGCCGGAACGGCCGCTTGGCCTGCCGTTCCCGTCCGATCCCAGGCTGGCGGCGCTCTGCCGGCGTTTCGTGGCGGCACCTTCGCCGCATGCGACGATCGACGAATGGGCCGATGCCGCCGGGATGAGCCGCCGCTCCTTCACCCGCGCCTTCCAACGCCAGACCGGCCTGTCGCTGTCGACATGGCGCCAGCAGGCCTGCCTGTTCGCGGCGCTGCCGCGGCTGGCCGATGGCGAGCCGATCACCAGGGTGGCGCTCGATCTCGGCTATGACAGCGTGCCGGCCTTCATCACCATGTTCAAGCGCATGCTTGGCTCCTCGCCGCGCGGCTATATGCGCGGTGCGCGCGACAGCGGCGAAGGCATACGTCGGCCAAGCGGTTCGCTTCGTCTGGAAAGCCCGTGATTTCGGCGATGCGCGACTTTTCAACCCGCGACCGGCTCGGGCAGGCTGGCGCGGATGATCTCGACCTCGCCATGTGAGGCGGCAGCCGATGACCGACCACGGCCATGTTGCCGTGGCGAACAGCCCATCACCCGCTTGAAGGCGGTGCTGAAGGCGCTTTCGGATTCGTAGCCGAGCGAGAGCGCAATAACGGAAACAGGATCGCTGGAACTCGCCAGCCTGTCGCCGGCCAGCAGCATGCGCCAACGTGTCAGGTAGTCCATCGGCGAAGCGCCGACCATCGCCTTGAATTTCAGGGCAAGAGTCGACCGCGACATGCCGGCGCGCTCCGCCAGCGCCTGCAAAGTCCAGCCATGCGCCGGATCGTCGTGCATAGCACCGATCGCCGCGCCGATCTGTTTGTCGGCCAGCGCAAACAGCCAGCCGACGCCGCCTCGCAAGCCCTCCGCCATATGCAGGCGCAGGGCCTCGATCAGGATCATGTGGGCGAGGTGCTCGACGATGAGAAAGCCGCCCGGTCGCCGCTCACGCAGCTCCTGCATCATCCGCTCCACCGGCCAGCGCAGCGCCGAATGGTCGGGCTCGCTGCGGATGTGGACGATGGGCGGCAGCATCCGCAACAGGATGCCGGCATGGTCGCCGGACAGGGCGAAGCGGCTGCTGACGAGAAGGAAATCGCCGCCGCCATTATGCGACGTGATGCCACCGGTGCGGGCAGGGGAAAAGATCGTGCGGGCGTCGACAGGGGGCAGGTCCATGTCGCTGGCAAGGCGGAAAGGACGTCCGCGCGGCAGCAGGAAACAGTCGCCCGTCTCCAGCCGGACCGCATCCGCGACGCCCTCCACCGACAGCCAGCATCGGCCCGACACCACGGCACCGCATTTGATGGCTGCCTGCTGGTCGGGGAACTGGATCGACCAGTCGCCACCGGCCTCCAGGCCGGCGGAGAGGTAATTGCGCGGCTTCAGCAGCGACAGCACGTCTGAGAGCGGATCCATGGGCATTCCGGACGATTGCGAAGATAATACGGACTTTACAGCATAGATCGTATTACCTCAACCCTCTATCTCCTTTGGCTACGGGTTGCCCGTGCAGCCCCGAACGAAACAAAGGAGAAATTGCCATGCGTGTATTTGTGACCGGTGCCACCGGTTTTGTCGGCTCCGCCGTTGTGCGGGAGCTCGTTGGAGCGGGCCATCAGGTGCTTGGCCTCGCCCGTTCGGATGCGGGAGCCCATTCGCTCGTCGCAGTTGGTGCACAGGCGCATCGCGGCGATATCGAGGACCTGGAAAGCCTGCGCAGCGGAGCGGCCCAATCGGATGGCGTCATCCACACCGCCTTCAACCACGACTTCTCTAGATTCGCGGCGAATTGCGAGGCCGACCGGCGCGCCATCGAAACACTCGGCGCGGAGCTCGAAGGCTCCGAGCGGCCGCTGCTCGTCACCTCTGGGCTGGCACTGGTGAGGACAGGTGGCATTGCGACCGAGGACAATGATCCAATGCCCACCTCCGCCTCCTATCCCCGCGCTTCGGAAGTGACGGCCGAAGCCTTGGTGACGCGTGGGGTGCGCGCTTCGACCGTGCGCCTTTCGCCATCCGTGCACGGCGATGGCGATCACGGCTTCGTTCCGATGCTGATCGGCATCGCGCGTCAGAAGGGTGTCTCGGCCTATATCGGCGACGGAATGAACCGCTGGCCGGCAGTGCACCGGCTTGATGCCGCCACGCTGTTCAGACTGGCGCTGGAAAGAGGAGTTGGCGGAGCCAGATACCATGCCGTCGCCGATCAGGGCGTGCCGACGCGGGAGATCGCCGAGATCATCGGCCGCCGCCTGAACCTGCCGGTGGTGTCCAAGACCCGCGAGGAAGCGGCCGATCATTTCGGCTTCCTTGCCCACTTCTTTGGCCTGGACTGGCCGAGTTCGGGCGAGCAGACAAGACAAGTGCTGGGATGGCAGCCGAAGCAGCCAGGGTTGATTGCCGACCTCGATCGTCCCGGCTACTTCGAAGGCTGAGCCACGCTGGCCTGGAGCAATTCCAGGAAAAAGTGTGAAACGGTTTTCCCGGGAAGCGCGTAGCGCTTTCCCTAGGGAATTGCGTCAAAACAAAGAGTTAGCGCGGTTCGCCATTTCCGTGAAACGGTGAACTGCTCTAGTCGAACAGGCTCGACACCGATTCCTCGGTCGCCGTGCGCGAGATGGCTTCGCCCATCAGATCGGCGATCGAGATGACGCGGATGTTGGGGGCGTCAAGCACGCCTTGCGTCGGCTGGATGGAATCGGTGATCACCAGTTCCTGCAGCTTCGAGCTGCTGATGCGGGCGACAGCGCCTCCAGACAAGACACCGTGGGTGATATAGGCGGTGACACTGGTGGCGCCGTTGGCCAGCAGCGCATCGGCGGCATTGCACAGCGTGCCGCCGGAATCGACGATGTCGTCGATCAGCAAGCAATCCTTGCCGGCGACGGCGCCGATGATGTTCATGACTTCCGATTCGCCCGGACGCTCGCGGCGCTTGTCGACAATGGCCAGTTGCGCGTCGAAGCGCTTGGCCAGCGCACGGGCGCGCACCACGCCGCCGATATCGGGCGATACCACCACGACATTGCCGAGCTGCTTGTATTTCGCCTTAACGTCGCGAGCCATGACCGGCACCGAAAACAGATTGTCGGTCGGGATGTCGAAAAAGCCCTGGATCTGTCCAGCATGCAGGTCGAGCGTCAAAACGCGGTCGACGCCGGCGCGGGTGATCATGTTGGCGACCAGCTTGGCCGAGATCGGCGTGCGGCCGGAGGCGCGGCGATCCTGCCTGGCGTAGCCGAAATAGGGAATCACCGCCGTGATGCGCTTGGCCGACGAGCGCATGAAGGCATCGATCATGATGAGCAGTTCCATCAGGTGATCGTTGGTCGGGAAGGAGGTCGATTGCAGGATGAAGACATCCTCGCCGCGCACGTTTTCCTGAATTTCGACGAAGATTTCCTGGTCGGCGAAGCGCCTGACAGTGGCCTTGCCCAGCGGGATGTTGAGATAGCGGGCGACCGCTTCGGCCAGCACCCTGTTGGAATTGCCCGCGAAGAGTTTCATGCAGCGTTCCTGGTGGAGGATAGAGAGACCTGACGGACTCGCCTGCGCCCTTTAACCGGGCTTTTAGCGGCCCGTGCCGGTATTGCAAGCGCCGAGATCGGGAATCCGCCAGCTAATCTCAAGAAAGCATCGCGCCATCGCCAGCCGGCAACACCCTCAGCCTGCCTTGCCGCTGAGCCAGGCCGCGAACTGGTCGATGGTCTGGTCGGCGATCGCCTGCATGGTGGCCGGCGAGACCGCCTTCCAGCTGTCGCCGCCGCTGCTATCGCCGGAATTGCCCGACGGCGCTTTCTGCTGGCCGTTGATGCGGTGCAAGCGATTGCCGGCCGGGTCATAGACATCCCAGACGTAGATAACGGTGGTGTCCTTGCCTTCCGACATCGCCGAGAAGTAACCCTTCAGCACATGGGTCGGGGTCTGATCGGCGCTGCCGGCGAGCGTGATGCCGCGCTGCCTGGCGCGCGTCTGCAGTTCCGCCGTCAGCGGCGTCGCGGCTTCCACCGAAGCGCCGACGATCGGCGCGATCTGCAGGCGGGTCTTCGACAGGATGGCAGCGCTTTGGGCCGGCGTGACCGGTGTGGTGGTGGTCGCAGGAGCGCCCGCAATGGTCGTGGCGGGGTCGGCCGGCGACGGGGCGGCGCTGCCCTGGGTGGCTGGCGTCGCTGGCGGCGTGATGGCAGACGGTTCAAGAACGTCCTTTGCGTTGGTGCAGGCGGCAAGAGCCAATGCCACAAGCAATGACACGGTCGTCACATGCGATCGTCTCATTTGCCTTCTAACTCCTTGGCGAAGAACGCCTCCCATTATGGATTCACTGTACGATCAAGTCGAGATCATGGCGGGACAGCGGCTTCGGCTGGGATTCGGTGGTCAGGTAGGTGCGGCCAAGCGTCATCGCCGTCTCGGTGTCGGAATCCATGATGATCATGTGGGCGAACAGCGTCATATTCGGCGCGATGGGCTCGGGGTTGCCCTGATAGAACATCGGCATGTCCATCCAGGACGGCGTGAAGCGGGCACCGACCGAATAGCCGCAGGCGTTCAGCCGGTGCTTGGTCAGGCCGTGCGTCTCCATGGTGCGGGCGTGGGCGTCGAACACATCGCCGAAGCTGCTGCCCGGGGTCATCGCCTTTTCGACGGCCAGAAGTGCCGCGCGGGCGGCGTCGAACAGCTCCTGATGGCGTTTCGAGACCTTGCCGGTGAGCACCGTGCGCATCATCGGCGCATGGTAGTGGTTGAACACGCCAGCCCATTCGAGCGTCAGCTGGTCGTTCTTGGTGAGCTTGCGGCGGCCGGACTTGTAGCGGCACAGCAGCGCATCGACGCCGGAGCCGATGATGAACTCGTTGGCCGGATAGTCGCCGCCGCCGGCAAAGATCGCACCCTGCATGGCGGCCAGGATCAGCGCTTCGTCGCCGCCCTGCTTGATCAGCGGCAAGGCCGCGTCCAATGCGTCGTCGGAGAGATTGGCGGCCTTCTCGGCCTTGGCGATCTCGGCCGGGCTCTTGAACAGCCGCAGCCGGCCGACGATGCCGGACGCATCGGCGATCTGGCCGAAGGTCTGCAACTGCTCGTCCAGCCGGCGGCCATTATAGGCGGTCAGCCCGTGGGTGTCGTATTCGACGCCGATGCGGGCGCCGAGCAGGTCGAGTTCGTTGAGCAGATTGCGCAGGTCGACCGCCGGATTGGCGCCATTGCGGTCGGTCCACAGCACGATGTTGTCGATGATCGAGGTCTGGCGCGCCTGGCGCAGATCGGCCGAGCGGGTCAAAAGCACCATCGAACCGTCGGCCTTCACCACCAGGCACTGGAAGAAGCAGAAGCCGAACGTGTCGTAGCCGGTCAGCCAGTACATGCTTTCCTGTGCGAACAGCAGGATGGCATCGAGCTTCTTCTCGGCCATCTCGATCATCAGCCGGTCGCGCCGCGCGTCGAATTCCGAACGTTCAAAATGCAGCGCCATTATTCCCTCTCCAAAACGATTGCCGAAACCTGCCGGCCGTAATCGGGCTCCTTGCGGTGCGTGGTGCGCCGGTAGGAGTAAAACAGATCTTCCTCGGCATAGGTGCAGCGGCCGAGGCCTTCAGCCGTCACGCCGGCCTTGGCCAACCGGTCGACCGTGTAGCGGTTGAGGTCGAACATCGCATGGCCGGCGTTGGCGGAGGGCGCGAAATAGCGGATGTTTTCAGCATCGGCCTCGACGAAGCGGGCGATGAATTCCGGCCCTACCTCATAGTTCTCGGGACCGATCGAGGGGCCGAGCACCGCAACGATGTTTTCGCGTCGGGCGCCAAGGCTTTCCATGGCCAGAATGGTGTTTTCGAGCACGCCGGTGAAGGCGCCTTTCCAGCCGGCATGCGCGGCGCCGACGATGCGCTTTTCAGCATCCGCAAACAGCACCGGACCGCAATCGGCGGTCGAGGCGCCGATGGCGATGCCCGGCCGGTCGGTGACGATGGCGTCGGCCTTGGGGCGCTCGCCGGCAAAGGGCTCGTTCACGATGATGACGTCGGGTGAATGGATCTGCCAGGCGGTCAACAGATGGCTCGCCGGCACACCCATCCAGGCAGCGACGCGGCTGCGGTTCTCGGCGACCAGCGCCTGGTCGTCACTCGATCCGGTGCCGATGTTGAGACCCTGGTAGATGCCGCTGGAGGCACCGCCAACGCGGGTGAAATAGCCGTGGCGGATGCCTTGCGCCCGCGCCTTGTCCAGCAGGGGCGACCGAACGGGATCCGGTTTGGTCTGATTCAGCATGCGGGCGTTGTTGTCTGTGTGGGCGGTTTCGTCAAGAAGAAGTGCTTCGTGGATAAGAAGGCAGGGCAGCGTTCGGCCAGCGGGCCGGACGCTCTTTGCCGGACGGGAGATTGGGAGGGGCCGCGACTAAAAGTCAATCCGCCGTGGCAAAGGGCGGGACGGCCACGCCGCGCGGCAGCACCGCAAGCACCTTGAACAGCTCGCCCATCGCTTGCGGGCCGGCGAGCCGTTCGACGTCGTTCGCGATCTTGTCGCGCGCCGCCTGGCCGGCATCGGCGCCGAGCCGGCCGGCACGCTCGAGAATGCCCATGCCGAGCAGGAAGTCGCCCTGCGTCGACAGATGGGCGTCGAGACCGTGCGCGCGGACGATTGCGGCAAGGGCGGCGAAATCGACATGGGTCGTCAGGTCGGCCGCGCCGGGATTGGCCAGCACATCCTCGTGATTGTGCCTGCGCAGGGCCTGCAGCGTGTCGCCGAGACCTGGCTGGAGGTGGCCGTAATCGAGGAAAAGGCCGGCGCCGCCATGCCTGGAGATGCGCTCAGCGATGGCTGTCATGAGGGCTGCGCGGGCGGGAGCGACCTCGACGATCGCGCCTTGCGGCGCGTCAGCGGCATCGGCGGGCAGCAGCGTCGGGTCGACCGAACCGGCGCCGGCGAAGAAGCGCAGCTCGTTGGCCTCGTCGAGACCGATCATGCGTTCGCGCCAGCCGGCACCGGCGCGGACGAACTGGCGGATGGGCACGGCGTCAAACAATTCGTTGCCGACGATGAAAAGCGGCACTTGCCGCAACGTGTCGATGGTCTCGTGCCAGCCGATCGCGAAGGGTGTCACGCCAAGCGTCTGTTTCTGGACCTCCGTCAGGCGTGGGCTGGTCTCGATCATGGCGAAGGCGGCGCCGTTGGCCATTTCGGGATCAAGCCGCGATAGCGTGCGCAGCATGTCCTTCATCAGCGTGCCGCGGCCAGGGCCGATCTCGGCGATGGTGACAGGCAGCGGCCGGCCGCTGGCCAGCCAGGCCTGGTAGAGCCAGACGGCGACGAGTTCGCCGAACATCTGGCTGATCTCGGGCGCGGTGATGAAGTCGCCGGCCACGCCGAAGGGCTCGCGCGTCGTGTAGTAGCCATCCTGCGGGTCGAACAGGCACAGCGCCATGTATTCGTTGACGGGAAGCGGCCCCAACGCCTCGATCAGGTCGACGATGCGGGTCTTCAGCCGTGTCATGCGGGCTGCGGTTGCGGCACCGGTTTGGCGGTCACCATCGCCCAGATGCCGACCAGCACCATTGGCGACGACAGGATCATGCCCATGGTCAGCCAGTTCGTGCCGAGGAGATAGCCGAGCTGCTGGTCGGGTTCACGGAAGAACTCGACGAAGATGCGCGACAGGCCATAGCCGCAGAGGAAGGCGCCCGCGACGAAGCGCGGCGTCTTCAGCTTGAGGCGCGAATGAGTGAGGATGCGCAGGACGAGGAACAACACCAAACCTTCGAGCAGGGCCTCGTAGAGCTGGCTCGGATGGCGGGCAAACGGCCCGCCATTGGGGAATTCGATCGCCCAGGGCACGTCCGTCGGCCGACCCCAGAGCTCGGAATTGATGAAGTTGGCGACGCGCACCAGGCCAAGGCCGACCGGAACGCCAGCCGCCACGACATCGAACAGCGACCAGGTGCGGATGCCGCGCTTGATGGAAAACAGCGTCATGGCCAGTATGACGCCGAGCAGGCCGCCATGGAACGACATGCCGCCCTGCCAGACCGCGAAGATATCCAGCGGGTGCGCGAGGTAGCGCGGCAGGTCGTAGAACAGAACATAGCCGGTGCGGCCGCCCAGCACGACGCCGATGGCCGCCCAGACGATGAAATCGTCGAGGTCCTCCGGCTTCATAGGCAGGACGTCGTTCGGCCACAGCTTCGCGTTGGCGGCGAGCCGCTTGGCGTACCACCAGGCGAACAGGATGCCGACGATGTAGCCGACACCGTACCAGTGCACCGCCAGCGGCCCGATCTGGATGAGGATCGGGTTGATGTTGGGGAACGGCAGAGAGGCCAGCGGCAGCAGGAAATAGTCGTTCAACAGGGAACTCTCGGTTGCGATCGCGATTGGGCGCGGACCATGCGGCAGGGTTTTGGCAGGGTCAAGGCAAGGCGGTTGCCGTCAGTTGTCGGGAAACAGGATCGTTTCAATATCCGTTGCACCGTGCAGGATGTGAACTATCTCCACGGAGTCGATGCTCACGCGATAGAAAATCAAATAGTTGCCGTGGACGCGCCGACGAATGCCTGAGGATCGATGCCGCTCAAAGAGCGGATACCGCTCCGGCACGGTGCGCAGTTCCATGCAATCGCGGCGCAAGTCCTGAATGAACGTCACGACACGAAACGGGTTGTGCAGCGCGATGTAGTCACCAATAGCCGCAAGGTCGGCTTCAGCCCGACGGGTGAAGACCAGCCGCTTCACCTTTTCTTCTCAGCCATCGCCTTGTATTTGGCCTCAAGCCTGTCCAGCACCTCGTCGCCCGGCTTCACTCGACCGGCGTCGGCATCTGAAATGCCTTCTGCAAGGGCTGCGTCGAGGGCGGCAAGGCGCTTCTCCCGCTCTTCGACAAGGCGAACGCCTTCACGCAGCACTTCGCTCTTCGAATTGTAGCGGCCGGTGCTGACAAGCTGATTTACGATTTCTTCGAGGCGGGCGCCCAAATCTGCGCTAATGGCCATGACGGTGCTCCAACAAAACCATTCTAGAGCAATAATAGTTATTGATGAGGCTTGCCAGGGGATTTTCGGTTGAGGTTGATCCGTCTTGATGCCGCACCAGGCTTCAACGTTCTTGCATTCCGCGCACGGCACCACTACGTCAATTCGAGCAAAGCGAGGATTTGCCATGTCGACCGGACCGAACCGCATTCTCGATGAATTCGCCAAGCTGATGACCGACGCCGCCGGGGCCGCGCAAGGCGTGCGCCGCGAGGTCGAAACCGCCTTCAAGGGCCAGGCCGAGCGCATCCTCAACACCATGGACGTGGTGCAGCGCGAAGAGTTCGAGGCCGCGCGCGAGATGGCCGCCAAGGCCAGGGAAGAAAACACCCGCCTTGCCGAGCGTATCGAGGCGCTCGAGGCGAAGCTTGCGGAATTGACCGGACAGGCCGCACCGGCAAAGCCCCGCGCGAAAAAATAATCATTAAACTTTTCCACATGGCCCGATCCTGAAAAGCGCTTTGCCGTGAATCGCTTAACGGCATTGCATGAATCTTTGTGACAGCGGCTTTCCACATGCGAATGACGCAGTGCGAAAAATTGGGCTGTTCACGCGACTCCCGATCAATAGACTGAATTTGTTGCATGATTCGGAGCAGGGTCATGCGGCCGGGCGGTGGGGTCCGGTCTGGGGTCTTTGCGTCGAGAAGTCCTGGCCGTCCGAGTTCTAGACAAGATTGTTCGTTGTGTGTGCCCTCCCGCGGAGCGTGTGGCGGCGCTCCTCAGAACGACAGGAAGCATTCCATGGAACTTCTCGAACTCGAATTCTCCCGCGAAATCCATCCGGTGGATGTTATCGAGCAGGTGGCCCACAACAACGACTGGTCCTTTGAGCGGGCTGGCGACGACGAGATCTCGATCTCGGTTGCTGGCAGCTGGACCGACTATCACGTCTCCTTCTCGTGGATGGAGGATTTCGAGGCGCTGCATCTGGCCTGCGCCTTCGACATCAAGGTGCCGGAGACCCGCGCGCTCGAAGTGATGCGGCTGCTCTCGCTGATCAACGAACAGATGCTGTTCGGTCATTTCGACCTCTGGGAGCAGGAAGGCGCGATCATGTTCCGCCAGTCGCTGCTCCTGGCGGGCGGGGTCGAGCCGTCGAGCCAGCAGGTCGAAGTGTTGCTGTCGTCGGCGCTGGAAGCCTGCGAATGCTATTTCCAGGCGTTTCAGTTCGTCGTCTGGTCGGGGACCTCGGCCAAGGACGCGCTGGCCGGCGTGCTGTTCGAGACCTACGGCAACGCCTGAGCGACGGCAAGGCAGAAGGCAGAGATGAGTTCGAGCAGCGAGCGCAAGCCCGAGATCAGTTTTGCCGACTTCGATCGTGTCGACATCCGCGCCGGCACGATCGTCGAGGCAGAGCCTTTTCCCGAGGCGCGCAAGCCGGCGTTCAAGCTGAAGATCGATTTCGGCGCAGGCATCGGCATCAAGAAATCGTCGGCGCAGATCACCAAATACTACGCGCCTGAAACGCTGATCGGCCGGCAGGTGTTCGCGGTGGTCAATTTCCCACCGCGCCAGATCGGCCCGTTCATGTCGGAAGTGCTGACACTCGGCTTTCCCGACGAAGAGGGCGCGGTGGTGCTTGGCGCCATCGAGCGGAAGGTCCCGGACGGCGGGCGGCTGTTCTAAAAATCAACGAGCAGAATCCCTCCGGATCCGTCATCTCTTGGCTCGATCTTTTCCTGCCAGATGCAACTTGGCCCGGCGTGCTCAAAGAACCTTGCCGAGCGCAGCGCCGCCAGGAAGCCCCGGCAGGCACAATCATTGCGCGGCAGCCGGCCGGATTGAAGCCATACCCGGAGGCCGAAACGCGCCGAGAATGGTTCCGACCGTTGCGGCCGAGAGTACGAGATGGAGGACGTCGAACGGCCAGGCGAGTCCGAAATGCATCAGCATAAGGGTCAGGAAGGAAGGCGACGCCGCATCCGCGGGAATTAGGATCAAGCCTACGGCCAGGGCCAGCCCACATTTGAGTATGGCAACTGTTGCGAAAACGATGAACATTATGGCGAGGAAACGCAGATGATTGCCATCCAGCGCACGCCAGCACCCGATAGGATCAAACGATCCTGTCCAGAGAAAATCACCGACAAAAAGATATGTCCAGACAAGTACGAAAGCACCCGCCAACAGGTTGAAGACTCCCATCGCCGACACCCAAGGCGCGACGTCCTCAGGGGTGAGCGGTAGGTCACGCGTGGCCAGCAGGGCGGCCACAAGCAGTCTGTGCTCGCCGGCGACGGCAAAGCCGCAAACAAGCTGGATCACCGCGAGAAGCAACGCAGCCAAGAGAATCCGCGGGCTGAGCTCAAAGCGCATGCCCGGGACAGCGAAGCGTCTGACACGTTCAACGCCGCGCCGAACAACGACACGACCGCGCTCGGGCGCGTTTGCCATGCGGTCCAGAACGAACGCAAGGACCATCGCCGAGAACGGCGTCGCAACAATCGCGGAAAGCCAGGTCCTGGAGTCAAAGCCTCGCGATAGAAGCCAGCCGGGCACCTGCCCCGGATCGGCAAAAAGAATAAGAGCAAGCGCCGCCAGACAGAGCGTCGTCAGAAAGCAGGGAAACCAGGCGGTCACGAAGAGTGGCCAGGCATTCGCACGGCAATAGCCGAACACCTTCGCAACGGTCTTGCTGATGCGCAAGACGCGACGCTTCGGCGATACGGCAGGCGACTGGTCCAGCGTTGAAATCGGTGTCAATCCCGCAGCGAACTACAGATGCAGAATAATGCACCGCAAGGAACTGTCGCGCAAGCTCTCGCAAGGAGCGCGCTCTCGGCGACTAAAGCTTGCCGGCGCACCATCTCCCAATGCATCCCAACAATTTCACGCGGAAGACTTGTCTAAAAGTATCGGCAAGTTGTCGAAGTTCTGGATTCCTGAAGGAAACGTATGAGTGGGCGCCATCGAAGAGGCCGCTCAACAGCCGCCGCTCCGCATCGCCGGGGGCAGACGCCACATACCCAAAAGTATGCTCCGCCCCGGTTATCGGAACTCGCCGTTCCGGCTCGGCCTGCATCTCACTGCATCCTATGCGCCGGCTCCATCACGCCGCCAGCTTGCGCGTCGTTCCCAGCGCTTCCTCGACCGTGTCGAGAAACATTTCCGCGCAGGCTTTCCAGCTATAGCGCATGGCGCGTTCGCGCGCCTCGGCGCGGTCGACATTGAGGGCGGCAAGCGCCGCCGCGCGCAGATCGTTCGAGACCGCGCCACCGAAGCCGTCACCGACGATGTCGATCGGCCCGGTCACCGGATAGGCGGCGACCGGCGTGCCGCTGGCCAGCGCCTCGATGATGACGTTGCCGAAGGTGTCGGTGCGGCTGGGGAAGACGAAGACATCGGCCGAGGCATAGATCTCGGCCAGTTCGTCATTGGGGCGATGGCCGAGGAAATGCGCCTGCGGGTATTTCGCCTTGAGCCTGGCAAGCTCGGGACCTTCGCCGACGACCACCTTGCTGCCGGGCAGGTCGAGGTCGAGGAAGGCGCTCAGGTTCTTTTCGATGGCGACGCGGCCGACGCAGAGGAAGACCGGGCCGGGGAAGCCGAGATCTTTCTTCTTGTCCGGCCGGAAATGGTCGGTGTCGACGCCACGCGTCCAGGGCCTGAGCTTGTTGAAGCCACGCGCCGAAAGGTCGTCGGCGAGCGACTGGGTGGCAACCAGCGTACCCTGGCCGGAATTGTGGAAATCGCGCAGCCAGCGATAGGCCCAGCTTTCCGGCACCGGCAGGCGGGCGCTGAGATATTCGGGAAAGCGTGTGTGATAGCTGGTGGTGAACGGCCGGCCGGCATGGCGGCAATAGCGCCGCGCCATGATGCCGAGCGGACCCTCGGTGACGATGTGGATGTGGTCCGCCTTGCGGGCTTCGATCAGGCGCGCGACATGGCCGGGGGTGGTCAGCGCCAGCCGGATGTCGGGATAGGTCGGCAAGGGCAGCGTGCGAAAGATGTTCGGCGTCAGGAAATCCAGCGCGACATCGAAGGATTTCAGCGTTTCGGCGAGCCGCTCCAGCGTGTGGACGACGCCGTTGACCTGCGGGCGCCAGGCGTCGGTGACCATCAATATGCGCATGGCGGCCCTTTGCTTGAAAGGTCGACGGTTGCCTTGAGACGATGCCGGAACGGCGACCAGCCTGCTGCTCTCGCTTCGCTCCAGCGCACCCGGGCGGGGGGATCGAAGTGAGGCGGCAAGGCCGAATCAATTGAGGTCGCGCGCTTCATGCGCGCTCTTCACCATGGTTTCATGACGGGCGGATGAAGCCGTCGCTTGGCTGAGCATGATTCCATTTTCGGGATCATGCTCCGATTAAGCCGGAACCTTGATGACGGCCCGCAAACCGCCGAGCGGGCTGTCGTCGAGCGTGATGTCGCCGCCATGGCTGCGGGCAATGTCGCGGGCGATCGACAGGCCGAGCCCGGTGCCGCTGGCATCGAGGTTGCGGGCTTCATCGAGCCGCACGAAGGGCTTGAACACGTCTTCGCGCCTGTCGGCGGGAATGCCTGGACGTCGTC
>NZ_JBHUGY010000069.1:0-37200 GCF_042682105.1 Mesorhizobium calcicola
GCGGTTGTCTTCTGCGGGACCGGGGGGGCATCGGCAACCAGCAACCAACCCGCCAGGGGGCGCCCATCACGTCGGACAATCGCGTGGTCGTAGGATACGACATCCCCGAGGGATCAGAGACCGAGTGGCAGAATCGTGCATTTTCATCGGTTTCTTTGGGCCCATTGGCTTCCGACGCATGGGGGCGGCCTAACGGGGATTTCTCATCGTTCTGGTTATGGTTCTTTTGGCAACCCAATTTTGAGCGGTGTATGACAGACCCACGACATCTCGTTGTTCCTCGCGTGACAGATCGGTGTCATCCTTGTAGACACCACGCCTCGTAGTCTTGGAGTGAAAGTGTAGACCAACATGAAGGAAGTGACGCCTGGCCCGCGCGCGCATCTGGCGATGCCGGTGGTCCCATAAATGGTCGCAAATTTCACAATGTCGCGTGTCGCGGGAAAGCGTCGACCATGTGATCGGTGTCGCGATGAGATCACGGCTGAGCCCAAGTTCAAGAAACGGCGGATTGGATCTCTGCCGACATGGGTGGTTTGTGCATTATATTACTTTACGTCCGTGAGTCCATCGAGCACAGTCTCGCGAATCGACTATTGTACGAGTCGAAATGAACTGTCCCGCCCGCCCGAGCCAAAAGCTCAGGGCACCATGAGGTAAGTTCGTGAGCTTGTTCGCTTCAAGCCGGAGGCACGTAGGAATCCCACATAGCCCGGAGTTGGATCTGGCGACGGGGCTCATCTGCGCACAATCGACACGGGAAAGCCGGTCCTCGTCAGGCGCTATGCAGAGAGTAGATCGGATTCCTCGGCAGTACCTGACTCCCGTGTAGCAGGGTCGAATGCTCGACAAGCTCAAGCGGCCGAACGGCGCAACAGCTTATGACATTCCGACGCCGTGTGGTGAGCGCTCCGGGGTTGCAATTGTCGTTCCGCGGTGCCCCACGATCCGGCGCGCCATCGTGATCACGTGGCCTCGGAGTGCGAGCCGCACGGAGTATTGACGGATTCGTTGGTTGAGCGGATTGACGAACGCGATTCCTGCTGTCGAGCTTGTAGCCGCACTCGCGACCAGCACATTCCAGCCACCCGGGGCCTGTCACGATCGTTGTCCGAGTAGGCATGAACGTTACATTAATCCGCGTGTTCTGACATCTGCTATGACACGGTTGCAGTCTGTGACGAAGCCGAGGTGTCCCTTTGGTGCGCTGACAGAACAAAACGCTCGTTCGCCCGGACAAAAGTCTTGCGCGATGCGACGTATGAAGGGGTAGCCCGCTGCTGCCAGTCTGCAATCACCCGAAAACACACAGCGTTATATGGCGATGAGTGTGCTTGGCGATGGAGCTGAACAGTCACGCACCGAGCGAAAAGCTTTTCGGGCACCCCCCACAGTTTCTGTTGGCACGGTATTCACAAATCCGACGGTGGGCATCACGCGGGCCACGATGCCTGATGGCGTTTATGCGCTGCGACGAGGCGATGTCCCTGCCTGCGACACTCTCGCAACCATCCGTTTTCCCAGCACCACGATCAGCCGACCAGATCATCCGCGTTGCGAGCGACTATGTCCCGCGACTGTTGTGGCGAATAAGGACGGTCTCCAGCACTCGCGACCGAATGCCATCTCGTCGACCGAGCGACGATCCCAGAAACTGATCGCGATGCGAACGGCCGCGACGTCGCATTGTGTCCCCCCCCCCCCGGGAAACCAATCGTCGAGCGGCACACCGAAACCTAGGTGTCTTGCGGCGATCGAGTTATCTCGCGCGGAACAAGCGGGTACGCACTGGCCTCACGCAGGATCTCGCTGTGCCTGTCTCCTGCTCTTGAAATTTGCAAGTCGTCCGGAATATGCCCCGAATGCCAAAACTCAAATCAGCCTTATGAGTCCAGCAGGGGCACCATGGCCTCAAGACTGTGAGCCAGTCGTGGCTGAGATCCAGCGTGGTCATCAGGTTGTTTGTGAGCCATGTATGTCTCTGACCGTCGAAGTGTAGTAGCGCCGTTTTTTGCAGGCGTGTATTGGACGTGGCGGTGGGGCACCAGCGTTTTCCGAAGCTGGCATTACGTCGCGTACGAACGCACAAACGGTGGCCGGCGGCATGGTCCAGCCTGCCCTCCAGGCGAATTAATTCGAGAATTCCCCTCCTCACATGTGGGGAAAGCGTGGTGGCGGGCTGTTTTCACGGATGGTTTTCGGCAACGGCATCCTTGAATGGCCGAGACGCTTCGCGGGATGTACGCTCGACTGCTTGTCCGCTTGCTGCCGCGTATATCAACTCATCGCGCAGGCGGCGGGCTCTCGGCACGAAAACGGTGCATCACGTAACCGGATAGCAACCGCAAAAACCTCGTCACGGCGCTTCGCAAGGACAACACACTTTCACGTGCTTTAGCGCACGGCAACCTTTCGACCTAGAACATTATGTTCGGGGGAACATAGCTGCGTTCGCCGATGGGTGTCATCCATTCACAGCGCAGTAAGTATTGGTCCGGCGTGCCACGCTAGTGAAAAAGATCCTGCTCATCGAACGCCAGCACCGTTTGCGCCGTCGTCGACAGCGCTTTCGCCACCAGCGCGGAGGCCGCGCCTCGTCGCTGTTCCGCGCGGGTCGGAAATGTAACCGAGAGGTTGACCGCACGTCATCCGAGGAATTTCGACATCCAATGCCGCGACGAAGGTCGAGTCCAGTCCGCCGGAGAGGAAACATACCGATGGCACATCGGCGACCATCTGTCGCCCACCGTGTCCTCAAGCAAATCGCGGCAGCTGTTCCGTCGCTCGTTGGGAAGGAGCAGGCTCGCCTCCGGAGGCGCATCCGAAAAGCTCCAGTAGCGTCGTCGTTCAACCGCGCCGCCGTCGCGCCAGGTCAAAAATATGTCCGGGCGCCAAGCCGCATGACGTCGGCGAGCAAAGTCCGCTCGGTCGGCGCAAACGTGGTAGAGAGATAGGACACCAAGCGCACGCTCGTCGAGCTTGGGCAGCACAGGCCCAGATCTGACGAGTGACCGCCAAACTCAGAGGAAAAACGCGAGACCACAGTTGCGCTCGACGTAGTAGAGCGGGCTTGAACACCCCGAGCGGCTCTCAACGAGATGCGCTACCCCTTCTGCACATCGTCCCAGATGCAAAATGCGAACACGCCGTTCAGGCTGGCTCGGCCAGGAGCGTATGCCCATTGCTCAATAAGCCGTGCACCAGACCTTCCGGATGTCACTGGCGCTGCGGCAAGATATTGTCCATGTTCCCGGAAGTTTCACACGCCGCAAAGCTTGAAAATTGATAACACTCGCACGTTGAGAACGACCCGCACCGTGCTCTTCCGTTCGCCATGGGTTGAGTGGCCGCCGGCGATGTCGATGATCCCGCCAAATCGCCGGTTGCCTATGCCGATCGGGCCATCGATATGCATGCCGCTGTCGTCGGCCCGCGATGCGCATTCGCATCGCGTCGAGCATAGCCGCAAGCACAGCCGGCCCACGCGCCGGAACGATCGTTTGAGGAAGAAGAACGTCCTGCGATGCCGCCACAACGTGTACCGCGCCCTTGACTGGTATAAAGACGCGATCAGCGCCTCAGAACCGCTTGCTTACAAGACGTGCAATACAAAACGCCGCACGACCCTGCGGCACCTGCCCTTTTCTGCAGGTCGATCAGCGCTGAGCCCGAGCACGCAGTCCTCGGCATTCTGGGATTCGGCCGAGTAACCTCGATCTCCGCGGAATTTCTCGGCGAAAGCGAGGAAGCACGATGCGCGTTTCCAATCGCGATCGACCGGCCTTGATCGGCCCAACGCCTGATCCCGAGCACGCACCTCACGCGCCAGAAATTCGCCCGCGCCCGTCGAGCGCGCGCAGTTGCCCGGCCAGCGAACGGCTACGGTTCGCGTCGATGACCGTCGCTATGTCGCGCCTTCCGTTCCACGGGCCACGGCCTCGGTCAGGCGGCTCGATCGCGCTAAGCTGCAACGCTTGCTGCTTCTTCCAAACAAAATGGTGCACTACAGCTCCGCGACGAACTGCCTCGTTGCGACCCGTCAGGCTGCACGGCGCAGGGCTTTCGCGGCAGGCTTTGGGCCCGCCGCGGCGACCAATGCATTCTTCCAATTAGCCATCCCTGTGGATGTGCACGGAAACAGCTTGGCGAACGCCGCCACGGCGGCCGCATCGTATGTCCGCGACCGCCAAGCCGACCGCGATGGGAACCTCGCACCGCCGCGACACTCTCGATGCCTGCCAGTAGAGCGATGCTTTCGACAGGGCCGGGAGATATGATTGCGAAGTACGGCGCAATAAAGTGCTAGTAGGAGGTCGAGATGCGGAAGGCCCACACTCGAGCTGCGACCCGAGCACCGGCATGATCCTCGTTTGTGCACCTGTTGATAGGTATCGGGCGCGACCGCCCCCCGAACCACCGCGTGATCGGGCGCGCTTCACAACGCGTTCGCAAGGATGATACCGTGACGCGCAAGCTGGGCAGAGCTGTGCGACCGCTCTCTGTCGTTCGTGACAGGCTCGAAAATTCGGAAGCCAGTCGAGCGCGACGGGACAGGGTGAAATGGGTCTCCGAAATTGGACAGATTCTGGGGCGTCGCCGTCGATGTGCGTGATATCGTAGTCGGCCACACCGCGACGCCTTTGACCGCGCCCGACTGACGCAAAGAAACGCCGCAAGCAGTTCCGTGACTCTCGCCTCCGATCTGAAAGGAATTCAGCACCGGCTCCGGGCAGGATGTGCTGATACCGTGACCGCCAGCAGCTCCTGCACTGTTACCGTGGCTGATCGGAACGTAGGACCCGCGAGATGCGCCAGGCATCCCACGGATCCCAGGCTGTCATCGAACGCGGTCTTCCGCCGCGTTGGGCGCATTGCCCGCCTTGCACGAGCCCGCTTCAGCATACACGCCACTTCTCCGCTTTCTCGCGCGAATCCAATCTGACGGCTTACCGATCCAAGCATGGCCTATTGCGCCTCTCCAGCCCTCGATATTGTGGAAATTTCGTTCCAGAGGTGGTCCGGCATCTGAGGATCATAGAACGCACGAAAAATGTCGAAACTTCTCCAGCGATCGGCCCGCTCCGAACCGGCTGAATGGTTTGATTCGCAGGGATCGCACACGTCATAGCGCGTCGTATCCGGTCGGGCATTCGATAGGCACGATGATGTTGCCCGAAGACGTGTCGTGGAGAAAACATGTGGGGAATAAAAGAGTTAGTCGCGCCACCCAATGTTTCGAACGCGTGCCGAAAATCCCGCAAACGACTCGGATTGCACTGGCCCGTCCAGTTCTCGTCAAGCCAAATCTTCAACCCCAGAGCTCACAGTGCGCAAATGTCGTCCGGTTCGAAGCTTGGGGTGCGCCTTCGAATGAACAGGAAGTCGCGTCGGCCGCACTCTAGCTGAACGTGAAGCGAGCACTTCGTTGAGGGAGATGTCGCGGGTCAAGTGCTTCAAGCGTATCCGCAGCATCGAAAACGGACAGCCGACAAACATCGGTATGGGAAGGGACTGGTCAAGGAAATTGCACCAATACACCGCGACATACATGCGCTGCACCAGCGAGCGGACAACACCTCCGTCTTTGTTGTTGCGTAGATCGATGCACCAGGCCGGGAGGCGGCATTGAAGGGCGCTGACAGTGGTCGATCGAGGTGCCTGTTCCCGCAACCCAGATCAAAAACGCGTATTCAGTATTGGTCTGGATGTCAGGTCGCGGAAGAACTGGCGTCGTGCTATGCGCAACGGATCGGCGGCGCGTCCAGAAACTTGCCGGTCTTTGCACGCTGCTTGTCCCGCATGATGCGCGCGTGCGATCCAGCTTGGACCCGAAACACAGTGCTTTGGCTTTTGCCCACCAGCCACATGCGGCTCAGCTACGGCGCGCCTGAATATCATTCCGTGTGTCCCATGGGGGTGTAGCTCGTCGTCAGCACCTCGGCTCGCGCGCGTCAAACGTCTGAACCCTCAGCCCGCATGAGAAAATTGCAACATTCGCCAAACGCCCCGCACCACCTCAGCGTGATCAAAGTTGCGATTGAGATGTCAAAGGCAGTCGCAATTGCCAAGCTGGCCAAAAGACAGCCCGCATGACAGCGGTTCAAAGCCGAAAACAGTCAAGCGCCGCCCCGAGCGGGGAAGGACATATTGCGAGCTAGCCGGGATATGATTGAGCACCTGTAGCGCTTGGCCGAACATCTTCTTTGTTGCTAGCCTGATCGAGCGTCCGGGCATTCCCGGCGGTGTGTGCTTGGAATTCTTTGCGACTGAATGACTGAAACCACGGCCTAAAGGGACAGAGGCGATGAGTGGAAAAAGGCGAGAAATGCTACGGTCCGGAAAACCAAATTTGCAGTGTTTGTTCCCGACCTCATACCGGCCTACCAAGAACGTACACTGGCTTCAGCCCCTTCGCTTGACGCAACACGAGAAAGATCGCAAATACTCCGCGAAAGCGAATATCGCTCGACTGGAAATACGAAGGCTGGCTGCATGTCGAGGAGCGTTTGAGCTGTACGAATTCGCGTATTTTCTCGATGGACGGCATTTGGAAATAGGGAACCCCGATTATTGATTATCATTTCTTTACCCTCGCACCCGCTACGACCACCACCCTCCCACTCCTCCTGCACGTATCGCTGTCCTGTGTCGTCCCCGCGCTCGAGACTATTCCCCCTGTTGCATACTCCACGACCTAAACCCAGCACTGATATCGACACGAGATATGCCAACCCATGTATTGTGCGCACGACTGTGCCGCCACCCTTCTCCTCCGGTTTCTTACTATCTGCGGTACACCAACGCATCTACGACCCACCCTCCACTGTGTTGCACCACGTAAGCGTCACTCCTTTGCGATCACTCTGCCTTCCTCCCCTCCCACACACCCTCACACTGCATAGTTTCGCGTGTGACAGATGCTGATCTCTGACTCTTGGTTCAGTGAACTAGCCTTGACCCTTTCTGGCTTCACCCCCCCTCCTTTTCTCCTCCTTGGGCACACGAGCAGGAGATTCGCCACATCTCTCCCTTCTTCTGTCTACGCGTTCCCGCACAACCTCTCCTTTCTCTCTGATTAAATACCGTATGTATCCACATTGTTATCGTCAGCCTTGTTGTGTACCATACCCTTGGATGAGCATGACTTATTCCGCACTCATACCCTTTTCTCGCTACTGTCCCTTGGCCACGCGCGTGGCTGTGAGAGTGTTCGCGTTTCTGATTTTATTCACACGCATGTATCTGGTCGAGCGATGATATCCACGCCACTACTAAGGTTCGGCTCAGATCTCTCCTTTTTCCCCTTCCTCCCCCCTTCCCCCTCTCCCCCCTCTCTTCTTCTCTCTCCTCCCTTCTCCCTTTTCCTCCTCGCTCTGTATTCCTCGGCCAGCGCGCAGGTAGTTCCTCGGGAGCCACGTTAGTATCGCGCACGACTTCACCTATAGTGTCCCGTCTGACAGCACTCAGAGGGCTCTATCGGTCACGTTATGCAACTTTGAATCTTACAGTGGACGCTGCTACCGGATTGTCTGTACGGAAGCTGAACTCCGGCGTCCGTCCATCAGCGTTCACGACGAGCAATCGGCCTACTCAGCTCCCTTTGTCGCGTGACCGCCCACCGTCCCCATTTGACACGTCCACTCAGCCAGCCAGCTCACCTAATCGATCATTGTCATTTTGTCCACTACACTTACACACTACATTCGTCACTCGGACATGGCCCCTTCAAACGAGAACTAATGTACGATAACATCGCTCTTCTTCCGTATGACACGCTTTACTTCATCCCGACTCCTTTTTTTTCATATTATAACTTGGATCATTATTTCGTCCACCACGTTGTCACTTAGCCTGTCGCGTGTACCCTATTTGTGTTATCGTGTGCACGCACTTTCCACAGTCCGCCACTGTATGTCTTACTGTGTAGGAGCACGCCCATTACACGCTCCTCGCAACTGAAATAGTCAGTACCGGATGAACACGGCCCTGGTCCCCCGCCGCGTACCGCGAGGACTTTCTCCTCCACTTCGTAAGGCCCTGTTCATTCGTATGTATCTGTTATCACAAGCCCCACCGTCGCTCATATGGCTCACTAATATATGAAGGACATGCTGTACCGTTATATTCCTGCGCATACTCTATCACGATTTCCGCTTGCCTGCTATCTTGCATTTGTGAGTCAACTGTACTCGTATCTTGCTCGTGGACGTGTAGCTTTCGCCATTGTACCACTGTATCTGACACACGCGCCCTTTACCTTCTCTCCCGGCTTCTTGTCTTGTAACGATCTGTGCTTAATTGTTGCACCTTCCTCAGAAGTTCCAACATGTTTTGCTCCGCTTTGACTGCCCTTTCCTCTCTTGTCATGCGTATTTCGCCATATTACATAGCACACAGTCCACTCGCTACGCATCCTTGCTCTACTGTACCACACGATTGCCTGTGGGTACACTTGTATATCATCTCCCCCACACTACTACATACACCGCCACTGCAACTCCTGCCGGCGTTTCTATTGCATACTTGAATGCTACACCACCCTCTGAACAATCTTTCTGAGCGATATATACTTTAAGTGCGATTCATCGCGCACGATGAATGGTCTAGTGCCTCTGTATCTGACAAGTGCGCTATCTGGCGTGTACCCAAGCGCATGACAACTGCTCATTGTTCCCACCACATCTGACCACATCTGCTCTAGTATGCAAATTGGCGGTCTTGCCCAGCGTTCATGGGACATCGTACCCAGTCGGACCATAGACGCCCTCGACCCTCTACTTGTATTCCAAGCTTTAAATCGGAAGAGGGGATTTCATAATCGCACGATGTCAACTGCCTGCGTTCGAAGGCGGCGATATTTTCTCCTCCTCTAGCCAAGTAACGGAGCTCCATTTTCGATATCTACGGTGTATCTTCGTGAGCGATAGTCTGTCGCGGTCACGTGTCCAACACATCCCCCTCAATGCAATCGTCCCTCTACCTTCGTACGCATCAACATTATGATTCCAGCTGCACGCATGTTGTAGCAGCCGGCGATACATAGTGCCTCCCGTATATCCACGCGTCGACGTTTCTTGTCGACGTCTTCGTTCGCACCCTCTCGTACACGCGACCGGGCACCTTCATACCTGCTTCTTCCGCCCCCGCAACTCCCCCTAGACCTTCACACACTCCACCGCTTTCCCCGCCCGTTCTCTCATGTTCTGACCCTGTACACTCCACCCATTGCCCACGCACTCCCTACACAAGAACCTCTGCACTTAGTGTTGCACCCTCCCCGGCGGCATCTGGACGTGTTCTGTGCTCATCTTCTGCACCTCTGCCGCCCTCAGTTCCCTCCTTTTCCGTATCGCACGCTTCGAGTTACCACTGCACCGCCTGTTCCAGATTGTTATGCATCCTTGCCCCCGACCGGACCCCCCCACGCACCCCACATCCTCCTCACACACTCGACGTGTATGCACCTCAGCCTTCACCCATATCTTGAACCGTGTTCACTGCCATCTCCGCACTCCCTCCTATGTTATGCCCCCCCTTCCCCTCACGTACACACCCCTCGTATACACACGTTCCCACCCTAGTCACCAGTACAGCACCGAACGACGACACTCCGGTCCCCCGACCCCCCGTGTTTATTTGCTGTAGAGATGTCACTTCTAACTTAATCTTGATATCTTCCTCTCCTCTCCACACCCGGCACCACCTCTCCTCCTTTCCTCTTCCCTGCCATCTCCCCTCCCTTGCACTCACCTCTGTCGTGCTGCCACCTTACGTGACCACACAGTACTCCGGACTGACACTCTGCATCCGCTAGACACAACGTACCCCCAGCCCCTCTATTCGCACAAGCTGAGTCGCATCACCTCGCATCACCATAACGACCAGCACGGACTTATTCGTACCCTACCCATCCCAAATTTCTTTAATTCCACAGTCCTTGCCCGACATATGCTTCCTTGCTCATCTCCAACTCGGCCACATTGACCCACGTCCGTACAGCGCACATTCGAGCTCCTCCGCTCTACCTTTCCTCTCATCCGACACTTCTTGCGCCCCTCGTAGATGGTCTTTGCTTACCTGTTCTCTTCTCTGTTTTCTGTCGAGAAAATGCCTTATCAAGTGTTCCCTTTACACATGTTGCGTCACACGCGCCACAGTCTTCTACACGTGCGGTTCTTGTAGCGACTCCCGTGCGCACGTCCACTGCCCCCTATATCGTCCGTTCTTACGTCACGACCATTCGCCACTTAGAGGCTCTTATCGGCTATCTATCTTTGCATTTTTGCTACTTTTCTGATATTAGCCCTTCCTCAGATTCTGCGGTTTTGCTGATATTGCTAGCTGTATTTCTTGATATGGCCTCACCTTGCACCTATCGCGCGGTGGTTGCTTTGTTGGCACCCAGTGTGTTGTGTCTCGCGTAGGTTTCTTCCTATGCCTGTCAGGTCAGGCACATCACCATTGTCTCTTAGTTTCAGCCTAGCTCGCTCTGTATGTCGCAACGGTTTTTTCCTCTCGAGAGTGTTGCCAGCTCCTTACGGCTGCTCGATCTGTTGTCGTTGGTAAAGACATCGATCCAAGTTTTTTTTCTAGCGCCCGTGTGTATCGTGACTGCCAGCCGCGATTTACGCCTACGCAGATGTTATTGTCGGCGCAACAGCGGAACCTCCTGCGTTCCTTCTGTGCCCACCCTCTGGCTTGCAATCCTTATGTCGCGCCTACCAGACAACGCCGCACCACGCACTCTCGAGACTTCCTGCTCCGTCCAGCACGCGCACCCTTCCGCTCCCACCCCTGTTGTGCCACTTAACTCGTGGTCTGTTTCATCAATGACCTTGACGCTGTGTCCTAGCGCACCACACCAAGATACTTATTCCGCACTTTCAGCCCAACGCCACCCGACCTACTATCCCCTGCGCGATATGCCACTCTGCCGGGTGCCTACGCAACACAGTGTCACTACACGGTAAACGCGCGATGAGATCGCCTCCCCTGTGCTCATTTGCGATCCTTGAGATTGTATTATAAGAGAGCAGTACCTGAGCATGCCTTCGCGAGAGCACAGATCGACATGGGATATTACTCAACTTGTCTCGACGTACTCCTATGCCCTTCTCCCACTCCTCGTCCCTCTTTATTCACAGCTGTTTCCTCTCGAATGATACACGCGTCCATCAGACGTCGATTTCCCTGCGTGGGATACAGCAGTGATGTGATCGCTCCATTTCCATAGTTCGTCTCTCGTCTCCCCCCTCATCCCTTTCTTCCCCCACGTCACGCCGGGATTCGTCACCGTACTACGTCTGGATATGCAACTTAGGTATTATAGCTTCACACTACAAAACGTCGCTTGTCTTCCGACGAATGAATCAGACGGCTCGTCGACCCGCGCGACCTGCACAATCACTTCGTATCCTGTCCTTCGATATATGCACTGGCACACCTTCACTTCTTGTTCCTTTCAGCTTAGCTCATTAACCTGTCGTACTATTCATCGATGTCTTCCCTCTTCTCCGCCCCCCATTGTGTGGTGATCGTACTGTTGCACTCAAACATCACGCTTCGCTCCGTTCGACATGTGATCGTAACGGTTCCCCCCGTGTCCTCCTTAGATTGTTTTATCTCCCCATTTACCGCCACTTCGTGTTTTTAAGCAGCACTCCTTGTCTTCATAGCTCTGTCTTCTCGCGCGTTTATACTTCCGTATCCTGCCTTCTATCGCAGGTTGTGTCGCCCTCACCCTTGTTAATCTGTCGAGCTACCGTCTCTATTAGAACTTGTACTTCCGGTCTCGTGCTGTGCCCTTGGTTTGTTGATATGCTTCTTTCACGTCCCGGCACACGCCGATTAAACGTTCTGACTTTGAGCCCTCCTACGTGAGCAGGCACAGTTTGTTCCGAACGCAGGTTCCCGTCTTCGCGGACACCTCGCCAGCTCCGCCCCTCTGTATGCCCCCGCCTCTGACCTACACGACCCCTTTGCTTGCTTGTCCCGGGATTAGCCCTCGTACTCTGTCATTCCACTCGTGTTAGATGCGTATTCCTCGACCGTCCGATGCCCCCCCCTCGTTATCTCGATATGAGCGTGGCTTGTCCACGCATCTAGATACGTACACAGTGCGATGTACACCACGACTATACAAGTTTGCCTATCATATCGCGTAGCACGCACGCTCCTCCTTGTCCCCTCCCCCTCTTTCGCTGACAACCCCCTCCTTCACTTTTCACCGTTGTGTTGTGTGTTGTGTGAGATGAGATCGCATGACACGTGTGTTCGTGTTCAGCGCCGTCGTCTATGCGACGTTCATCGCCGTCATCCTCTACCGGATGCAGGCCCGCTCCGGCGTGCCGGCAGGCAGGCGCAGCCGCTTCACCGCGCTCCTGCGCACCTCGACGGTTTTCGCGCGGCTGGCCAAAAGAAACGGCGATTCCGATGGGCAGGGACCCTCATGACGATGGTGCCAAAGCTTGACGAAAGCGCTTCCGGCTGAAATCTAGGAAGACCTTACTCCTGCCAAAAGCGATTTGATGCACGTCATCACCACCCAGAAAGAACTCGAGACCGTTCTCGCCGCTTTCGAAAAGTCGGATTTCGTCACCGTCGACACCGAATTCATTCGAGAAACGACGTTTTGGCCGATCCTGTGCCTGATCCAGATGGCGGCACCCGGCGTGACGGCGCTGATCGATCCGCTGTCGCCCGACATCGACCTGAAGCCGTTCTTCAGGCTGATGGCCAATGAAGCTGTCGTCAAAGTTTTCCATGCCGCAAGGCAGGACATCGAAATCATCGTCCATCTCGGCGATCTCGTTCCGCATCCGGTGTTCGACACGCAAGTGGCGGCCATGGTCTGCGGCTTCGGCGACAGTGTTTCCTACGATCAGCTCGTGCAACGGATCACCGGCGCGCGGCTCGACAAGTCATCGCGCTTCACCGACTGGCGCCACCGGCCGCTTTCCGACAAGCAGCTCGACTATGCGCTGGCCGACGTCACCCATCTGATCGAGGTTTACCAGCACCTCAGCGCCGAGCTGGCGCGGGAAAACCGCGCTCACTGGCTGAACGAAGAAATGGATGTCCTGACCTCGCGCGAAACCTACGATCCGCATCCAGAAGACGCCTGGAAGCGGCTGAAGATGCGGCTTCGCAAACCGCAGGAACTGGCGATCGTGCAGACCGTGGCGGCATGGCGCGAACGCGAGGCGCGCGAACGCGACGTGCCGCGCGGCCGCGTGCTCAAGGACGACGCGATCTACGAGGTGGCGCAGCAGGCGCCGCGCGACGCGGCAGCCCTTGGCAAGCTGCGCACGACGCCGAAGGGCTGGGAGCGCTCCTCGACGGCGACGGCGCTGCTTGGCGCGGTCAATGCCGCGCTGGCCTTGCCCAAGGAGCAGATGCCGAAGTTGCCGAAGAATTTCCAGCCGCCCGAAGGCTCGAGTGCTGCGGCGGAACTGTTGAAGGTGCTGCTCAGGATCGTCGCTGAAAAGGAAGGCGTCGCCTCGAAAGTGCTGGCCTCCAGCGACGACATCGACCGCATCGCGGCCGAGGGCGAGGAGGCCGACGTGCCCGCACTGCAAGGCTGGCGGCGCGCCGTGTTCGGCGAGGCCGCGCTGAAGCTGGTGCGCGGCGAGATCGGCTTCAAGTTCGACAAGCGCAAGATCGCCGTGTTCGACCTTTAGCCGCCGGAAGCGGCCTTCTATTGAGCGACATGCATTAGGATTTTCGCCAAAACACTCCAAATCCGTCGATATCGACAATGGCCTCCGTTACGTTGCTCGCGCGGCGAAAATCCTCGACCGCCTTCGAACAGCCAGGCAGGTTGCCATCGTCGATTATGCAAAATCCCCCCGATGAAAGCTTGGAATACAAGTAGGTCAGGGCCTCGATGGTCGACTGGTACATGTCGCCATCCAGGCGCAAGACCGCCAATTTCTCAACAGGGGCGCTGGGCAGAGTATCCTTGAACCAGCCCTTCAGGAAAACAACCTGATCGTCCAAAAGCCCGTATTTTCGAAAGTTTTCTTGAACTTCTTCCAAAGAAACGACCAATTCCCGGTATGTATGATGTTCGTCGCCGGCGTCGGCGGGAAAAGCGGCGGGCTGCGGTGGAGGCAGCCCTGCAAAAGAATCAGCAACAAAAACTCTTCGGTCCTTGACGTCGTAGGCTGCCAGGACCGCCTTCATCATTATGCAGGCTCCGCCGCGCCAGACGCCGGTCTCAATGAAATCACCCGGAATTCGGTCGCGCAGGGCAATTTCGGCCAGCTGCCTGATATTTTCCATACGCTTGAGACCAATCATCGAATGAGCCTTCGAAGGCCAGTCCCGCCCCAGATACCGTCTTTGCGGTTCGAAGACTTTGGCGCTCCATTGATCCATCGCGGGGTCTTCATAGACATATCCCACAAGGACACGTTGCATAATGTCCAAATAGAGTTGAATCGGATGAAGTGCGTCCGGAAGCAGAGTTTCGTCTTGTTCTCGTTTGAAGGGCGATGCCGACGATTGAAGGTCGATCTTCGATTGCGCTGCTGGCATCAACGCGGTCGGCGAAAAAGAGCTGGAAGCCGCTTGCTCGTCGTAAACGCTATGGCGGCGCCGGAATACTCCGCAGCATCCGTAACATCCGTAAAATTCAAATTCATCGACCGAGAGCCCCTCGTCGACACCTATATAAACTCCATACTGTTCCGAACCCTCGCTGGGATCGCGCCGAACCTTATTGCGGTAGTCGACATAATCGTGGAACACGACAAACCCGCCAGGCGCAATCAAATCGCTCATCAATTGGCAGCAACTCAGCATGTTCTCGTAGGTATGAGAGTGGTCGACAAAACAGAAAGCGAACTCTCGTCGTTCCTGCCTCAAGCGTTTCATGACCTCGGTCGCATCGCCCACAACGATCGTGACGAGCCGATCAAGATCCTTCGCGGCGAGGTTCTTGGCCGCAATATCGGCCGCGGAAGGGTCTAGTTCGACTGTCGTTATCGTGTTCGATTGCCCGGAAGCCGCGACGGCCGTCGCAAGGATGGAGGTCGACAGCCCATGGTACGTTCCTAGTTCCAGAATGCCGCCATCGGAGAAATACGCGAATTCGTACAGCTTCAACGCATCCTCGACACGCAGCCAGCCTTCGATTCCAAGGTCGAGCGATATTCCCTTTCGCGGAGCATTTGCGATCTTCTCGTGGTTGGCGTCAACGAAGGGGCTGAAGCCAGTGTACGTTGGCTGGTAGGCCGGTATGAGGTCGGGAACAAACACTGCAAATTTGGTTTCCGGATGCCGGAGCAGTTCTCGCCCTTTTCCACTCATCGCCTCTGTCCCTTAGGCCGTGGTTCAGTCATCAGTCGCAAAGAATTCCAGCAACACCGCCGGGAATGCCCGGACGCTCGATCAGGCTAGCACAAAGAAGATTTCGGCCAAGCGCTACAGGGGCTCAATCATATCCCGCTGCTCGGCAATATGTCTTCCCCGCCGGGGCGGCGCTTGACTGTTCGGCTTGAACCGCTGTCATGCGGGCTGTCTTGGCCAGCTTGGCAATTGCGACTGCCTTGACTCTCAATCGCAACTTGATCACGCTGAGGTGCGGGGCGTTCGAATGTTGGCAATTTTCTCAATCGGCTGAGGGTTCAGACGTTACGCGCGCGACCGAGGTGCTGCGAGACACCACCCAATGGACCACAGGAATGATTCAGGCGCGCCGGTAGCTGAGCCGCATTGGCTGGTGGCAAAAGCCAAAGCACTGTTCGGGTCCAAGGCTGGATCGCACGCGCGCATCATGCGGGACAAGCAGCGGCAAGAGCCGGCAAGTTCTGACGCGCCGCCGATCGTGCCAGAGCACGACGCAGTTCTTCGCGAACTGACATCCAACCAATACGCGTTTATTGATCTGGGTTGCGGAACAGGCACCTCGATCGACCACTGTCAGCGCCGCTTCAATGCCGCCCCCGGCCTGGGCATCGACTACACAAAAACGGAGGTGTTGTCCGCTCGCGCGCAGGGATACGCGGTGTATTGGTGCAATTTCCTTGACCAGTCCCTGCCCAACCGATGTGTCGGCTTCGTTTCGATGCTGGATACGCTTGAGCACTTGCCCGCGGACATCTCCATCAACGAAGTGCTCGCTCACGTTGCCAAGGCGGCGCGCGACTTCCTGTTCATTCGACACCCAAGCTTCGAACCGGACGACATTGCGCAACTTGAAGCTCTGGGGTTGAAGATTGGCTGGACGGACTGGACGGGGCACAGCAATCCGATGTCGGTTGCGGATTTTCGGCACGCGTTCGAAACATTGGGGTGGCGCGACTACGTCATTATTCCCCACATGTTTCTCCACGACACGTCTTCGGAACACATCGTGCCTATCGAATGCCCGACCGATACGACGCGCTATGACGTGGCGATCCATCGATCCAAACCATTCAGCCGGTTCGAGCGGCCGATCGCTGGAAAGTTCGACATTTTCGTGCGTCTTGATCCGCAGATGCCGGACCACCTCTGGAACCGAATTTCCAATATCGAGGGCTGGGAGGCGCAATAGGCCATGCTTGGATCGGTAAGCCGTCAGATTGGATCGCGCGAGAAAGCGGAGAAGTGGCGTGTATGCTGAAGCGAGGCTCGTGCAAGCCGGGAATGCGCCCAACGCGGCGAAGACCGCTTCGATGACAGCCTGGGATCCGTGGGATGCCTGGCGCATCGCGCGGGTCTACGTTCCGATCGCCACGGCAGTGCAGGAGCTGCTGGCGGTCACGGTACAGCACATCCGTGCCGCGGAGCCGGTGCGGATTCTTCAGATCGGAGGCGAGCCGGAACTGCTTGCGGCGTTCTTGCGTCAGTCGGGCGCGGTCAAAGGCGTCGCGGTGGCCGACTACGATATCACGCACATCGACGGCGACGCCCAGAATCTGTCCAATTTCGGAGACCCATTCACCCTGGCCGTCGCGCTCGACTGGCTTCCGATGTTCGAGCCGTCACGACGACAGAGAGCGGTCGCACAGCTCTGCCAGCTTGCGCGTCACGGTATCATCCTTGCGAACGCGTTTGACGCGCCCGAAATCAACGCGGCGGTTCGTGCGGTCGCCGATACCTATCAACAGGTGCACAACGAGGATCATCCGGTGCTCGGGTCGCAGCTCGAGTTGGGCCTTCCGCATCTCGACCTCCTACTCACTTGGATTGCGCCGTACTTCGCAAATCTGATCTCCCGGCCAGTCGAAAGCATCGCTCTATGGCAGGCATCCGAGAGTGTCGCGGCGGTGCGAGGTTCCCATCGCGGTCGGCTTGGCGCGACCGATGCGGCCGCCGTGGCGGCGTTCGCCAAGCTGTTTCCGGTGCATCATCCACAGGATGGCTATTGGACATTGGTCGCCGCGGCGGCCCAAAGCCTGCCCGAAAGCCCTGCGCCGCAGCCTGACGGGCGCAACGAGGCAGCTTCGGTCGCGCTGATGCACCATTTGTTGGAAGCAAGCGTGCAGCGTAGCGCGATCGACCGCCTGACCGAGGCCGTGGCCGTGGAACGGAAGCGCGACAGCGACGCATTCGACGCGACCGTAGCCTCGCTGGCCGGGCAACTGCGCGAGCTCGACGCGCGGGCCGAATTTCTGGCGCGTGAGGTGCGTGCTCGGGATCAGGCGTTGGCCGATCAAGGCGCGGCGATCGCGATGGAAACGCGCATCGCCTCCTCGCTTGCCGAGCAAATTCGCGAGATCGAGGCTCGAGCCGAATCCCAAATGCACGAACTGCGTGCTCGGGCTCAGGCGCTGATCGACCTGCAGAAGAGCAGGGCCGGCAGGGCGCTGGCGTTGTATACACGTCTGAAGCAAGCGGTTCTGAGGCGCTGATCGCGTCTTTACCAGTCAAGGCGCGGTAACACGATGTGCGGCATCGCAGGACTTCTTCTCAACGATCGTTCCGGCGCGGTGGAGCCGGCTGTGCTTGCGGCTATGCTCGACGCGATCGCGCATCGCGGGCCAGACGACAGCGGCATGCATATCGATGGCCCGATCGGCATAGGCAACCGGCGATTGGCGATCATCGACATCGCCGGCGGCCATCAACCCATGGCGAACGAAGACGGCACGGTGCGGGTCGTCTACAACGGCGAGTGTTACAATTTTCAAGACTTGCGGCGTGAACTCACGGCACATGGACATATCTTCCGCAGCGCCAGTGACACCGAGGTCTTGGTGCACGGCTATGAGCAATGGGGCATACGCTCGCTGGCCGAGCGCCTGAACGGCGTGTTCGCATTTTGCATCTGGGACGATGTGCAAAGGGTAGCGCATCTCGTTAGAGACCGCTCGGGTGTCAAGCCGCTCTACTACGTCGAGCGCAACTGTGGTCTCGCGTTTTCCTCTGAGTTGCGGTCACTCGTCAGATCTGGCCTGTGCCTGCCCAAGCTCGACGAGCGTGCGCTGTGGTCCTATCTTCTCTACCAGTTTGCGCCGACCGAGCGGACTTTGCTCGCCGACGTCATGCGGCTGGCGCCCGGACATATTTTGACCTGGCGCGACGGCGGCGCGGTTGAACGGACGCGCTACTGGAGCTTTTCGGATGCGCCTCCGGAGGCGAGCCGCTCCTTCACCGAAGCAACGGAACAGCTGCGCGATTTGCTTGAGGACACGGTGAGGCGACAGATGGTCGCCGATGTGCCTATCGGATGTTTCCTCTCCGGCGGACTGGACTCGACCGTCGTCGCGGCATTGATGTCGAAATTCTCGGATGACGTGCGCACCTTCTCGGTTACATTTCCGACCGCGCCGGAACACGACGAGAGCGCGGCCTCCGCGCTGGTGGCGAAAGCGCTGTCGACGCGGCACACGGTGCTGGCGTTCGATGAGCAGGAGTTCCTGCGGCACGCCGACCAATACTGCGCTGGAATGGATGACCCCATCGGCGACGCAGCTATGTTCCCGACATATGTTCTGTCGAAAGTTGCCGCGCAGCACGTGAAAGTGGTGTTGTCCGGCGAAGGCGCCGACGAGGTTTTTGCGGGCTATCCGTACTATGCACCGTTCGCCGGAGAGCCGCCGCCTCGCGATGAGTTGGATATACGCGCGCAAGCGGACAGCAGTCGACGTATCCGCGAGCGTCTCGGCCATGCGATGCCGTTGCCGAAACCATCCGGGAAAAGCCGCCACAGCGGCTTTCCCCACATGGTGAGTCTCGAATTCGCCTGGAGCATGCTGGACCTGGACCGACGGCCACCGTTTGAGGCGTTCGTCCGCGACGTTGCCGCTTCGGAAGAACGCTGGTTGCCCCACAGCCGGTCGCATACACGCCTGCAGCGGGCGCTCTACTTCGACTCGAACATCTGGCTCACAAACAACCTGATGACCAAGCTGGATCTCGCCACGATGGCTCACAGTCTTGAGGCCAGGGTGCCCATGCTGGATCATAGGCTGATTGAGTTTGCATTCGGGCTTCCGGACGACTTCAAATTTCAAGCAGGGACAGGCAAGCGGATCCTGCGTGAGGCCGTGCGTCCGCTTGTTCCGCGCGAGATACTCGATCGCCGCAAGCAGGGTTTCGGTGTGCCGCTCGACGATTGGTTTCGCAATGCGCTCGCGGCATTCGCTCGCGATCATGTTCTGGGATCGTCGCTCGTCGAAGATGGCATTCTGTCGCGCAGTGCCTTGGAAACCGTCCTTTTCGCACAACAGTCGCTGGGAATGTCGCTCGCGCGGATGATCTGGTCGCTGATCGTGCTGGACGGATGGTGGCGAGGTGTGCGCGCGGACATCGCCTCGTCGCAGCGCATAACGCATCAGGCATCGGCCCGCGTGATGCCCACCGTCGATATTGTGATACCGGTGCACGAAAGCTTTTCGCTCGTGCGTGACTGTATCCGCTCCATCGCCAAGCACACTCATCGCCAATACCGTGTTTTCGTGATTGACGACGGCAGCAGCGAGGCTACCCATCAACGTCTCGCGCAGCTTTTGTCCGGCGACGAGCGATTTGTTCTGTCGCGCAACAAAGGGAACCTCGGCTTCGTCCAGACCTGCAACCGTGGCATAGCGATGTCGAACGCGGATTATGTCGTTCTGCTCAACTCGGACACGATCGTGACGCCCGGGTGGCTGGATGGGCTGGTCGCGTGCGCGCAAAGCGACAGCAGGATCGCGTTCGTCAATCCGCTCACCAACGAATCCGGCAATACTTCCGTGCGGCTCGCACCCGGGCTCAGCGTGTTCACGATGGCGCGCCGGATCGTGGGCATCGCGGAACGCAATTACCCGGACCTCACCACCGGCGTCGGGATGTGCATGCTGTTGCGCCGTTCGGCGCTTGAGCTTGTCGGAGCATTCGACCCTGTCTACCGGGAGTCGTACTGCGAGGAATCCGATCTCTGCATGCGCCTGACGGAGGCCGGCTTCCGTGTCGTTGCCGCAGATGACGTTTACATCTACCACAAGGGGCTCGGCTCTCATGACGAGCAGCAACGCAGTGAGCGCTATACCCGAAATCGCAAGATTTTCGATGCGCGTTGGGAGCCGGCATACCTTCGCGATTGGAGCGTATATATGCGCAACGACCCGTTGCAGCATATCCGCCATCGTCTACTCCAAGGCACGCTCTCGCCAGCGGAGCCGGCGGGTATCACTGACGCTCTTGTGGACCAAGGGCGTCGTACCCTCGGCCTGAGGCACACGATCTCCGCGGCTCAACGCGTGGAGGGCCATTCGCCATTATGGGGCACACTCGGCTCGGCCATGGCCCCGGACAGCGAGGCGGCCCTGCTCGAGCGCAATATTCGCCGCCTCGCGGATCCGCCATTGCGCTTTGAGGGGCGTGCCGTCGCCTATCCAACTCCGGGCTATGTGGCTTCCTTGCCTCCGGCTGAAGCGAACAAGCTCAGGATTACCTTCCTGGTGCCTGAGCTTGGTCGGGCGGGCGGAGTCATTTCGATCGTACAACTCGCACGCGAGATGTTGCTCGATGGACACGACGTCAAGTTTGCAACCACCGCGGCCGAGATCAATCCGGAGTTCTTGAACTTGTGGCTCCAGCCGCTGATCTATCGCGACATCGATCACATGGTCGACGCTTTCCCCGACAGCGACATTGTGATTGCGACTTTCTGGACCACCGCGCATCGCCAATTGCGCGCGCTGCGACAGCGTCATTCCTTCGTTTCGGTCTACTTCATCCAAGACTACGAGGCGTGGTTCTACAAGGATACCGATTACGCGGAACAACGAGATGTCGTGGCGTCATACGCTTGTGCCGACCATCACATCGTGAAGTCCCGCTGGCTCGCCACCATGGTCGGAAGCCATGGGCCCAAATGCACGATCGTGCCACTCGGTCTCGACCTCGGGGTGTTCTATCCACGCGATGTCCGACGTGATGGGCGCCTGCGGGTGGTTGCTGTTGCCGAGCCCGGTCCGCAGAAACAACGCCGGGGTTTTCGCGAGACCATCGAGATCTTCGAACGCGTGCGCGCCGGGCGCCCCGACGTCGAGTTGGTCTTGATCGGGGTTCACCAGTCTCTCATGCCGGACCTTCCTTTTGATTACGTCAACACCGGACCTCTCGACCAGAACCAGATCGCCAAGATCCTCTCGCAGGCCGACATCCTGGTCGATGCCTCGCACTGGCAGGGTTTCGGCCGGCCGGGGCTCGAGGCGATGGCTTGCGGCGTTGTACCGGTGATGACGGACCTGGGTGGCCTTGGCGAATATGCGCGCGATGGAGAAAACTGCCTGCTGGTGCGACCGCGCGATCAGGTCGGCGCTGCCGCAGCGGTGCTCAACCTGCTGAACAATCCTTCGCAACTCGCGCGATTGCGCGCCAATGGGCCGCCGACCGCCGCAAGGTTCTCGCATGAGCTGGAAGCGAAACGTCACATCGCGCTCTACCAAAGTTGGATGCACGAGAAGCGTCAGCGCGGAGACGGCGGCGCGAGCCCCAACCAAGCGCCGCCGTTCCCCATTGCGCAGCCATATCCGCAACAGATGCATGCGCACGGCATCGTCCGCACGCCGGCCTAAAGCGCGGCACGTCGAAACAGATCCATGCGACGCGCTTCAACCCGTTTTCTATGCGTGTCGTTGTCCGACCGCTTTCCAGCGACATGCCTTAGCTGTTCACACCCAGCAGATGCAGCGCGAACCAGATCCAGGCCAGCGCCAGCACAATGGCACCGACGAAGAAAGAGCGGCTGCGCAGCCGCAGATTGTTGCTGGTGAGATGAACCCAGGCGTGGAAATAGCGCGACGCGACAAAAATCCACATTAGCGCCAGGGTCAGGTAGTTGACGCCGTTGGTCACGTGCAGCGTCAGGCACAGCACGTAGAACAGCATCGGCAATTCGAACTGGTTGATGAGATTGCTGGCAACGGTAATGCTGGAGGCCGGCTCGGTCGAGCGCGCCTTGTACTGACCGGCCTTGGCTTCACCTGACCTGACCGCGCCGTATCTGCGGCGACCCAGAACGATGTAGACGATGTAGATCAGCAACACATGCGCCAGAACAGGCCAGAAGATCGTGGTCTGGTTCATGAAGCGCCCCTGCCCGTTTTGGCATCAAGCCTGGTGTTTCAGGCCCGCCAGCCAGAAAGCGGCAATGACGGTCAGCGGAATGGCGAGAAGCGCGAATTTGGTGACGATCAGCGCCGAGGCGAGAGACAGCGAATCCGGATTGGCCGACAGGAAATCGGACAGCAGGCGCGCCACCGCGATGTTCTGGGCATAGTCGGCCAACGTGTAGGGCAGCACTAGAATCAGCGCGAAGATCGACTGCAGTTGCCCCGGCAGCACGCGGAAGGTCTTCAATCGCCGGCCGCTGGACAGGATCAGGCTGACCAGCGTCACCGACAACAGCGCCGGGAACAGCAAGTCGAAGGTCAGATAGTGCCAGACGAGAATGATCTCGCCACCGCGCCGGCCGAGCGCCGTCAGCCAGGCCATGCCTTCGTCCGGTGTGAAACCGAGAAAACGCGTGTCGAGTGACGCCAGGCCGCCGCTCAACTGCCGGAAATAGGAGAATTCCAGCACCGTCATGGCGATGAAAACCGCCCCCGACAGAAAGCAAAGCGCGGCCGCGTGGCGCGACAGCCGCAGGATCGTTGCAGTCAGGCTCCGCCAGAGCCCGTACGGATCAGGCTCCGCCGGGATAGTTCGGGCTTTCGCGGGTAATCGTGACGTCATGGGCGTGGCTTTCACGAAGTCCGGCGTTGGATATGCGTACAAAAGTGGCGCGTTCGCGGAAATCGGCAAGATCGCGACCGCCAACATAACCCATAGCGGCTTTCAGCCCGCCTGCAAGCTGGTGCAGCACGCCAGACACAGGTCCTTTGTAGGGAACCTGCCCCTCGATGCCTTCCGGGACCAGTTTCAGCGTGTCGCGCACCTCGGCCTGGAAGTAGCGATCGGCCGAGCCGCGCGCCATGGCGCCGACCGAGCCCATGCCGCGATAGGCCTTGAAGGAGCGGCCCTGGTGCAGATAGACCTCGCCCGGGCTTTCATCGGTGCCGGCCAGCAGCGAGCCGATCATGGCCGCACTGGCGCCGGCGGCAAGCGCCTTGGCGAGATCGCCGGAATATTTGATGCCGCCATCGGCGATCACCGAGACGCCCGATCTGTGCGCCATCTCGACCGCCGACATGATGGCCGAAAGCTGCGGCACACCGACGCCGGCAACGATGCGGGTGGTGCAGATGGAGCCCGGGCCGATGCCGACCTTGACGGCGTCGGCGCCGGCGTCGATCAGCGCCTGCGTGCCTTCAGCGGTAGCGACGTTACCGGCCAGGATGCGAACCGAATTGGAGAGCTTCTTGGCGCGCGTCACGGCGTCAAGCACGCGCTGCGAGTGACCGTGCGCGGTGTCGATCACCAGAAGGTCGACGCCGGCATCGATGAGGCGTTCGGCGCGCTCGAAGCCGTCATCGCCGACGCTGGTGGCGGCGGCGGCGCGCAAGCGGCCCTGCGCGTCCTTGGTGGCGTGCGGGTTGAGCTGCGACTTCTCGATGTCCTTAACGGTGATCAACCCGACGCAATTGCCTCGGCTGTCGACGACGACCAGTTTTTCGATGCGGTGCTGATGCAGGAGGCGCTTGGCCTCGTCCTGGTCGACATTCTCCTTGACCGTGATCAGGTTCTCACGGGTCATCAGTTCGTAGACCTTCTGCGCCGGATCGGACGCAAAGCGCACGTCGCGGTTGGTCAGGATGCCGACCAGCCGACCGATCTTCTGGCCACCGGTGCCGCCGTTCTCGACCACCGGAATGCCCGAGATCGAATAGGTGCGCATCAGCGAAAGCGCGTCGGCAAGGGTGGCGTCGGGGCCGATGGTGACGGGATTGATCACCATGCCGGATTCGAATTTCTTGACCTGCCGCACCTGCTCGGCCTGCTCGGCGGGCGAAAAATTGCGATGGATGACGCCAATGCCGCCAGCCTGGGCCATGGCAATGGCAAGCCGCGCTTCGGTGACGGTGTCCATCGCCGCCGACAGGATCGGCACATTGAGGTCGATGTCGCCGGCGATGCGGGTGCGGACGTCGGTCTCGCCAGGCATGACCTCGGAATGGCCGGGCTGCAGCAGCACGTCGTCAAAGGTGAGCGCCAGTGCGCCGGTGGACGTTTCGATGATTTTTGCCATGGCCAGTCCTCGGAATACAGAAAAAGCGCTTGACCAGAATGGACAGCGCCGACTCGTCTTCTTCCCTTTCAGGATTGGCGCTGGCTCGTAACACGTCCCGCTGCGGATGAAAAGCCGATGATTTCACGCTCCCGAAAAGGTGACGTCTTTCCGAAAGGGCGCCACCTGTGGTTGCCGGTCGCACAAAAGTGACTGCAATTAATGCGACATCTCGGCGAAGGCATGATAACCGCCGCCCTCAAGGCCCGCACGCAACCGGCGACGCAACTTTCAAGCGGCGACGCAACTTTCAAGTCTGGACGCGTTCCTTGAACCGCACCATCCCGCTCATCCTGGCGGTCGCACTTTTCATGGAAAACATGGATTCGACCGTTATCGCGACATCGCTGCCAGCGATCGCGATCGACATCCACACCAGCCCGATCGCGCTGAAGCTGGCGCTGACTGCCTATCTGGTGTCGCTGGCGATCTTCATTCCGATCAGCGGCTGGATGGCCGATCGCTTCGGCGCCAAGAACGTGTTTCGCGCCGCGATCGCGGTCTTCATCGTCGGCTCGGTCGCCTGCGCTGTTTCAGGCTCGCTGCCGGCTTTCGTGGTGTCGCGCTTCCTGCAAGGCATTGGCGGCGCCATGATGACACCGGTCGGACGACTGGTGCTGGTGCGGGCGACACCGAAAAGCGAACTTGTCGCGGCGATGTCCTGGCTCACCGTTCCGGCGCTGGTCGGGCCATTGGTCGGACCGCCGATCGGCGGCTTCATCACCACCTATTTCACCTGGCACTGGATCTTCCTGATCAATGTGCCGATCGGTCTGATCGGCATCTGGCTGGCGACGCGTTTCCTGCCGGAGACCGAGCCGACGCAGAACCCGCCCCTTGATTTCATCGGCTTCGTGCTGAGCGGGCTGGCGGCATCCGGCGTGGTGTTTGGCCTGTCGGTGGTCAGCCTGCCGTATCTGCCGCCGATCGTCGGCATCATCACGGTGGCGGTCGGCCTGCTCTCGGGAGCGCTCTATTTGCTGCACGCGCGCCGCGCCAAAAATCCGCTGCTGGCGCTCGAATTGTTCCGCAATCAGGTGTTCCGCTCTGCAGTGCTCGGCGGCTCACTGTTCCGCATCGGCATCGGCGCCGTGCCGTTCCTGCTGCCGTTGATGTTCCAGATCGGCTTCGGGCTGACGCCCTTCCAGTCCGGCATGATCACCTTCGTCTCGGCGGTCGGCGCCATCGGCGTGAAATTCATCACCGCGCTGATCTTCCGCGTCGCAGGCTTTCGCCGCGTGCTGGTCGTCGGCGCGCTGGTCGCCGCGGCGTCGATCGCCATCTACGGCCTTTTCACCCCCGACACACCCTATCTGCTGATGCTGGCCATGCTTCTCATCGGCGGCTTCATCCGGTCGATGTTCTTCACCGGCGTCAATGCTCTTGCCTATGCCGAGGTTTCGGCCGAGGACACCAGCAAGGCGACGCCGATTGCCGCCGTTTTCCAGCAGCTGTCGATCGCGCTCGGCGTGGCGGTGGCCGGCGGCGTCCTGGAAGTATCCACGAGCATCAATGACAGGTCGCTGACGCTGGCGGATTTTCACACCGCGTTCTTCGTCGTCGCGGCGATTTCCGCCGCCGCGTCGCTGTCGTTCATGCGACTGGCGCCCGATGCCGGCAACGCCGTCTCCGGTCATGGCCGGCTGAGCACGCCCAAGACGCTGGAAACGGTGAGCCCGCCGGGGAATTGATGCCGGCTCGGGAGGCAGCCGTCAGCCTTCGGACGGCTCCTGCTCGGCGCTTTCACTCTGGGCACTACTCGGCGCCTCTCGCCCTTTGAAGTCCTTGGCCAACAGATAAAGCTCGACCGACTCGTCTCGCGATGCCGGCGGCTTGACGTGGTGGACCGAGCGGAAGTTGCGCTTGAGCATCGAGAGCAGTTCGTTTTCGGCGCCGCCCTGAAAGGTCTTGGCGAGGAAATGCCCGCCCGGCTTCAGCACCGATAGCGCGAAATCGGCCGCCACCTCGCACAGATGCATGGTGCGGATATGGTCGGTTCTCTTGTGGCCGGTGGTGGGTGCCGCCATGTCGGACAGCACGACATCCGGGTCTCCGCCCAGCGCCTCGGCCAGCTTTTGCGGTGCCAGCGGATCGAGGAAATCCATCAACAGCACCGGCGCACCGGGCACCGCATCCATTTCCAGGTAGTCGATGCCGACGACATGAGGGTTGTCGGCCGTCGATTTCGTGCGCGCGGCCGCGACCTGGCACCAGCCGCCGGGGGCGGCACCCAGATCGATCACCTTCATGCCGGGTTTCAGGAGATGGTGCTTGTCGTCAATCTCGATCAGCTTGTAGGCCGCGCGCGAGCGATAACCGTCCGCCTTGGAGCGCTGGACGTAGGGATCGTTGATGTGGCGCTGCAGCCAGCGGCGCGAAGATTCCTTCAGACCGCTCTTCTTCTTGATCCGCGTCTTCAGCACGCGAATGCTGGCCGATCCTGGTTTTTCCGGTTTCTTGGTCATTGCCTGATTTCTTGTTTGAGCATGATCTTTTCCGAAAACCGGATCATCCTCTGCCACGCCCATCGTTGCGCCAGACGCCGTCATCGGCCATCAGCTCGCTCAATATGCCCTCGCGCAGGCCACGGTCGGCGACGCGCAGCCGCTCCGACGGCCACACCGCACGGATCGCTTCAAGGATAGCACAGCCGGCCAGCACCAGATCGGCGCGATCTGCACCGATGCAAGGGTTGGCGCAGCGCTGCTGGAAATCCCAGCCGACCAGTTTTTCGACCATGCGATCGACGCTGTGGCGGTCCATCCACAGCCCGTCGACACGCCGGCGATCATAGCGTTCGAGGTCAAGGTGAACGCCGGCCAGCGTCGTCACCGTGCCCGACGTGCCGAGCAGATGGAAATTCGGGCTGGCCCTGAGATGGCTCAACCGGTCACGGCCGTCGAAGCTGGCCAACCGGCCGGCGACGTCGTCGACCATGGCCGCAAAGATCTCGCGTGTCACTGTGCGGCCGCCGAAACGTTCGGCCAGCGACACGACGCCGACCGGCAGCGACGTCCACGAGACGATATGGTTGGCGAGACGCGGCGAGCGACGGCCGGCGAGATCGATCAGCGCGATTTCGGACGAACCACCGCCAATGTCGAACAGGACGACGCCTTGCGTGTCGCGCTCGACCAGCGAACCGCAGCCGGAAACCGCCAGCCGCGCTTCGGTCTGGCGGTCGATGATCTCGAGCTTCAGGCCGGCCTCGCGCTCGACGCGCTCAAGGAATTCGACGCCGTTTTCAGCCGAGCGGCAGGCCTCGGTGGCGATCAGCCGGGCCTTCCTGATCTTGCGGTTGCGCAATTTATCACCGCATATCTTCAGCGCCTCGACCGCGCGGTCCATCGCCGGCTGGCCGAGCCGGCCATTGGCGGTGAGCCCCTCGCCCAGCCTGACGATGCGCGAAAAGGCGTCGATGACGCGGAACTGGCCATGCCGCGTCGGCACGGCAACCAGCAGCCGGCAATTGTTGGTGCCGAGGTCGAGAGCCGCAAACACCGGAAGCTCCTGCAGCGGCGGTCGACGGGTGCCCTGTTCGTGCCGTGTCGGCGCAGCGGCGGGCAGCACCATCAATTCGGGTAGTTTGGTCGCTTCCGGAGCCGAAATGGCGTTGCCCGGCACAGGCGATCGATTCTCCGTGGGACGCGCTTTGTCGCGCGCAAAAACCTTGCGGCCGCGCCTTCGCTTGCGCCGCTTCTTGGGCTTGCCCTTGTGGGGATGGCTTGCGTCGCCCGCCTGCCCGTTGGCGGAGCGGGACTCCGTCGGGCGGCGTTGCCGCCACGAGCCCGCTGGCCCTGGGGAAGCGCTGGACGCGCCTACCTCCGGCGCCCCGGCACCGGTGTCGCGGTCTTCCACTGTCGTTCCTTCCGGCGCCGCGCGAACCGATGACGGACGCAGCAGGCGCTTTGACGTGTTTTAAGTTGCCGCCAGACTAACAGTGCCGCGCCCGATCACCAAGAGCCGCGCGCCGAATTTTGCCGGCTGGGCGCGCGAACCGCCTTTCCGGCCACGCCGCGTAATGTACCCGCAAGGCTGAATTGGTAGGCGCAACGCCGGCTGGCGCCCCTTCCAGCCGCCCGCGACGTAGACAAATCCTGCCGGCTGCCGCCGCCAGAAACGTTCGCGGTTGAATAGCCGGCTTCAATGAGGCATTTCTGAAATGAGCGGAAGAATCCGGCGCAACCGGCCTCTCGACAGAAAAGGAAGCGGATCCGTAACGCATGGCAGTCAGGCAATGAACTGGAGACGCTACTTCTGGCCGGTCGTCGGCATTGCGGCTGTGATTTTCTCGCTGCTGCTCCTCTGGCACGAACTGCGCGGCATCTCGCTCGACGATGTCTGGGACGGAATATCCGCCATTCCGGCCCGTGGCTGGGTTCTCGCGACACTGTGTTCGGTCATCGCCTATGCCTCGCTCGCCGGCTACGATCACATCGCGCTCTTGCATATCGGCAAGAAGGTGTCCTGGCTGTTCGTCACCCTGTGCTCCTTCACCACCTATGCGCTGTCGCACAACATCGGCGGCTCGGTGCTCTCCGGCGCCGTCATCCGCTACCGCGCCTACGGCACCAGGGGCCTGACCGGCCAGGATGTCGGTATCCTGGTGGCGATCTGCTGGATCACCTTCGTGCTGTCGACGATTCTCGCCTCCGGGCTGGTGCTGGTCTTCGAACCGCAGATACTCGACCGGTTTTCCGGCATCGCCCATCACGGTCTATCGGAGGCGGCGGGCATTGCGATGCTGATCCTCGTCGCCGCCTACATATTCGGCAGCTGGCTGCATCTGCGCCCGCTGAAGATCGCCAGCTTCCAGCTGCACTACCCGGCGCTGCCGATCGTCGCCCGGCAGTTGCTGATCGGCCCGATCGAACTCTTGGCGGCCGCCGCGATCATCTTCTTTGCCCTGCCCGCGGCCCACAATCCCGGCTATTTCGTCGTGCTGGGCGTGTTCCTGGTCTCCTTCTCGATCGCACAAATCTCGCACGCGCCGGGCGGGCTCGGCGTGTTCGAAGTGGTCTTCCTCGCCGGGCTTTCGGACATGGATCCGGTCGGCGTGCTGGCGGCGCTGCTTGTGTTCCGGCTGTTCTACCTGATCATCCCGCTGTTGCTCGGGCTCGGCGTCGTGCTGTTCTTCGAACGCTCGCAGTTCAGCCGCAGCGAGAGCTGACGCGCACGATCGGACTCGAGGTCCGCGAGACGTCTGAAACACGGCATCTCAAACCGACTGACGAAACGTAGCAATTGAACTGCCGAGCAGGCTTGACTATTTTCCACCGGCGGCTACAAGGCAGCGCTCACGCGGCTTGGCCGCTCGGCCCGCACGGTTCATGACCGCGCCTGCTGGGGAATAGGTTAACGGTAGACCCACGGACTCTGACTCCGTTAGTCCTGGTTCGAATCCAGGTTCCCCAGCCAAATTGGATGCTTCGTCAACGACACATCCCCACGAGCTTGTGCAGCTGCCACAGACGCGGCCGTTTCCGCAAGTAAATCAAACGGTTGCCTGAAGACCGCGCGGACCTCGCCGCGATTCCATTCGCAGTTCGACAGCACCAGATTCAAAAGTCGTTTTTTCTCATTTGGGGCCTGACGAGTGAACATTTGACTGGCGTTGCGGGCTAGCTCAAGCAGTTGGATCCCATCGTCCATGTATGATTCCTGCGCCTCGCCATGGCGCTCTATCTCACGCAGCAGGCGCGCTTGTTCGACGCGCCATTGCGCCGACATGCGGTCGTAGAAGGCATTGTCGATGCGACCGTCGAGCTTGTCCAGGTACATGGCGTTGAGGCGGTCTTCGAGACGCTTGTACTGAGTCTGACACCGCTCAATCGCCTGTTCCTGCTCCCGCCGCTCGTCTGCATGGCTCGCCTTTAGCGCGTCGCGTACCCATTCCAGAACCTCCGCATCGAAATAAAGTTGGTCCAGGAGGCCGGCAAAGGTCTTATCCAGCACCTCCTCGCGAACATATTTGCGGCGACAGTCGGCATAGCCGCCCCGGCCTTTGTCGGCGTGTCCCGTGCAGTGGTAGTAGATGTATTTCCCCTTCTTGACCTCCGCCACGACCGCACAGCCGCACTCAGCACAGGTCATGAGACCCGAGAAGGCGAACTCGTAACCATAGGAATGGATAGGGGTCGCGTGCCGGCCAGCCAGGACGCCCTGGACCCGTTCCCAGAGGTCGATCGATACAAGCGGCTCGTGCTTGCCGTGGTGCAGCCTACCATTCCATTGAAACAGGCCCGTATAGAGCCGATTGCGCAAAATCGTGTGCACTGTACTGACCGGTACTGGGTTGCCGCTCTTTGGATGGATGAGGCCGTCGCAATGCGCCGCCTTCGTGAGCGCCTTAAGTGAATACTGGCCGGTCGCGTAGCGCTCGAATAGCTTGGTGATAACCGACGCAACCACCGGGTCCGGCTCGATGACCTTCTTGCCGTCCTTGGCAGTGACATTGAGATAGCCGAGCGGCGCCTTGGACGGCCAGATGCCCTGCTCCGCCTTTTCCATCTGCCCTTTCCGGGCTTCCTCAGAAAGGTTGTCGATGTAGTTTTTGGCCATCAGCACTTTGATGCCATGCATGAACTTTTCCGAGGATCGAGAGTCGCGCGACAGCACCACGCCCTCCTTGGCAAGGTGGATCTCGACATCGAGTTCGTCGAGCGTCACCCAATCCTTGAGGTTGCGGTAGAGGCGATCGGTCTTCTCGACCAAGATGACGCGTACGCCAGGATGCTTGCGCAGATATTTGACCATCTCGCCGAAGTTGGTCCGCCCCGCGTTCTTGGCGGTCTCGACATCAACATATTCCTCGACAATGCCAAACTGCCGCTGAAGAGCATATTCTCTCAGCAGCTTGCATTGCGCGGGGATCGAAAAGCCTTCTTTTTCCTGCTCTTTCGAGGACACGCGCGCATAAAGCAGCGCTTTCACGAAGCTGCCGGGCTTCGCCTTCGGTGCTGCTCGCTTGTCGATCGGCTTCATCTCCGCTCCTTCGCGGTCACGAAACGGCGCATGTGATTAACATGTCGGCGGTCAGGCCTGGCCAAAACGTGTGAACCAGCAGTCGGCGCAGCCGGTTTTCCTCGTGTCATTGAGGGCCCGAGCGCCAATGGACGATACGAGGTGGGGGTCCACTCCGCTCAATCCATCTTGTGCCATTCGGCAAGGATGCGAAAGAACCCGCTAACGTTTTCCACGATCTGGCGCGCTTCTTCCTTGGATAGCGAACGACCGGTGCGTGCCTCGAAGAGTTGAACGGTTCGCTCGAGAAAGGCATTGTCGACAGCGCGCGCCCGAGAAGATGGGCCGGTCTCGATCTGCCGACTGGCATCTCGGCGTGTTACTTTCATCGCACTTGCCCTGCTTCGAACGCGCGACTGCGCGGTCAGAGCAAGGATCGTTGAAATCTGCGTAATCTCGCATGCCCGTTATGTACGCCCCCGTTGCCTTTTCTACTCCGCTTCGCTTCCGGTAGTCATTCCGGGGCTCTGGAACTCCCGGCGCCTGTCAATATGAGGAGCGTGGCTCGACCGACATGGGTTCGGCGGGCGTTCCGCTCTCCTGCTTTGGCTCGACGACCGCCAGTTCATCCCCCAATGCAGCGATTAAGGCCGACACTCGGCCGCGCACCCGTGGATTAAGTTGCACCAGCCCTTCAATCAGGCGTCGGCCTTCCGCGCTGGCAATAAAATCGATGCGCTCGTCTACCGGTAGCGTGGGAACGTCACGGTCAGTCTCATTGCCCGGCAGGCCTCCGAAAAAACGGCTGACCGGGACGGCCAGTGAACTAGCGATCTCGTAGAGCATGGAGGCACTAACGCGGTTTTTCGCGTTCTCGTATTTCTGAAGCTGCTGGAAGCTGATGCCTATGGATCGGGCAAGCTGGGCTTGCGATACGTCCGACAGGACACGAACGATAGCGATCTGCCTGCCGACGTGCTGATCTGCGGGATGCGGGCTACACTCGGTTTCAGTCTTTGGCCCTGCCTGGATGACGTGGGGGCGTCCTGGCTCCGCAAATGCCTTTCGGAACTGCATCCTTCACTCCATGGATAGAGAGTTTGATTCGGTAAGCCCCGCGAAAATCACCAAACCGCCGAATGATCGCGATTTCGGAACCTTAGTGCCGAGATTTCAGCTCGTGATTTTCTGCTCCCTGATCCGAGCTATATCGTCTAAAGCCGAGCGGATCTGTGGCCACGGGGATTCACCGTCGTGTAGCGAATACTCCCCTTCCCGAAGCACTGCATCTAGCTTAGCGGCTATACCAGCCAGTGACGTAGCAGGAACCTGGGATAAGACTTCGAGCAATGCCTGCGCGCGCTCGGCAGCTTCGCACTCCGCAAGTAACGATGTCGAATAACCAATCTCCCTACCGGCGGCATCCCAGCGCGCCTGATGGGCTACGATTTCGGCTTCAGCCTGAGTGCGGGCTACTGTGGTCGCCGGACGAACACCGAGCAATTCTTGGAGGGCTTCGAGAGAGTGAACGGTCACGTTCCCGCCGTCGGACAACTTCACTGTCGTGCAAGGGAAACCAACGGTCTCGATAAGTACCCTCTCCAACCGCTGCTGCTGATTGCAAAGCCGTTCAGTCTCCTCCCAAGCCGCCTGCCATCGTTTCCACACCGCCACCGCAGGATCAATGGCGTCATCACCCTCCAACTCGCTGCGAGCAAACGATTTAGCCTGTGTCGCCGCCATTGCGATTGCCGTTCCCGCAAGCACCTTCCTGCGCGTGACGAAAGGCAAAGTCGTGCTATTGTCGGAATCAGCCATGATCCGAGTTCTCAACTGCTCTTGGGTTACGGTCAGGCTGTAAAGGCAGGTTGCTCTTCCCTCAGCAACCGCCCCGCCAGCCACCATTATCGTATCAGGGGTACGATAAATCCATTAAGCGCCCGGATCAACAAGAATCGTATCAATGTTACGAAATGAACATAATCCAGTGTAGAATGGCGCGCGTAGCGCTGGGTTGGGGAACAAGAGACCTGGCTCGCAAGGCAGGGGTCTCACCTGATACCGTCGCCCGTTTTGAGCGAGGCGAAGACCTAAAAGACTCAACCCTTGCGACGATCAGGGCCACATTCGAAGCAGAGGGGATCGAATTCATGCCAGACGCCGGAAATGGCCCAGGCGTACGGTATTTGCCTCGTAAACACGGCAAATGACGCCGAGAGGTTTTCAATTCGCTTGGTTCGGTGACCTTGCCAACATTACGGGACGGAGCCCCTTCCGAGTGGGGGAACGCTCGTCAAACCGTTTTGTTTTCGGCCAGCGGCTACAGACCCCACCTGCTAAGAATAAGTGGAAGACCTTCAGTGACGAAGGCGGCGGCGAATGCCCGCTTCTGTGTCCTGCTGATCGGCCTCCCGCTCATAGGTCTTAACCATCGACATCAACAGCGAGGAAGATACGAAGGGATGCGTGAACTGCAACGCGTCCGCCCACCTGCGATATTTGTCCGCAAGCTCGCGCTCCTGCCCACCGCCTTCGCCACGCCAGTGGACGCCGCGCGCATTGTAGAGACCGGTGTGCGCCCCGTTTGAAAGAGACTCCGACTGAAGGTCTTCCATTACGTCGCGAACCACTTCGTTCGGCCACACTTCATCCTTTCCCGTTGGTGCGCCTGAGAAAAGTTTGCCAAGGCAGACATCGGCTATATCGGTACGGTCGAGCTCGGCGCACGCTTTGCGCACAGTAGAAACCCATTCACTGAGCTTTTCGCGCTGTTCTTTTTCAGTAGCGTTGCCTTGTCCGGGAATTCGTTCAAGCGCTTCGAGCAGACGATAGCCACGGGTCGCGAGATGCTCGCGACCTTCCCCAGTGCGGTATTCGAGAGGATCTTCACCGCGATCCTTGCGCTTGTATGCCCAGGCGACCGCCTGGACGAATAGGTCAGGATGGTCCTCTACGTAGCGTTCAAGATTCGGTATTTGATGACCGTCGCCGCCACGGAACGTTCGGGCGAGCACATCGATGTAGGCGAACTCCAACCCGGCTTTCTCCTCGATCGAAATATCCGGGTTGCGGTCAAGCAGTTGGAAGGCCCGCTGAATGTCGTAGTCACGCAGTTGGTATTCCCCGGGCCTATCGTTCCCTTCCTGCACCATGCCCGACAGGATTTGGATGAGAAGAGGCGGGCGAATCTCGTCTAGCTTGAAGTGCACGGCCGCAAAGGCAGCGCGGGGTCTCTTGGCTTGGAGAAGACGGCGCACGCTTTCGTTGTTCTCGTCCGGCGCGTCAAATGCGTACTGAGGCACAACATCGCGCCAATAGGTAGCGCGCGCCTCCGTCGACAGCTGATCCACAAGTTCCCAGGTTGTCATCCGGTAGGGAGATAGAAGTAGGAGGCGAAGAGCCTCTTCTTCTGTGAGGATTGGGCGTAAGGTCGTGTACAGGGCCTCACGGCGATCCGTGTCCATGGCCCACATTGCCCCTGCCGCGATACTGTCCCTGCCGGTTTCGCCCGAGGGCGGACGTAGGGACCGCAAAACGAGGTCCTGGAGCTGATCTTCTTTGAGGATGCCGTTCGCCAGATACGCGCCGATCCGACGCTGCGAACTGCCTTTAGTCGCCAGATCAAACACACCATCGAGGCCACGCTCCTGGGCGACTGCCGTCAGTGCTTCGATACGAAGCTTCTCGACGCGTTTCTCTCGCGCCTCAAAGTCGATTTCTTCTTCGGCGAACTCGTCGGCCGACTCGTCGATCCAGTCCTGACGGAAAAGCCATTCGTGCTGATTTACAACATCTGTCGGACGCATCGCGTCGTAGATCGCCTTCGCGGTTTTGGAAAGACTTGCGTGTCCTTTCTCGTCAGCTTTCTTACGGCCGCGCCGCGAGAGCACTGTCACCCGTAATTTTTCGCGAACCTTGGCAATTTCGTCATCGTTGGCGCCGCTCTTGCGCCACTCGTCGATGATATCCCAGACCCGGTCCTGGAAATCAGGTCCAAGCGCATGAAGTCTACCGATTAGATCGCAGAGCATCTCCACCGTGTAGGATGGCCTGCTTAGAGCGAGTTCTACCATTTCAAGCACGAAGGCGTTGATTGGACCCCATGTCTTGAAAGGCTCACCAAAGCCATAGCCATCGGACCGCCATTTGGGCTTATGGCTATAGTCGCCAACCCGGCTACCATAGTCACCAAACTGCTGAAGGGCGATTTGCCAGCCCACCGCAGGATGCTTTTCAAGCAAGAGGCGAATAGCTTTGAGCCGCGCGTCATGATCGGCTGCGGTCTGCGGCATCCACGCGCGGAAGATCGAGCCGAGCGAGTTGATAGGCTTGTTCGCCCAGTTGTCGTTGATTTCGACTTCTGACAGCCGACCCAAAGTCTTCACGACACGTGAGAAGGTTGCAGGGCTCCATGCCAGTCCCTCCAGAGCCCAAAGCAGACCGGTGCGCGGAGTGGACGAGCCGAAGTGACCAGTGTCTGCTGGGCGGAGGAGGCCCAATGTCTCGGGGTGCGCAGCACGCAGATCACGTTCGATGATGTCAAGAAACGCATCCGGCGCCGCCTCGGCATAAAGCGGAAGGTCGCGATCATTGGCTTCGAGCTTGCGTGTGGAGATTGGGTCGAGAAGATCTCGGATCAGCTTAGCGGCAGCGAGATCGCCATCGAACCCTAGGCGCTTGCCAAACAGGTTCTTGCCGTGCACGGCGAGCAAGACGAGCGTCTCGGAGATACCTTCGCGCACTGCGCCCGAAAACTCGCGTTTCCTGCCGTGCATTGATGCTGCCCAGCGGTCTTTTTCTGGAAGGTCAAGTGCAGGATCGTCTTCGCCAAGCACCATGCGCGCAGTGTCAAGAAAGCGATTGAGATCTGCTTTGGTAAACGCACCCGCAATCGCGAAAAGGGAGTCGATCTTAGAGATGACACCGCGATAGCCCCCTATCGACCACACAGGCGCGTCGTTCAGCTGTGCAAACTCCTGGACGCGCTTTTCGAGATGCTCAAAAGGAATGTCGCCTGCAAGCAGTGACAGCGCTGTCTGGTCTGCCTCGTTCTGGGCATCCCATGCGCCAACCAGCACCAGCGGGACGAGGCCTGACGAAGTCTCGTGATCCCTGGCCCACACAGGTGTGCGGATCGCCGGGATTGTCGAAAGCTGACGGCGCAGAACAGTTAGCGAGCGGCCCGATGCCTCGGCGAGTGAGGTCAAGTCATCACGCCCCTTACCCCATCGCCTCGAGGGCCTTGTTGAAGGCATCGTAGCCAAGCGGCTCTAGCACGATGTCAGGTTCAGAGTTGGTGGCGTTGCGCGGATAGACAACAATGGTACGCAACACTGAACTGTAAGGTCCAAACTCGCGTTCGACTTCGCGCGTGTGCGCAAACCGCAATGAAATCGACGGTGCCTTGGGCAAACTTTGGAAGAACCCCAGGTTCATCAAAGACGAGCACACGGTCCCTGTGTAGTTCCAGCTCTGGCTCGGCCAGAACCTGACTGAGGAAAGCGAGCGCTTCTTCGACAGAGTCGGCGACAATCACAAGGGGCTCGGAACGGTCTGCCGCTGCGAATCCTTTAATCCTGTCACCCCAAACC
>NZ_JBHUGY010000070.1:0-57054 GCF_042682105.1 Mesorhizobium calcicola
AGGCGGTCACGGGGGCGTTCATGGCGTGGACGAGCGAGCAATCGATGGCTGCTCGATCCCGACCTACGCGGTGCCGCTCAGGAGTTTTGCGCTTGGCTTTGCCCGCATGGCCACGACGAATGGTTTTGGCCCCGAGCGGGCCAAGGCCGCGAGGCGCCTGCTGGCGGCCTGCATGGCAGAACCGTTCTTTGTCGCCGGCACCGACCGTGCCGACGTCGCCTTGATGGAGGCCGCACCCGGGCGGATTTTTGCGAAAGGCGGTGCCGAAGGTGTCCACTGTAGCGCGATACCTGAACTTGGCCTCGGCATCGCCATCAAATGTGATGATGGCGCCGGCCGCGCTGGCGAAGCCATGGCTGCCGCCGTGCTGGCCAGCCTGCTGCGGGCTGACGAGGCCTTGGCGGCAAAGCTGGTTGAATTGGCGAACACGCCTATTGAAAGCCGGATTGGCGCCAAGGTCGGGGCGCTCAGGCCGACGTTGGCACTCAGCTGACGTGATTGCGCTCGACGGTCAGATGGGCATAGCCGCTCTTGTCCGATAATGTCAGGTCGCCTGTCGCCGGTTCGGCCCAGCGCTGGCCGACAACGGCGCCGTTCAGCGCGCCATCGATGACATTGTCCGAGATGACGGCCGTGCCGGCGCCCTCGACCACGCTGACGACGATGCCGGTTCCAGCCTTGCGGATGATGTTTCCCGTGGCGACGACATTGCGCAGGTACGGCCCCCAGCCGATCTGCATGCCATAGAGCGGTGCGTTCTCGATGACATTGTTGGAAACGGTGGTGTCGGCCTCGACGCCGATGCCGACGCCAAAGCCGGGCGGGTCGGCGGGGTAGGGGCCGCTGGTCGACAGATTGCGCACGATGTTGCCCGAGCACACACCCATGCGGCCGCCTTCGTTGAAGTTGACGATCGAGATGCCGTTGGCAGCGCCGTCGACAATGTTGTTGCTGATGATGGCGCCTTCGAAGGAGAATTCGGAATAGACCGCGGTCTCGCCCGAGCGCGAGCAGGTGTTGCCGGAAATCTGCAGATTGCTGGCGCTGTTGGCGCGGATTGCCGAAAAGGCGCAGTCCGAGACGATGTTGCCGGAGATCACGACATTGCCGGCCCGGAAAGCATTGATGCCGTTGCCGTTCTGCCCGGTTCCGCCACTGCGCGCCTGGATGCGTTCGACGCGGTTGCCGGTGATCATGGTGCCGTCTTCCGCCGCCTGCCAGCGGTGCACCAGAATGCCGCCATTGGCGCAGTCGGAGATGGTGTTGCCTGTAATTGCCAGCCCGCCGGCCTCGACCGAATAGATGCCGGCATCGGCGGCCCCCGATATGTCCGAGCGCTCGACCCGGCCCGCCGCGTGTTCTAGCGCCAGTCCGTTCTTGCCGCTGCCGGTTATCTGGCAATTGTCGACGACGAGGTGCGCGACCCGGCGCAGATCGAGCAGCCCCTGCGCGTAGTCGCCCATCGAGCGGTTTGTGCCGTCGAAGACCAGCCCGCTGAGTTCGATATGGTCGGCCTGTTCGGCCTTGAACAGGTGGCCATCGCCGCCATAGACGATCCGCGTTGCGCCCGGCACGCCGGAAAGACGCACACGGCCGGGCAGCGCGAGGTTGGACACCACATAGGTGCCGGGCGGCAGGAACACCGGCATGTCGCGCTCGTTGGCGTCGCGCAGCAGCTTGGCGAAGGCCTTGCTCTGATCATCAAAGATGCCAGGTGAGACGCCAAGTTCGGTGGCGTTGATCGAACCGCGCATCGACGCTCTCTCGATGCCGGTCAGGCTGGCGGCCGCCGCTCTGCCAAGCGAGAGGCCCATGACGGTAAAGCCGGCGGTTCCGGTTAAGAGCGTTCGTCTGTTCAACATCGGCACAGGATCCTGGCGTTCAACCGCGATACCGCAGGAATCGTGCCAGACATTCTGTCTCTCATCGCCAGCGCGGCGACAATGGCTTGTCGAGTAGCCTCAGCGCGCCTAAGTTCAGTGGATGAGCAGAGCTTTCACCCGCGAGGAAGACAGCGAAAACGCCATTGCCGGCGTCGGCGAGCGGCCGATCAGCCACCACCGCAATCTGGTGACGGAGCGCGGCCTGGCGATGATCGAGGAGAATCTGGCCGACCTGCGCGACATAATGGCCAAAGCCGAGAGAAAGGCGGATCGCGAGCGCATCGCGGTGGTCTCGCGCGACCTCCGTTATTGGACCGCCCGACGCGAAAGCGCCGAATTGTCGGTGCCGGAACCGGGCAGCGACCTTGTGCGCTTCGGCATGGGCGTCACGCTTGCGGGCGATGACGGCAGGAAGGTGCACTGGAAAATCGTTGGCGAGGACGAGGCCGACCCGGCCAAGGGCACCATTTCCCACGTCTCGCCGATGGCCATCGCCTTGTTCGGCAAGAAGGTCGGCGACTTGGCAGTGGTCAACGGCAACGAATGGCAAATTGTCAAGCTCTCCGACAGCTAGTCCTCGAGCTTGACAACATGGTCTCGGAAGAAAGCTGCAGCTCCGGCTTCATCGATTTCGCCGGCGGCAACCATCAAGACCAGCTGAATGATATCCTGTTGCTCGGCTTCGATGCTGAACCCGTTGAAGTAGAGGAACAAGTCCGCTGCGGTAAAGGCGGTGCGTTTGTTGCCGTCGACGAAAGAATGGTTCTTGGCTATGCCGAAGAGATAGGCGGCCGCCAGTTCGCACAAATCCGGTTCGCCATAAATCTCTCTTTGTTGCGGCCAGTGGAGAGCCGACTTAAGCATTCCCTCGTCGCGGATGCCTGCCGTGCAGACGCAACTGCTCGGCGTGCAGCGCTCCACGAATTCCCGCGAATGATGCTCGGTCATTTTGCGAGCGCACGGTAGGCAACCTCGTATTTTTTCATCCGCTCACGCGCGACGCGGCTGACTTGCGTTGCAACGGATATTATAACATGGCCTGTCAGGCCTGTAGCAGCCGGTCCATCAGCCGGTCCGCCGCCTCCGGAATGACCGTACCCGGCGGGAAGATTTCCGCCGCACCCGCCTGCACCACCGCGTCGTAGTCCTGCGGCGGAATGACGCCGCCGGCCACGATCAGCATGTCGCCGCGACCGAGCTTTTTCAGCGAGTCGCGTAATTCCGGGATCAGCGTCAGGTGTCCCGCCGCCAGCGACGAGGCGCCGATGATATGGACGTCGTGCGCGACCGCCAGCCTGGCGATCTCATCCGGTGTCTGGAACATCGCGCCGACGGTGACGTCGAAGCCGAGGTCGGCAAAGGCGGTGGCGATCACCTTCTGCCCACGGTCGTGGCCGTCCTGTCCCATCTTGGCAACGAGGATGCGCGGCTTGGCGCCGAATTTCTTCTCGAAGGCATCAAGCTTGCCCTGCAGTCCGTCGACCACGGCATTGTCGCCGAGCGCCTTGCGATAGACGCCTGAAATGGTCTGCACCGTAGCGACATGGCGCCCAAATGCCCTTTCCAATGCGTACGAGATTTCACCGACCGTGGCATTGGAGCGCGCGGCGCGGATGGCGAACTCCAGCAGGTTTTCATTGCCCTCCGCCGCACGGGTCAACGCATCGAGTGCGCTCTCGACGGCGCCGACATCGCGTGTGCCTTTCAGGCTTTGCAGCTTCGACAATTGCCGCGCCCTGACTTCGGCATTGTCGATCTTCAGCACATCGACCTCGATGTCGGTCTCGGGGCGATGCGCATTGACGCCGACCAGCATCTGCTCGCCGGAATCGATGCGCGCCTGCGTGCGCGCTGCCGCTTCCTCGATGCGCAGCTTGGGAATGCCTTGTTCGGTCGCGGCGGCCATGCCGCCGAGCGCCTCGACCTCCTCGATATGGGCAAGCGCGCGCGCCGCCAGATCATGCGTCAGCCGTTCGAGGTAGGCCGAACCGCCCCACGGGTCGATGACGCGCGTGGTGCCGGATTCCTTCTGCAGGATGAGCTGGGTGTTGCGGGCGATCCGCGCCGAATGGTCGGTCGGCAGCGCCATCGCTTCGTCGAAGGAATTGGTGTGCAGCGACTGCGTGTGGCCCTGCGTCGCCGCCATCGCCTCGATCATGGTGCGGATGATGTTGTTGTAGGGATCCTGCGCCGTCAGCGACCAGCCCGAGGTCTGGCAATGGGTGCGCAGCGACAGCGAGCGCTCGTCCTTGGGCGAAAAATTCTTCTTCATCAGGGTTGCCCACAACAGTCGCGCCGCCCGGAGCTTGGCGACTTCCATGAAGAAGTTCATGCCGATCGCCCAGAAGAAGGACAGGCGCGGCGCGAAGCGGTCGATGTCGAGGCCCGCCGCGACGCCGGCGCGGGCATATTCGATGCCGTCGGCGATCGTATAGGCAAGCTCGAGGTCGGCCGTCGCCCCGGCCTCCTGCATGTGATAGCCGGAGATCGAGATCGAATTGAACTTCGGCATGTTCTTCGACGTGTAGGAGAAGATGTCCGACACGATCCGCATCGAGGGTTTCGGCGGATAGATGTAGGTATTGCGGACCATGAACTCCTTCAGAATGTCGTTCTGAATGGTTCCGGCGAGATCCTTCTGCGCAACGCCCTGTTCTTCCGCGGCGACGATGTAGAGCGCCATGATCGGCAGCACCGCGCCGTTCATGGTCATCGACACCGTCATGTCGCCGAGCGGAATGCCGTCGAAGAGCTGCCGCATGTCGAGGATGGAATCGATGGCGACTCCCGCCATGCCGACATCGCCGGCGACGCGCGGATGGTCGCTGTCATAGCCGCGATGCGTGGCGAGATCGAAGGCGACCGACAGTCCCTTCTGGCCCGCGGCAAGATTGCGCCGGTAGAAAGCGTTGGATTCCTCCGCCGTCGAGAAGCCGGCATATTGCCGGATCGTCCAGGGCTGCTGGACATACATGGTCGGGTAGGGGCCGCGCACGAAGGGCGGCAGGCCCGGATAGGTGTCGAGATGCGGCAAACCCTTGAGGTCGCTTTGATTGTACAGATGCTTGGCGACGAGGCCTTCCGGCGTCATCCGCTGGCCTTTGACCTCGACGGGTACGCGGCGTGGCGGCACCCAGCCGATCTGGCTGAAATCAGGGATCAAGACGCGGCTCCGATCGATTGGTCGATGCGGACCGGAAACAGGGGCTCGCAGACGGCAACGCCTTCGGTGAAGGCAGGCCGCCGTTCCGCTGCCAGGGTCTCGACCGGACGCTCGCTCTTCGATGGGTAGAGTGTTGTGCCGATGATGGCTCGCTCGCCTGCCTGGTAGGCTGCGTTGCGCCGCGTTGCCGCGGCATGAACGCGCTTCTGGATATGTCCGTCCTGAAGGCTGGACAAGATGCCGCCCTCGGCCTCGATTGTCTGCAATTCCGCCCAGGCCATCTCGCACAGTTCCGCGGTCAGCGCTTCGACCGCGCCGGACCCGTTGGCAGGATCGGCGACATGATCGATATGGCTTTCATGGGCCATGATCAGCTGCGCGTTGCGGGCGACGCGACGGGCAAAACCCGCCGGCAGGCCATGCGCGATCGTGTGCGGCAGGATGGAGATCGAATCGGCGCCGCCGGATGCCGCGGCAAAGCAGGCAATCGTGGTGCGCAGGATGTTGGTCTCCGGGTCCATGGCCGTCATCATGCGAAACGACGTCTCGGCATGGATATTGGCGGTGGAATTGGGGATCGAGCAGGCCTCCTGCAGCCGTGCCCAGAGCCTGCGCAAAGCCCGCACCTTGGCCATCGACAGCAACTGGTCCTGGTCGACGCTGAGCGCAAAGCCGATATGGGGCGCGGCATAGACAAGCGGCTGCCGCGCCGTCTCGAACATTCTGAGATAGGAGACCGCCGAAGCCAGCATGATGCCAAGCTCCTGCGCTTCCGTGGCGCCGGCATTGTGGAACACGCGGCCGTCCGCCTCCAAGAGCACGCCCGGAACGCCCATCGAGAAGAAATGCGCCAGCGACTGCGGCATCGAGGCCTGCAAAGCCTCGATCGACATGCGCAGCCGGCCGGTTCCGGCGAAGATCGCCGCCGGATCGATGCCGAAGGAGAGATTGAGTTTTGCCGGGTCCGAACGCCGCTTGCTCAGGAACGCCACCAGCCAGTCGGCCACCGCGCGACTCCAGGGATGCGCATCGATACGGACCTGGATGCGGTTGATCGGCACACCATCCAGCACTGTCTCCAGCGCCTGCGCCGTTCTCGGCAGGCCGTAGCCGAACGCGTTCGGCGCTCCTTCGAAGACAAGCGACAGGCCCGTCGCGCCTTGCGCCACGTCCTCCAGGGCCTGGGCTTTGGCGCGGTCGATATCCGGATCATCGATGCGCTGGCTGACGATCCAGGGCGATTTCGGGTTTGCGCGCACGGCCGGTTCCGCTGCGATGCTGCGGTCGTAGAGCGGTTCGATGCGGATGTTGTCGTCGCTATGCGAGACCAGCGTTTCCTCGAAGGAAGCGCCCGCCAACGCCTTTTCCGCCAAGGCCAGCCATCGCTGGCGCTCGGCATTTTCTGGTTCAACGTCCTGGATCAAGGCTCCGGCGCCCATCCGTCTTCCTCATTTCATGCGGCCGCACCAGCCTGGAGCAGTTCAGTCTACGGTCCCCGGTTCGATATCGCAATTGCAATGCGCTTTGGCGGTCCGAATTCGATCCATCAGATATAGGTCAGCCCGCGTGGACGAACCATGAACGATTGCCAAACACCGGCAAAATCCGCAAGTTCCAAAATCCGATTTCGACGATTGGCCTCCACTTGAACGAATGGCCCCTCACTTGAAACGAATGGCATTGTCGCTGTGCGACGGCCTCACTATACCTGCGGCAAGGCCACTGGCCTTAAACACATCAGTCTGCGGAGACCGGACATATGGCTGACGACACCAGTATTTTCATCGGCGCCAGCCGCAAGCCGGACGACAGCTATCAGCGTGCCGAGCATTTGTTGCTGCAATATGGGAATCGTCACGGCCTGGTGACCGGCGCCACCGGCACCGGCAAGACCGTCACCTTGCAGATCCTGGCGGAAGGATTTTCCAATGCCGGCGTGCCGGTGTTCTGCGCCGATATCAAGGGCGACCTGTCCGGCATCGCCATGATGGGAACGGCGCAGGATTTCCTGGTCAAGCGGGCCGAGCAGGTCAAGCTCGACCCTTACGACTTCCAGGAATTTCCGGTCATCTTCTGGGATCTGTTCGGCGAGCAGGGCCATCCCATCCGCGCCACGGTTTCCGAAATGGGACCGTTGCTTTTGTCGCGCCTGATGAACCTGACCGAGGCACAGGAAGGCATCATGAACATCGCCTTCCGCCTGGCGGACGAGGAAGGCCTGCTGCTGCTCGACATGAAGGACCTCCAGGCGCTGCTGGCCAACATCGCCGAGCGCGCCGACGAGCTGGGCTCGCGCTACGGCAATGTGACGAAACCGTCCGTGGGAGCCATCCAGCGCACGCTGCTGGTTCTGGAGCAGCAAGGTGCGGCGCATTTCTTCGGCGAGCCGGCGCTGCGCATCGCCGACATCATGCGCACGACCCGTGACGGACGTGGCGCCATCAGCGTGCTTGCCGCCGACAAGCTGATGATGAATCCGCGGCTCTACGCGACCTTCCTGTTGTGGCTGATGTCGGAGCTGTTCGAGGTGCTGCCGGAAGTCGGCGATCCCGACAGGCCGAAGCTGGTGTTCTTCTTCGACGAGGCGCATCTGCTGTTCGAGGACGCGCCGAAAGTGCTGATCGACAGGGTGGAGCAGGTGGTTCGCCTGATCCGCTCGAAGGGCGTCGGCGTCTATTTCGTCACCCAAAACCCGCTCGATGTTCCGGAAACCGTTCTCGCCCAGCTCGGCAACCGGGTGCAGCACGCGCTGCGCGCTTATACGCCGCGCGAGCAGAAGGCGGTGAAGACCGCGGCAGAAACCTTCAGGCCGAATCCCGACTTCGACTGCGCCACCGCGATCACCCAGCTCGGCACCGGCGAGGCGCTGGTTTCCACGCTTGAAACCAAGGGCGTGCCGTCCATGGTGCAGCGGACGCTGATCCGCCCGCCGTCCTCGCGCCTCGGGCCGATCACGCCCGCCGAGCGGCAGAAGCTGATCCAGGAAAGCCCGGTCGCCGGCCAGTACGATCAGGTCGTCGATCGCGAATCGGCTTTCGAGATGCTGCAGAAGAAGGCCAGGGAAGCGCAGGACGCCGAAGAACAGGCACAGCAGGCGGGCAGCGGCGGCTCGCGCTGGACCATTCCGGGCTTCGGCAACGACGATCCGGCGCCGCAATCGGGTGGCAGGCGAGCACCCGCGCCGCGGCCGTCCAATCGCCAGACGGTGGCCGAGGCCGCGATCAAGTCGGTGGTGCGCTCGGTTGGCTCGTCGGTGGGCCGCGCGATCGTGCGCGGGATATTGGGGAGTTTGTCCAGGGGGCGCTGAGCTTCAGACCGAAGCGGAGCGGCGTGGCTCCGCCGCCCTACAGCGCCACGTGTCCCCGGCGCTGTCGTCGGTTCAGAAAATCGAATTCGTGATCTCTTTCAACGGCCCGAGCAGGATCGATCCGTCCGGCACGCCGGCGTCGATCGGGATGGCCCGGCGGTTGGCGGTCGCCACCATCGGCTGATTGACATCGGCGGTCACGATGACCGGGCTCTTCGAGGGCACGCGATCGTAGAGATCGATGATGTCCTGGTTCATCAGGCGAACGCAGCCTGATGAGACCGATTTGCCGATCGACTTCCATTCAGGCGAGCCATGCAGGCGGTAGAGTGTGTCGACATTGCCCTGGAACAGATAGAGCGCACGCGCGCCGAGCGGGTTCTTCAGCCCGCCGGGCATGCCGCCATTGTCGGCGCTGTATGGCTTCAATTCCGGCTGCCGGGCGATCATTTCATCCGGCGGCGTCCATTTCGGCCATTTCTGCTTCCATTGGACGACGGCGTCGCCGGACCATTCGAAGCCGGCGCGGCCGAGACCGACACCGTAACGGATCGCCTGGCCGCCCGGGCGCACGAGATAGAGGTGGTGCCCGGTGGTGTCGACGATGATGGTGCCGGGCTTCTGTCCCGTCGGATCGGGAACGATCTGGCGCAGGAACTGCGGATCGATCTTCTCGAACGGTATCGCCGGAAGATCGAAGCCGCCATCGCTGACCGCCGCGTACATCGTCGCATAGTCGGGCAGCGGCGGCTCGACATAGGTTGGCGGTGGCGGCGGCTCGACCGGTGCCGGTCCAGTGGTAACGCATGCGGAAACCGCGATCGAAGCGGCGCCCAGTGCGGCGGCATTGAGAAAGCCGCGACGGCTCAGGCGATAGGATTCGATTTCGGCTATGGACATGGTTGCTTTCTTTAAGTCTCAAAATCGCAACAAAGCGTGTACGCTGGCAGTTGCGCTGGCGCGATAGGCGGTTCCGATTCTGGCCCGAACGTGGACAAAGAAAGGCGAAGCTGTGACTGCGTCGCCACTGTGTCGCCAGAGCCACAGCTTTGCGACCTCTGTTTTGTGGATGTCGTTGTCCCAAAACCGGGGCCACTTTTGGGCGGCATGCACTAGCTGCCGGGCACCAGCGCTTCGAGCGATGGCAGGATCAGGGCCGGCGGAAAGTCCCGGTACTCTTCCGGCTGGTTGGAACGGTTGATCCACACCGTGCGGAAGCCGAATTTGGCCGCACCGGCGATGTCCCAGCGATTGGAGGACTGAAAGGAAACCGCGTTGGGATAGAGGCGCCAGCCGGTGGTGACCATGTCGTAGACCGCCGGATCGGTCTTGAAGCGCCGCACCGTATCGACGGAATAGATGTCGTCCAGAACCTGATCGAGCGCGGCCGATTTGACCGCTGCCTGCAGCATTTCGGGCGAGCCGTTGGACAGGATCGCCAGTTTGGCTCCCGAGGCCTTGAGCGCCTTGAGCACGGCCGGCACTTCCGGATAGCAATCGAGCCGCCAGTAGGCGTCCAGCAATTTCGCCTTGAGGCCGGGATCGGCGGAGGGAACCTTGCGCAAGGCGAAATCGAGCGCCTGTTCGGTCAGTTGCCAGAAATCGGCATAGGCGCCCATCAGCGTGCGCACCCAGGAATATTCGAGCTGCTTGGCGCGCCAGATTTCGGACAACAATTGGCCGTCCGGCCCTATCTGGTCGGCATGCCGACGCACGGCGGCATGCACGTCGAACAGCGTGCCATAGGCGTCGAAAACATAGGCGGCGTATTGCATGGCAACAGTTTTGAGGCGAGGCGCGACAAGGTGCAAGCCTTGATTGCATCGCGCCCGTCGCTGGCCTCAACAAAACTCCTCGATGCCGGTTGACGGCGCCCGCCAAAGCGTCCTCCAATAGCTGTGACACAGGATTGATTGAAACGGGACAAGGCGATGACACTGGCGGCTGCGGCACAATCCGCGACATGGACTTTCGTCGATGGTGATTGGCACGAGGGCAATGTCGCCATTCTGGGGCCGCGCAGCCACGCCATGTGGCTTGGCACCAGCGTGTTCGACGGCGGCCGCTGGTTCGAAGGGGTGGCGCCCGACCTCGACCGCCATGCCGCCAGGGTGAATTCCTCGGCGATTGCGCTCGGCCTCAAGCCGTCGATGACCGCCGACAAGATCGTCGGGCTGACCTGGGACGGGTTGAAGAAGTTCGATGGCAAGACAGCCGTCTACATCAGGCCGATGTATTGGGCCGAGCATGGCGGCTATATGGGCGTGCCGGCCGATCCCGCATCGACCCGTTTTTGCCTTTGCCTCTATGAATCGCCGATGATCCCGCCGACCGGCTTCTCGGTGACCGTGTCGCCGTTCCGGCGCCCGACCATCGAAACCATGCCGACCAACGCCAAGGCCGGCTGCCTTTATCCCAACAACGGACGTGCCATTCTCGAAGCCAAGATGCGCGGCTTCGACAACGCGCTGGTGCTCGACATGCTGGGCAACGTCGCCGAGACCGGTACCTCGAACATCTTCCTGGTCAAGGATGGCCATGTGCTGACGCCGGCACCGAACGGCACCTTCCTGTCCGGGATCACCCGCTCGCGCACGATGGCGCTGTTGGGCGAGTATGGCTTCAAGACCACCGAAAAGACGCTGTCGATACGGGATTTCCTGGAAGCGGACGAAATCTTTTCGACCGGAAACCATTCCAAGGTGGTGCCGATCACGCGCATCGAGGATCGCAATCTGCAACCCGGGCCGGTGGCCAAGAAGGCGCGCGAGCTCTATTGGGATTGGGCGCATTCGACGTCGGCTGGCTGACGCGCCCGGCCCGGCCCTTTTGCCGCTGCGCGCTTCGTTGTCGGAAAACCGTGTGACAGTTTTCCGCAACCCGCTTAGAAAGGGAACCGGCGCTTCATTTCGGCGTTGTTCCAGCTCAATCCAGACCTATCTTAGTCCGGTATCGACACCGGATTTTTCCACGAGGGAGTACCATCCATGGCTTTTGAATTGCCCGCTCTGCCTTACGACTATGAGGCCCTGCAGCCTTACATGTCGAAAGAGACGCTGGAATATCACCACGACAAGCACCACAAGGCCTATGTCGACAACGGCAACAAGCTCGCCGCGGAAGCCGGCATGGGCGATCTGTCGGTCGAAGAGGTGGTCAAGCAGTCGTTCGGCAAGAATGCCGGCCTCTTCAACAATGCCGCCCAGCACTACAACCACATCCATTTCTGGAAATGGATGAAGAAGGGCGGCGGCGGCAACAAATTGCCCGGCGCCCTGCAGAAGGCGGTCGACAGCGATCTCGGCGGCTACGACAAGTTCAAGGCCGATTTCATCGCCGCCGGCACGACGCAGTTCGGTTCCGGCTGGGCCTGGGTATCGGTCAAGGACGGCAAGCTGGCGATCTCGAAGACGCCGAACGGCGAAAACCCGCTCGTCCATGGCGCGTCGCCGATCCTCGGCGTCGATGTCTGGGAGCATTCCTATTACATCGACTATCGCAACGCCCGGCCGAAATATCTCGAAGCGTTCGTCGACAGCCTGATCAACTGGGATCACGTCCTCGAAATGTACGAAAAGGCCTGATGCATGTCGCCCAAAAGCGCGCAGCGGTTTTGGGACAACGACATGCACTAAAACAGAGACGCAAACTGCGTCGTTCGAGTCCGTCTGGGCACGACGCGTTTGATGTCCTGATCGATCTCCAGAAAAGCCTCGGCATGCCGGGGCTTTTCTTTTTGCGCGCCGTGGCCTCGTGCCGTTAAAGTCGGACAAATCATCCGAGGAGAAGGGAATATTCCCCCCATCGCATCCGTTAACGTCCTGTCCCGAAATCCCTCATCGCCGAAATACCTTCATCCTGGAGCCAAATGAATGAGAAAGCTTGTTATCGCCATCTCAATGCTCGCACTCGCCGGTTCGGCGGCTTTTGCCGACCCGATCCTCGATCGGCAGGTTTTGATGAAGGAACGTGGAAAGATTGCCGGCGGATTGTCGAAAGTGGTCAACGGCCAGGAGCCTTTCGAGGCAGCAGCGGTGCTGACGGCGTTGCAGGCGCTGCAGGCGAATGCTGAGAAGTTGGATATCGACGCTCTTTTCCCGGTCGGCAGCGATGCTGGCGACACCACGGCTGCTCCCAAGATCTGGGAAGACATGGCCGGATTCAAGACGGTTCAGGCCAAGTATCTCGCTGACGTCAAGGCTGCGGTCGCAGCCGCACCAGCGGATGTCGACGCCTTGAAGGCGCAGTTCGACACCATCGGCTCCGATTGCGGCACTTGCCATCAGACCTACAGGATCAAAAAGGGCTGATCGCGGGCAATGCCCTTGCTGAAAAAACTCGTCGGCGCCGCCCTCGTTCTGGGTGGTGTCGGTGCTGTTGCCGGATGGCTGCTGTCGGCGCCGGTCAAGCTCGACGTCGAAACCTTGGCGCAACTCGGCCCCGGCGATTCCGCTAGAGGCAAGCGCATTTTTAATGCCGGCGGCTGCACGTCCTGTCACGCCAAGCCGGGTTCACAGGGCGAGGCGCGGCTCGCGCTCGTGGGCGGCCTCGCGCTCAAGACGCCGTTCGGTACCTTCGTGCCGCCGAACATTTCGCAGGATGCCAAGGACGGTATCGGTGCGTGGTCGGTCGAGGACCTCGCCAATGCCATGCTGAAGGGGGTGTCGCCCTCGGGGGAGCATTTCTACCCGGCGTTTCCCTACCCGTCCTACGCACGCATGAGGCCCGCCGACATCGCCGATCTATACGCCTTCCTGAAGACGCTTCCGGCGGTTGCCGGCAAGGCGCCAGATCACTCGTTGAGTTTTCCCTTCAACATCCGTCGCGGTCTCGGGTTGTGGAAACGGCTCTATTTGAGCAAGGAGCCGGTGATTGCTTTCGCTGATGGCACGCCGGATCCGGTGATGGCCGGTCGCTACCTTGTCGAAGGGCCAGGCCACTGCGGCGAATGCCACACGCCGCGTGACTTTGCGGGCGGCACCAAGAAGAGCGCGTGGTTGGCGGGTGCCTTAGCCGCCGAAGGCAGCGGCGTCGTGTCGAACATCACCTCGGGCGAGGGCGGCATTGGCAACTGGTCGGAAGCCGACATCGCCAACTATCTCGAAACCGGCTTCACGCCGGAGTTCGATTCCGCGAGCGGTGCCATGGTCGATGTACAAAAGAACATGGCCGAACTGACCGCAGGGGATCGCACGGCGATCGCCGCCTATCTCAAGGCCATACCGCCGCATCCAAACGGCTATCCAGCGCGCAAGAAGACGGCGAACTGATGCATGTCATTCAAAAACGCGCGGCGGTTTTGACAACGACATACATAAAAACAAAAAGCGCGTCGTTTGAACCCCTCGAACTCGACGCGCTTCAGATGTCGGATGCCGCGTGGCGATCACCCAGGAAATCGAAGCCGGTTTCGAAGAAGTGATTGTAATCGCAGGTCAATTCCTCGCCGGGCGCGATGTCGCGCAAGGCGTAGGTCTCCTCGGGCGAGGAGACGTCGCAATTCGGCTCGTCGTCGTGGTTCATGTAGCGCGCGTCGTCGGCTTCGAAGACGATATAATTCGGGTCGCGCCGGTCGGGATAGGAATAGCGGTCGAGATAGTTCTTCACCGGCCCGGTCTCGCCCTCATAGGTCTCGACCTCGATGATCCGGTCGAACCTCGGATCCAGCTTCCAGATCAGCGTGCCGCGTGGAATGCGGTTCTTGGCAAAGACGCCGATGCCCTGGATGGGCGATTTGTCGAGATAGACGTCGACGAGCAGCATAGTGGACCTTTACGCGATTGGGACGGTGGTGGCCTCGGAGAAGCAGCGCATTGGGTAGCGCGCAGCCATTGCAATTGCGAGCGGAAAATCCACTTCCCATGGCTGGAATAGAAGCGTCGGACGGGATCATGCGCAAATCAAAAGTGATGACTGTGAGCGGCCGGCAGCGCAGTGCCGGCACCTCGCAGCGCGTCAGCGCTGCTGCAGCGCCAGACGAACACCCAGAGCACAGTAGATGCCGCCGACAATCTTGCCTTGCCACTTGAGCACCCTCGGATTTCGGCGCAGGAAACTGCCGAGCCGACCGGCGCTCACTGCAAAGACGACCGTGCTGAGAAGACCCAGCATGACGAAGACGACCCCTAGTATGGTGAACTGAAGCATCACCGAGCCGTTTTCAGGCCGCACGAACTGAGGCAGGAAGGCAAGAAAGAAAAGCGCGGTCTTGGGGTTGAGCACTTCGGTCAGGATAGCCTGTCGAAACGCCTTGCCGGCGGAGATCGCAAGTGACCCGGCAGCCGGGTTGGCCGGCGTTTTCTCGATGATCGCGCGAATGCCGAGATAAACGAGGTAGGCGGCGCCGATGTACTTAACGATGCTGAACAGCGCCGCCGACGTGGCGATGATCGCCGATATGCCGACCATGGCCATGGCGGTGTGAACCACGTCGCCGGCCGCGATCCCGGCACCGGTCGCGATGCCCACCTTCGTTCCGGAACTCGTTGCCCGCGCGACGGTAAGGAGGGTGGCTGGACCTGGAATGAAGACAAAGCCGAGCACAATCGCGATGTAGGCTGTCAATGTGGCCAGATCGATCATTGGCGGATATCTCCTGTAAGCTGCGCCTTGCCCGTCACTTTCAGCGCGAAGGAAGTCACTTTCAGCGCGAAGGAATAAGTATAGGCGATTTCCTCCAGTCGCGAAAACCGGCCGGAAGCGCCGGCGTGGCCTGAATCCATGTTGATCTTGAACAGCACAGGATTGTCGCCGCTCTTGCGGTCGCGCAGCCGGGCCACCCATTTGGCCGGTTCCCAGTAGGTGACGCGCGGATCGGTGAGACCGGCCAGCGCCAGGATCGGCGGATAGTCGAGCGCGGCGACATTGTCGTAGGGCGAGTAGGCGGCGATGGTTCGGTAATCGTCCGCGGACGCGATCGGGTTGCCCCATTCCGGCCATTCCGGCGGCGTCAGCGGCAGGCTGGCGTCGAGCATGGTGGTGAGCACGTCGACGAAGGGAACCTCGGCGACGATGCCGCCGAAACAGTCCGGCGCCATGTTGGCGACGGCGCCCATCAGCATGCCGCCGGCCGAGCCGCCATGCGCGACGATTCGGTCGTGCGCCGTGTAGCGCTCGGCAACAAGGTGGCGGGCACAGGCGATGAAATCCGTGAACGTGTTCATCTTGTGCGCGCGCTTGCCGTCATCGTACCAGCCATAGCCCTTGTCCTTGCCGCCACGGACGTGAGCGATGGCAAAGACAAAGCCGCGGTCGACCAACGAGAACCAGTTGGTGTTGAATGCGGCCGGCACCGCGATGCCATAAGAGCCGTAGCCGTAGAGCAGGCAAGGTGCGGACCCATCCAGCGGCGTATCGCGATGATGCAGAAGCGAGATCGGCACCAGTTCGCCGTCGGTGGCGGGCGCCATCAGGCGCCTGGTGACATAGTGGTCCGGGTCATGGCCGGACGGCACTTCCTGGGTCTTGAGCAGCACCCGCTCGCGGGTGCGCATATTGTAGTCGAACACCTGGGCCGGCGTCGTCATCGACGAGTAGGAAAAGCGCATGATCTCGGTGTCGTACTCATAGGAACCCGACAGGCCGAGCGAGAAGGCCTCCTCGTCGAGGGACAAAAGATGCTCCTCGCCGCTGTTGCGGTCGCGCACGACGATGCGCGGCAGGCCTTCCTTGCGTTCGAGCCGGACCATGTGGTCCCTGAAGCCGATCACCGACAGGATCAGCCGGCCGGGCTCATGCGGCACCAGTTCCTGCCAGTTGGCGCGCACCGGATCGCTCGCCGGCGCCGTCATGATCTTGAAATCCTTGGCGCCGTCGGCGTTGGTCAGGATGAAGAAGATGTCGCCGCCTTCTTCCAGATCATACTGAAGGCCGATCTCGCGCGGCGAGACCAGTTTCGGTTCGGCAAACGGGTCGCCGGCGCGCATCAGGCGGTATTCCGAAGTCTCGTGATCGTTGATGCCGATCATGATCCACTCGTTGTTGCGGGTGCCGTCGACATTCATGAAGAAGCCGGGATCGGTTTCCTCATAGATCAGCCGGTCACTTTCCGGGCTTTGCCCAAGCGCATGGAACAGCACCTTGGACGGGCGGTGGTTGGGATCGAGGCGGGTGTAGAAGAAACCGTCATCGCCGGCGTTCCAGACGCCTGAACCGCCGGTGTCGGGAATCTGGTCCGCAAGCTCCTTGCCATCGGCAAGGTCGCGCACGCGAAGCTTGTAGAATTCGGAGCCCTTGTCGTCGAATGCCCACAAGAGCTTGCGATGGTCTGCCGAATGATCGACGCCGCCAAGACGGAAATAGGCTTTGCCCGCGGCCTCCGCGTCGCCGTCGAGCAATATCTGCTCGGCGCCGCCGTCACGCGGCATGCGGAAATAACGCGGCTGCTCGCCGCCGAGCTTGAAGGATGAGCCGTAGGCATAGGGTCCGTCCTTCATCGGCACGGAGGAATCGTCTTCCTTGATGCGGCCCTTCATTTCCTTGAACAGCTGCTTCTGCAGCTCGGCCGTGTCGGCCATCAGCTTCGACTGATAGGCGTTCTCGGCCTCGAGCTCGGCGCGGATTCCCGCATCGAGCAATGACGGATCCCGGAACATCTCCTGCCAGTTGTCGGCCCGCAGCCAAGCATAGTCGTCGGTTCGCGTGATGCCGTGATGCGTGTCGGAAACCGATCGTTTCTCGGGCGTTGGCGGGCTGACGTGTGGAAATACGGAAATCTTGGTCATTGCGTCTCGCTTTGCCAGTATCTTGTATGGGGAAGTATCTTGAATGGGGAAGTACCTTGAATGGCGAATGAACACGCCGATCAGCGCGGGTTCAAGAGCCGCGGCGTAGGGATCGTGTCGGCTTCAGGAGATGAGCCCGGGGGAGAGATGATGAATATTTATTCTCGGACTGCTGCGGCTTTCGCCGTTGCTTCGCTAACTCTGGCTTTTACCGGCCAGTCTCATGCGGCCGTATTCGCGGCTTGGCAAGTGGCCAATGTGCCGTTCGGTGACACGCTCAATGTGCGCAAATACCCTTCGGGCACATCCCAGAAGCAGGCGGCATACCCGAACGGCACCGTTCTGCAGATGACCGGGCGATGCACCGGCGGGATAAACCTGCTCGACATCGCCAATCAGCCTGCGTGGAAGCAGGAACAGACGGTTCGCTACCGCTGGTGCGAAGTCTGGCATGATCCGGCCCAAAACGGCAATTTCGTCACCGGCTGGGCCTATGGCAAATACGTCACCCCGTATTGATTGACCTGGCAGCGATTGATCCCGAGCCAGCCAGATGACAGCCGTGTCGCCTGATTGCTTGTGCGGGACAGTGGCAACCTGTGGTTTTGTGGACAGATATGAACAACCAATCTTGCCCATACGGCAGCCAAGCAAAATCAAGCATTGAGGCTGCTTTGTGAGTTATCGCGAATGTAACGGCGAACTGACGTTGCGTCAGCGGTTGCTGGTTGGCGAGCGAAATATCGAAAAATTACACAATGCACGAAAGATTGAAGCTGATCCGGGAATAATTGACCAACATTGTTAAATATAGCGCAAAGAGCGAATTGACTTACTTGGTCTGCAGGCTCATTGATGTGTCCGCGACACGAATCGCAGAAGCTCTACCTACACAAAATTCGTGCAATGCCCTGCCTGAAAAAGGGCGCACACCGACGTAACTCTTGTTGGGGCCTGATGACCATGGATATTGTCGAAACACCTTCCAGAGACAGCGATGCGCTGATCGAATTGACCGCCGATGTGGTGGCCGCCTATGTCAGCAACAACCCCGTGCCGGTCGGCGAATTGCCGAACCTGATCGCTGATGTCCATGCCGCGCTCGGGCGCGTGGGCGGAACCGCCGAACTGCCGCCTGCCGACAAGCAAAAGCCGGCGGTCAACCCGAAGCGCTCGGTTCATGACGACTACATCGTTTGCCTTGAAGACGGCAAGAAGTTCAAGTCGCTGAAGCGTCATCTGATGACCCACTATGACCTGACGCCCGATCAGTATCGCGAAAAGTGGAACCTCGACCCGACCTATCCGATGGTTGCTCCCAACTATGCCGCCGCGCGGTCCCAGCTTGCCAAGAAGATGGGTCTCGGCCGCAAGCGCAAGGCGCGCTGATCGCTGCTCGCCGGATCGAATCGACATCAACGGCGCCTTCGGGCGCCGTTTTTGATTTTGCAAGGCGCCAACGCGCTGATTGATTGCTGTGGCTAATGCATGTCGCTCAAAAGTGGCCCCGGTTTTGAGACAACGACATGCATGGAACAAAGACTTAATGCGCGTCGCATGACCCCGTTTCGGCGCGACGCGCTTCAGGCGGTCTGTTTGAGCGCCGCCTCGGCATCGCGCTTGATGCGCTTGACCATGGAGCGAAGGCCGTTGGCGCGCTGCGGCGACAGATGTTCGTCGAGGCCGAGCTCTTTCAATGTCGCTTCCGCATTGGTCTTCTGGATCTCGCTGGCGGTCCTGCCGGAAAACAGCGCCAGCATGATCGCGACCAGCCCGCGCACGATATGGGCGTCCGAATCGCCGGTGAAGGTGATGACCGGATCGGCTCCCGCCCCCTGTTCGGTGGTCAACCAGACCTGACTGACGCAGCCCGGCACCTTGTTGGCCGGGTTGCGCTCATCGTCCGGAAACGGCGGCAGCGCCTCGCCGAGTTCGATGACGTAGCGATAGCGGTCTTCCCATTCCTCAAGGAACGAAAAATCGTCGCGGATCGTCTGGATCGTGGTCGTCATGATCTGGATATAGTCACGCAGCGGTGCCACGTCACGGAAAAAACAAGGACACCGCGGGCGTCGAGAGGGCAGACAGCCCGCGGTGCGCCGTCGAGACGGCTTAATTCTGCGCCGGCAATGTGACCGGCAAATTGACTGTTTGGGGCAAGACGATTTCCTCCGGCACACTGCCGGTCGTCGTCGACGTGTCGGGGCCCGCGGCTGACTTGTCGTCGAGCATGGCTGCCGCGATCTTGGCGGTCTCCTTGGCGCGGGCGGTGATGGTGTGCATGGCCGACTTGCCGGTTTCGCAGACGTCGGGCTTGCGTTCGCAAATGCCGGCGATGTCGCCGACCGCCTCGCGCGCCGCAAACAGAGCCTGGATCGGCCCGACGCTCTCGCGGCCCGAGTCATCGGAGCCGACGCTCAGCGGCAGCGCCAGCAGCACCAGCGAGAACCAGAAAGCCATTCTTATCAGGAAGACCATGCCCTTGCCCTCTCGTCGTGACCGGATCATGCATCCATATGGCATGACCTCTTTTGTGGGCAGGATGTTGGCACACAGGCGCAAAGGGCGGCTTGCGGGTTAGCCGAGAATTTTCCTCAAATTTTAGGCGAATTCGAAACGAACCGTTGTGCAATCAATTCGTTTCAAATCCGAACGATTTTCCTTAACGCCGGACAACCATCTATCTATCTGTCTCAAATACGTTTTTCGTGAAAGCCGGGAGTCCAGGCGCGGCGTGCATCCACCCCACGGGCGCCGGCGCTGGATAACCCTCCGTTTACTATGGCGGCATTTGTGCGGGCTTTCGGCTGCCGGCATCCCGATATTTGCCGCGGGCCGGGTCTTGGTCGGCCCTGCCTTATCCATTCCTTAAACGCTGGATGCGAGTTTCGGAGCCAACCAGAACAATCTGCAAAAGCAGAGCTGTCCACGACGAGTGCGGGTGCGTTGAGTTGAGTTCGATCAAGGCCAGATACGTTGAATTGCCTGGTGCGATGGCCGCTGGTTGCGAACGCATGGTGCATCCGTCCATCCTTGGGCGGAGCGACCGCGAGCGCCAGCGCCGTTTCATCGGCGTCATGCTGGCGGCACCTTTCTTTGCCGCCGGTGCCGCGGTCACATTGGTCACTTCGGGCATGGGCGCCGCCGTCACCGTGGCCGCCATTTTTGCGGCCTTTGGTCTGTGCTGGTTCATCGCCCTGCTGGTGGCGGCGACCGGCAGGATGGCCATCGCTGCCCAGGTTGCCCTGGCGATGGCGGGCATTGCGCTCGGCGGTCTCATCGCCGCCGCCGGCGGGCTGAGCTCGCCGGTCGCCATGCTTGTCGTGGCGCTGCCGTTCGAAGCCTGGTGGATCGGCGCCTCGCGGCGTGCGGCACTGTGGGGAGCCGTGGCGGCCGCTGTCGCCATCCTGGCGCAGCCTCTGGCCGGAATTCTGTTCCCGTTCGCCGGAGCACAGATTGCCGCGTGGCACTGGCTGGTGCCATTGGCCTGGGCGCTGACACTGATCCCGCGCGCGTCGGCGTTTCAAGACACCACCGGTGCAGCCGATGTCACCGACACGACCGACAGTCTTGAAGACATCATCGATGCGGTGGTCTTGCGCGTCGCCCGCCATGGCGAAGTTCAGGATGCTTCGGCCAAGGCGCGCACGCTTTTGAAGCTGCCGCCCGAGCTGCTTTCCGGAAACGGCCTCTTTGATCGCATCCATCTGTCGGATCGCGTTTCCTATCTCAGCGCCTTGGCCGACATGCGCGACGGCGCGCTGTCGCGCCGGCTCGAACTACGCATCAGGTTGCCCCAGAACGGCAATGGCCTGGCGGCCGACAATTATCGGCCGTTCTCGCTCGACATGGTGCGGGGTGAGGAACAGGGCGATGTCTTCACCATTGTCCTGCGCGAGAATGGCGAGATTGCCCGGCTGCGTGACGAACTCGCGGCGGCCAATGAGGCGGCCGCGTCCGCCGAGGTGGCAAAGGGACGCTTCCTGGCGGTGGTGAGCCATGAGCTGCGCACGCCGTTGAATGCCATCATCGGCTTCTCGGACATGCTGCTGCACGAGATGTTCGGCGCCTTCAAGGATCCGCGCCAGAAGGAATATGTCGGCCTGGTGAGGGATTCGGGCCAGCATCTGCTCGCCGTCGTGACCTCGATACTCGACGTGTCCAGGATCGAATCAGGTGTCTATGCGACCGAGCCGGAGCCGTTCCGGTTCTCCGAAGCGGTCGACATGTGCCAGTCCATGCTGCGGCTGCAGGCGCAGGCGAAGAACATCGATCTGCAGGCACAGATCGCGCCTGACGCGGGCGACATCAATGCCGATCGGCGTGCCGTGCAGCAGATGCTCATCAACCTGGTCTCCAATGCGGTCAAATTCACCCCCGATGGCGGCGATGTGGTGGTCGGCGCCAAGCGGATCGGTTCGCGCCTGCATTTCTGGGTCAGGGACACCGGCATCGGCATCGCCGAGGAGGATTTTGCCAATCTCGGCAAGCCCTTCATGCAGATCCAGAACGACTATACCCGCCGCTTCGAGGGCACTGGCCTCGGCCTTTCGCTAGTCAAGGGCCTGGTGGCGCTGCACGAAGGCACGATGTCCATCGAAAGCATGCCGGGCGAGGGCACCACGGTGACCATCAGCCTGCCGGTGAACGGACCGAAGGGACATCAGGCGGAGAAGGCCGGGGTGCTGACGATGCCGATGGCCATGGGGAAAGGGGACAGAAATGGCTCGCTCCGCAAAACAGCCTAAGGCGGTCAAGCGCCGCGGCAATGCCTTTCAGGACGGCGCCGTCGCCGTCGGCGGCATGATCTCGCGCAACCCCGTCCTCGTGGGCGGGTCGACGGCATTCCTGGTGACGCTGTTTTACGTTTCCGCCAATGCGTTGTGGTATCAACCTTTCCCGCACGCCGGCGCGTTCTTCGCGACCCGCAGCATCGAGGGCTTTCCGCGCACGGCGTCCGACGAACCGGAGACGACATTCAACATCCTACGGCCATCCGGCGCGCCGGCACCGATCAAGGGCGATCCGGTGGTCGAGCAGGTGCAGGGCATATTGAAGGATCTCGATTTCTACTCCGGAACGGTCGATGGCATTTCCGGGCCCAACACGCGCAAGGCCATCCAGGCCTATCAGCAGAAAGTCGGGCTCAATGCGTCCGGCGAGATCGACGCGCTTCTGCTGGATCAGTTGGGCGCTACGCCGAAAACGGCGGCCGTCATACCGAAACCGCAGCCGCGCCCGGATATGCAGGCCGCCGTTCCGGTGTCTTTGCAGACAAATTCCGGGCAGACGAATTCAGGGCAGACGAATGCCGACCAGACGAGTGCCACGGCGCAGGAACCCGATGCCCGCATCGTCAAGATCCAGGCCGGGCTCAAGGCATTCGGTAATGACGACATGCAGCTGGACGGCGTCGTCGGCGCGCGCACCAAGGCGGCGATCAAGGAATTCCAGTCGCTTTTCGGGCTGCCTCAGACTGGCGAGCCCGATGAGCTCGTCTACGTCAAGATGCGCGAGATCGGCCTGACCAACTGACGGCTGAAACGACGCCTCGCGGAGCGGCGGAAATATCGGTAGATAGCCCGTGTGCCTAAAGCGTGTCGCGCCGAAACGGATTCATGCGACGCGCTTCAAGCCGTTGTTTCATGCATGTCGTTGTCCCAAACCGGGGCCACTTTTGGGCGGGCATGCATTCGCGGAGTTCTGTCATGCGCGTCACGTCGGATCTGTGGGTGTCGGCCCTGTTGCGCCGGGTTTTCGTCGCCGGCGGATTTGCCGCCGTGGTCAAGCGCGGCGCAACCGAAGCCGGCGCTGTCTTCGTCCTGGCGCGAGGCAGGTCGGGAGACATTGCCCTGTTCGGGCCGGCACCGCAGACAAGCTACGATTCGGCCAAGCCCGACGATCGCTTCTTCAGCCTTCTCGGCGCCGGCGATGATGCCGCCGTCCTCGAGGCGCGGCTGGAACGGGAAAAGAGGTTCGATCCCGACATCTGGGTTGTCGAGATCGAGGCCGGTGCTGTCCCTGTCGAAGAGCTTATTTCCGTGAAGACGCCCTGAGGCCGGACGAACCCACGGCATCGTCGCTGTTCGATGCCGTACGGGTATCGTTGTTTGCAGGTGCGGCGCCGCGAACCACTCTTGAGAGGGTCTCGGCTTTCCAGAGCCGCACCTTGTCCACCGCCGCATCGCGATGCAGCAGGCGGTAGCGGTCGAGGAAGGTGCGGATGGCCTGCGGATGCGGGAACTGGCTGGGATAGACGGCAACCGCGATCAGGAATGCCCTGTCCTCGCTGAGGTCGAGCGAGCGCAGCGCTGCGAGCAACGAGGCATAATTCTGGTTGGCGGTGAGCGATCGCGCGATCGAGAAATCGATGTCGAGCGCATCGGCGAGCGCGGTCTGGAAGAACGCCGCGTTTCCCGTCAGCGCCGTCTCGCGCAATTTGACATAGGTGTCCGCGCCCGTGAAAGCATCGGCGTTCGTCGCCGCTGCCTCGTCGCCGGTGCGCATCATGGAGCGCAGCCTGCGACTTGCATTCTCGGCGGCAATGCCGGGCGACCGTTCAATCGGAGGCTCTTCGGAAGCGGCTTTCGTGCTCACCGGGGCGATCTTGTCCGCCGCAGCCGTCGCGGCTTTGTCCGCCGACGTGGCTTTCGCGTCGGGCTCCCGCACCCGTACCAGGGTCGGCCTTTCGAGCGCCCTGATCAGGTCGGCGATGGTCGGGTTCAAATCCTTGCGGCGTGCAATGGCGCGTGCATGCGGCAGGCCGTGCCGCCCGATCAGCGCGATGAGATCGATGTCGCTGACCGCGCGGGAGCGGATGAGCAGCGGCGCGGCAATGTCGACCGGCTCCTCGCAAAGGCGGCGCACCAATGCGGCGGGGGCATATTCGCATTCGGAAAGGGCGGCTGCCACGTAACGGCGTGATTCGACCGACACATTGTCGAACAGCGGCAGCGTCAGGTCTTCGAGCTGGCCGATCTCGCGGCGCGACGGGCGGGTGAGCGAGCAGAACGCCGACACCGCGGCGCGGAACAGCCTTTCAGCCTTTCCCGAGTCGTTTCGCGCTGCAATTTGCCTGAAGTCCGAAGATGACACGAAGGATACGCCCGTACTCGACACAAACTCGACCCACGCTCGACCGCGACTGTGTCGGTTTCGCGTTTGTCTCGGATCAGGACGTCCCGACCTCCAGACAAAGATCAAGTTAGCGACGATCCGTTAGCGCTCCGTTAACCCTCTGGCGTCCTTAATGATATTTGGAGGCGTTGCGTTGTGCTCCGGGGAAACCGAGAGGAATGCGCGAATCATGGGCATGGTACTGTCTTTCGTGCCGCGTACGGCACCAAGCAATCGGACAAAGCAAACCGCCGAAATGCCGGCGGCGGTGATCATCTTTCCCGGCATCCGCTACGAGCGGTCTCATGCCGGCGAAGTGCGGCCGGTCGATCCCGACAAGCCGGGATCGCCAGGGACGAAGCCGGTTCCGCACCACTGAGTTTCGGCAAACACGGACCATTGGTCCGGGATGCAGCCGCGGATCATTGGTCCGGGACCATGCCTACCTAGAAGTCCTGCAGCTCGCAGGAACTCTGCTCGAAAAAGCGCGATACGATCGGCTTCCAGCTGTCGTCGGGCACGAAGGCGCGGATGACGAAAATGCCTTCCTCGATCGGCGCTTCGACAAAGATCGCTCCCTGAAAGTCCTCGGGAAGGTCCTTGCGCACGTCGATCATTTGCGCCGGTGTCAGCACGACCGCATCCAGCACGCCGCCGGTCGCGGTGTGGTCGTTGAAGGAGTAGATGTTGTGGCCGCTGCGGTCGTAGACCGACACCGACCAGAACGGGACATGTCCCGGCGCCTTGATGCGGACCATTCCTTCGCCGAGGTCGAACCGGCAAGCCGTTGCGTAAAACAACGGGTCGACGGATTTCACCACTGGCGCGCCACCGGCCTCGGCATCGAGCCGGGTCATCCTGTAGAGGTCCGAGGCCATGGACAGCCGCGACCAGGCGTCACGTTCGGAAAATTCAGGCACGAGAAGCAGCACGACGATGTGCACGATGCCGGCGCCGAGCAGGCCGAGCAGCACCGCATGCAGAAGCTTGCGCATCGTCGCGTGAAAGTCACGCATCGCAGCCGACCTTCACGATCCGGGGCAGCGAAACGTCGGACAGGCCGGTGCTGCTGGCGATCGGCGTGTCGTAGAATGTCAGCACGAAATACATTCTGCCGAAGCCGTCGGTCAAAAGCCAGTTGCCCGGCATCGGGTGATGGCTGGCGGAAATGATGACCGAATTGTCGGGTTGTCGCACCACCCCATAGGATTGCAGCGCCGCCAGCCGTGGTTTGCCGGTGTCGACCACGCCGAGCGACTGATCGGCGGCATAGAGGGTCCAGAACCGTGCCGTCGGAAATCCACCCTCGATTGTGTAGGTGCATTCGCGCTTGAGCTCGCCGCCGCCAGTGTCGCGCTCGGCGACGAAGGACAGCCCTTCGGCGCGGCCGAGCGCAAGCACGCCCTCGCGCGCCACGCGGGCCTTCGAATAGGGGTCTGCGGATGGCGTGCCGATATCGGGAAAGGCCGTCCATTGGCCGATCCGGATGGCGCCGACGCCATCCTGGACTTTCAGCGCATACCAGACGCTGCCGCCACCGCCGCCGATGGCTATGGCAAGCGAAAGCAGCGTCAGCAATGCATTCTTGAGCATGAAGGGCCGGGGATACGAAGAGTTGCTGCTCGGGGATATCGCGGCGTGGGGTCCTGTGGCAAGCGCCGGGTGCAGAATTGCAAGCGTCGTCGCTACGTGCGGCTTCTCCTTCTCCATGGCCGCAAGGGGAGAAGGAGGGCCGCGCCAATCACAGTGCCGACAGCGCTTCCGGCGGTTGAGGCGCAGCGAGGGCTGGCGCTGACTGGAACAGCTTGGTCATGTCCCTCAACGTCTGCGTGGTCCGGCTGGATAGAACGGGCGGCCGTTCGGCGGCGGCATCGGCCGCCGCCTGTTCGTCGCTCTTCTTCTGCGCTTCCTCGGCCTTGGCCGCGATCTCCTCGTCAACGAAAGGCTTGTCGATGCCGGGGATCGGCTTGAGGTCGATATTCTGATGGGCATAGACCATGAGACGCTGCCAAACCATCGCCGGCAGCGAGCCGCCAGTCATGTTCTTGGTCGGCGTGAAATCGTCGTTACCCAGCCACACGGCCGCTGTGTAGTTGCCGGTGAAGCCGACAAACCAGGCGTCGCGGTAGGACTGCGTCGTGCCGGTCTTGCCGGCGACGACGATGTTGGGAAGTTGGGCGCGCCGCGCCGTGCCCATCACCGGCACTGCCGCCAGCATGGTGTTCATGGATTTCAGCGCCTGCTCGGACAACACCCGGTGCGGCGGCGGCGCATCCTTGGCGAAGTCGTAGACCACTTCGCCGGTGCGGGTGACGAGCTGCGTGATGCCGTGCCGGGAGCCGACGAAGCCGTTCTGGGCGAACACGCTGTAGCCCGTCGCCTGGTCCATCACGGTCATGCCCGAGGTGCCGAGCACCATCGTCTTGTGCGCTTCGAGCGGCGATTCCACGCCCATCGCCTCGGCCATTGCCTTGATCGGCGGGATGCCGAGATAGTCCTTGGCCAGCCGTACCGGCACCGTGTTGATCGATTTGGCCATCGCCACGATCAGCGTGACGTTGCCGGCCGATCCGCCGCTGTAATTGTGCGGCGACCAGCTGCCCCAGCTGATCGGGCCGCCGGAAACGACGGAGTCCGGCGTGAAGCCGTGCTCCATCGCGGTTGCATAGACATAAGGTTTGAACGACGAGCCGGTCTGGCGCAGCGCCTTGGTGGCGCGGTTGAACTGGCTGGCGCCATAGTCGCGGCCGCCGACGATGGCCCTGACGGCGCCGTTGGTCTCGATGACGACGACAGCGCCTTCGGTGACGTTGTACTCCTTGCCGAACTGGCGCAGGTGGAACTCCACCGATTCTTCCGCCGCCTTCTGGATGTTGGCGTCGAAGGTGGTGTGGGCCACCAGCGAGTGCTGACCCGGCTTGGCGATCTTCTTGACCTCGTCGAACGCCCAGTCGAGGTAGTAATCCGGGCTTTTCTGTTCGCCGCGATCGACGACATCGGCAGGGTGCAGCCTTGCCTGCAGCACCTGACCCTCGGTCATGAAACCGGAATCGACGAGATTGGACAGCACCACATTGGCGCGCGCACGCGCCGCCGGCAGGTTGATGTGCGGCGCATATTTGGTCGGCGCCTTGAACAGACCGGCCAGCATCGCCGCCTCGGCGAGGTTCAGGTCCTTGACGCTCTTGCCGAAATAGAAGTCGGCGGCCGCCTCGATGCCGAACGTGCCGCCGCCCATATAGGCGCGGTCGAGATAGAGCTGCAGGATTTCCTTCTTCGACAGATTGGCCTCCAGCCACAGCGACAGGAAGGCTTCCTTGATCTTGCGCTCGAGTGTGCGCTCGTTGGTGAGGAACAGGTTCTTGGCCAGCTGCTGGGTGATGCTCGAGCCGCCCTGGACCACCGAATTGGCCCGCACATTCTCGAAGATCGCGCGTGAAAGGCCCAGCACATCGATGCCGTAGTGATCGAAGAAGCGGCGATCCTCGGTGGCGAGCACCGCCTTGATGACGTGATCGGGCATCTCGTCGACCGGCACCGAATCGCGCTGGATGATGCCGCGCTGGCCGATCTCGTTGCCGTAGCGGTCGAGGAAGGTGACGGCGAAGTCGCCCTGCGCGCGCCAGTCGCCGGCGGTATCCTGGAAAGCCGGAACGGCCAGCGCCAGCATCACCACAATGCCGCCGGCCCCCAGCGTGAAACCTTCGCTCAACAGCTCGATGATGCCACGGCGCCAGCCGGTGAGGCGGAAGCGCCGCGAGAAGATCGTTGCCGCTTCCCAGAACTGGCGTGCCTTGAAACCGATCTCGTAGAGCGAGGAATCGAGCCACGCATCGAGCGCCAGCAGCCAGGCGGCGATCGGCCCTCTTCTCTTGCGCGGTTCAGGACTGGCCATTCAGAAATCCGGCTGGGCGATGGCGCGACCTGAAGACCGCAAATCGGCAATTTCAGGGCGATGCACTTGGGAGAATATTCCTCCATTTTTCCGGCGCTCACAAGGGCGGCGAAGACACAGCTGCAGCTTTGTTGATGGCGGGCGGGGGAAGCCGTTGTTGCAAATTGGCCCCACCGCAGGGTGCCGGAAGACACGCTGCGTTACCTTGCGCCAAGCCAGGTTTGGTAACGGCGGTCGATCTTGGGTTGAATCGCCGAATAAGTGTCCCATCCATCCGGTACGGAATAGAGCGTCTCACCGTCAGGAAACGTATCGCTGTAGTCTGCCATGTATGAAACAGGGTCCGTGTCGGCGGCATCATAGTACCTTGCCGCAAATAGATTTCCGGCGCCGTTTAGATCGTCATCCGTGAACTTGCCGTCGCAGACCTCGAGAAACCACTCCCTTGGAGTAAGTTTTTTGACTTTTAGGCGTTCCATCTGGTCAGCGAAATGCTCCGTGTGCATCTCGCCAGCCAAACCATTCAAGACTGCCCAAGCAACAAACATTGCAATGTGGGTGGCCCCTGCTTCATCCGGAAGGTCCTTCGGAAAATTGCCTCCGTAGTGCCACGACGCGTCATCATACTTCATGTCTTCACCCAGCCTTCATCGGACTATGAAGTTCCTAATCAATCTCCGCAACAGGTGCTGAGAGTCGGCCTCCCACCCGGAGCTCGTAACGATGAGCTACGACGACACGCCGCTGGTGATCGGCTGACTACCGACGGCGATGAATAGGTCCCTCAAGCCGGTTCGCGCTTCAGCGCCTGGGCCATGCAGTGGATGCCGCCGCCGGTCTTGGAGATTTCGCTCATGTCGACCGCCGCGACCTCGAAACCGCGTGCCTTGAGCTGGCCGATCAGCGTCTGGCTGGAGGTCGGCGCGATCACCCGGTCCTTGCCCAGCGACATGAAGTTGCAACCGAGCGCCATCGTATCCTGGAACGGCACATCGATGATCTCGTGGCCCTTGCCCTTCAGCCAGTCGACGATGCCCGGCTCGGTGCAGGCGAGGCAGACAGCGGTCAGTTTTTCGGCGATCGGCACCACCATCAGGTCGATATGGACGTAGTACTCGTCGATGAAGGCGATACGGGTTTCCCAGCCCTCCTTGTCGAACCAGGCCTGCACTTGGCGAGCGCCTTCTTCCTGCGTGCGGGCGCCGCCGCAGCCGATCAACGCGACGCCGTCCTCGATGACGTTGAAGTCGCCGCCCTCGAAAGTGCCTGCCGTGACCATGTCGTAGATCGGGATGCCGAGTTTTTCGTAGGTGCGGATGGCGGCATAATTCTCGCCGCGCCGCCACCAGTTGGCCATGGCGGTGATGACGGCGCCGTAAGGTGTCATGACACTGGAATCGCGGGAATAGACCTGCATCGGCAGTTCCGGTGTCGGCTCGTGCCAGTGGATGTTGACGCCGAAATGCTCGTAGGCGGCGACAAGGTCCTTGTGCTGCGCCTGCGCGATCTGAACGTTGCAAGGCGCCTCGCGCAGATGCTTACGCGACAGCGAGCTGGTCGACAGGTGGCGCAGGAAGTTGGGGGAGCCGAGCAGCACGTCGGTCAGGACATCGGTCTCGTTGGCAAAGCCCCAGGCGGTCAGCGGCTTGGTGCCGCCGGCCGGGTTGCGGCGCTGCAGCGAAAACGGCTCGGCGACGATGCGGTCATGAACGGTCATGGGGTTCTCCTCGTGAGGCGGCTTGGTTGATCATGTGGCTTGGGAGTGCTCGGTATCCACCAGTCCCGTCCGCGCGGGGTGGTGACATATTCCGGCCAACGAAATCCAATCGGCGGTTCGTAGTCGCAGAGCGGCGCGATCCAGTTCGAGCCGCCGATGCCGCCACCGGTGCGGGCGACGAATTCATTCATCGCCGCATCGCGGGCAGTCTGGTCTTCCAGCAGGCGAAGGGCGGCGAGCGCTATGGTCTTCGATGCGCAGGTGACCATCGGGTCGATGGTGGCGGGAATGCCGCCCAGCGCATTCATTACCCATGACGGATAGGGGTAACCGGTTTCCGAGCGCAGCGCCGGGCGGGCGACATAGAAGCGCGCGGTCGGGGCATGCCAGCTCATGTCGGTGTAATCGTCGGAGGTCGAATTCACCTGCGAGGGCGGCAGATCGCGGCGCAGGATCGCTTCCGCCGCCTGCGGCTCGATCAGGCGCTCCAGTTCCTCGATGAACGGCTCGTCGCTCGCCATGCGCCCGGCATTGACCTGTATCTCGCGCGCGACTGCCTTGGCGTCCTCGTCCCAGCGCGGCGGCCCGACGGTCGACAGCGCTTCATAGGCAATGCCCGACATAGCGTGATTGGCCAGGCCCGGCCGTGACTTCGATACCCAGTGCCGCTCATGGCGGCAGCCGCTCATGCTGGCAGCGGCCTCGGCATTGCGGTCGAGCGCGGCGGTGACCTGCTCGGCCATCGCCAGAGTCGGCACACGGATCATGTACTGGATCTCGGCCAGCCCCGCCGGCAGGTTGTCTGCGGTCGCCTGGCCGGCTGTGAGGATCGCCTCGCTGATCGACCAGCCGCCCTGGTGCGGCAGCATGAAATCGCGCAGCGCCTTGGACGCCATGTACATCATCATGAGCGCGTCGTTGGCGCCGGGCGCGCGCACCGCCGAATGCGCCTGCGGAATGGGCGCCGCGCCGCCCGCCGCCCGCGCCCAGCGCTCCGGTTGGTCGCAGATGAAGCGATAGATCATCGCATAAGCTGCGCCGCAATGCGTATCCCAGCGCGCCGTGTTGCAGAGCGGCAGCATGTAGAACGGATGGAAGGAGATCATGCCGGCAAGGCCGTCATAATAGCCCTTGGCGGCATGGATCGGCTTTGATCCGCGCACCTTCTCCGCCGGCTCGCCGGTAAAGCGCAGCGTGCCCGGGATGCCGTGGCGTTGCATCGCCGCCTTGGCCGCCAGCAGCCCGCCGAGGCTCGAAATGCCCAGCCCGGAATGCGGGTCGGTATGACCACCGGCATGTTCAGAGAGGCCTGGGCGCGGACGCTCGACCGTCGCGGCATCCTGGCAATTGCCCGGCACCGCGTCGTATTCGGCGTACATGCCGATGGTCGGGCCCGGACCGTTGGTCCAATGGGCACAGAAGGCGGTTGGCATGCCGCCGGAACCCTCTTCGACGGAAAAGCCTTCGCGCTTCAGCCGCTCCACGTACCAGGCGGCGGATTGATACTCGCGCCATGCGGTTTCGCCGAAGTCGAAAATGGTGCGCGTCCACGCCGACAGCAACGGCTGGATGTCGTCGAGACAGGCAAGCGCGGTTGCTTGCGCCGAGGTGGCCAACGGTTTCTCCATGGCAGGACAAGAAAGCAGTGAAGCGGCTTGCCAAAAAGTGATATGTTTTCCCGACTCATGCAAATTCGGTTCACCTGAGGCCTCTTGCGCATACCATCCACCCAAGCGCTGCGCGCGCTCGACAGCTTCGCCCGTCACGGCAGCGTCTGGCGCGCCGCCGACGAGTTGCATCTGACCCGAAGCGCCGTGAGCCATCAGCTTCGCCTGCTTGAACGCGACCTTGGCTTCGACCTGCTCGAACGCATCGGCAAGGGCGTGGCGTTGACGCCACGCGGCCAGCGCTACGCCAGCGACGTGCGCAAGGCGCTGACCGTGCTGGGCGATGCGGTGACGCGCCATGCCGGCACCGGCGTCGGCGGCTCGTTCAGCATCAGCTGCACGCCGGGCTTCGCCTCGCTGTTCCTGTGCACCCATATCGGCGAGTTCAGGCAGATGTACCCCGATGTCGCGCTGCGCATCCTGACGCCGCGGCGGCTCGATGATGTCAGCAACGCCGACGCCGACGCTTTCATCGCCTTCGGCGTTGGCAATTGGCCGAACCGGGCGGTCGAGCTTCTGTGCGAAATCTCGTTCACGCCGCTCTGCAGCCCGACGCTGCTCAACAGGGTCGGTGGATTTTCGAAGCCCGCCGACGTTTTGCGCGCCAATCTCCTGCATCTCGGCGACACCGAGGACTGGGCGCGCTGGCTGGCGCTGTCCAAGGTCGAGAACCCCGACCCGGAAGGCGGTATCTTCTTTTCGGACATGAATCTCGTCTTCTCGGCTGCGATCGCCGGCCAGGGCATGGCCATGGGCGACGAACTGACCAGCGGCAAGGCCCTGGCCGAAGGCAGGCTCGTGCGTCCCTTCGACATCGCGATCAAATCGCCGCGCTCCTACTTCCTCGTCTCCGAACACGCCAAGGCGACGCACCCGGTGCTTGAGGCGTTCGCCGGATGGCTGCGATCGAAACTCGCGGAGAGCATTGCCAAGGGCATGGCCGACCACGGGCGCCACCGATTGGACAGATGAATGGAATTTGCCGATCCGGCGAAAACTATTCGGTTGCGGTGAGGCCGCGCGCTGCCTTACGATTTCTCTCGGGAATTGAGGAAACAGGCAGGATGCAGCAACCCGGCCGGGCCGCAGAGATCAAGGCAATCGGGATCGGCAAGAGCTTCGGCTCGTTCCGTGCGCTGGACAATCTGACGCTCGATATTGGCCGTGGCGAGTTCCTGACCCTGCTCGGGCCGTCCGGCTCGGGCAAGACCACCTTCCTGATGATCCTTGCCGGCTTCGTGCAGCCGACCGAGGGCCGGCTGTTCAGCGATGGCGTCGACATCACCGAACGGCCGGCCGAACAGCGCGCGGCCGGCATGGTGTTCCAGGGCTACGCGCTGTTCCCGCATATGAGCGTCGAAGCCAACATCGCCTTCCCACTCAAGGTGCGCAAGAAATCGGCGGCCGACATCAAGCGCCGTGTCGGCGAGATGATCGAACGCGTGGGCCTCAAGGGCCACGAGAAAAAACTGCCGGCGCAACTTTCAGGCGGTCAGCAGCAGCGCGTGGCGCTCGCCCGGGCGCTGGTGTTCGAGCCGGGCGTGCTGTTGCTCGACGAGCCGTTCTCGGCACTCGACAAGGGCCTGCGCGGCCAGATGCAGGCCGAGATGAAGCGCCTGCACCAGGAGACCGGGACCACCTTCGTCTTCGTCACCCACGACCAGAGCGAGGCGCTGGCGCTGTCGTCGCGCGTCGCCATCTTCAATCACGGCAAACTGCTGCAGGTCGGAGCACCCGACGAGGTCTACGACCGGCCGGACAACCGCTTCGTCGCCGAGTTCCTCGGCGAGATCAACATGCTGCCGCTGAGGGGGGTGCGCCCGGCCGACAATGGCTCGACCGGCCTCTGCGAAGACCGTACGGTCTCCATGCGTTGCAAGGCCGGCGCAGTGCGCGGCGATGCAATCCTGGCGATCCGGCCGGAATACATGTCGATATCGGGCGAGGCGGCAGCCGGCGAGAATGGAATTGCCGCGACAGCCACCAACTCCACCTATCTCGGCGCCGCAACGCGGCTTGACCTGACGACGCGGCAAGGCGCCAAGGTCACAGTCTCGGTGCCGAATGAAGTCGCTGCCGCAGCGCTGAGCAAGGGCAATTCCGTCTGGCTCACCTGGCCAGCGGAAAAGGGTTTCCTCCTTCCAAGTGGAGGACAATGACGAACGGTGTGGCGAGATATCGGCGCCACCGCTTTCCGGTACTATCAACGAGAAAAAAGGGGAACTGACATGACAAATGATACCAAGAAACAAGCCATCGAGAGCCTGTCGGCCAGGGCAGGTCGCGGCGAGATCTCGCGCCGGCAATTTACGCAGCTGGCGGCGCTGGTGCTGGCCGGCACGCCGATGCTGCTGCGCTCGACCGGAGCCTTCGCCGCGGCGAAGGAACTGGTGCTGGTGAACTGGGGCGGCGACGCCATCACCGCCTATGATGCCGCCTACGGCCAGGCCTTCACCAAGGAAACCGGCATCACCGTCAAGATGGACGGCTCGGGTCCGACCGAAGGCGCCATCGCCGCGCAGTTCAAGAGCGGCGCGCCGACCTGGGACCTCGTCGACGTCGACCCGTTCTCGGCCATCACGCTCGGCGCGCAGGGCGCGCTCGAGCCGATCGACTATTCGATCGTCGACAAGAAGAAGATGCGCGAGGGCTTTGGCTGGGAATACGCCGCCTCGACCTATTTCTTCTCCTATGTCATCGCCTACGACTCCGAAAAATACGGCAAGGACGCGCCGACCGGCATGGCCGATTTCTTCGATGTGAAGAAATTTCCCGGCAAGCGCTCGCTCTACAAATGGGGCGTGTCGAGCTGGGAGGCAGCCCTGCTAGCCGACGGCATTGCGCCTGCCTCGCTATATCCGCTCGACCTGAAGCGCGCGCATGACAAGATCGCCGCCTTCAAGGAGAACGTCGTTGCCTATTGGGGCGGCGGTGCCGAGAGCCAGAGCGTGCTGCTCAATGGCGAGGCCTCGATGGCGATCGTCTGGTCGACCCGCGCTTCGCTGATCGAGCAGGATTCCGGCGGCAAGATCAAGTTCATCTGGGACCAGGGACTGATCTCGCCCGGAGCGCTCGCCGTGCTCAAGGGCAATCCCGGCGGCAAGGACGCGGCGATGAAGTTCATCGCCAGCGCCCAGGACCCGCAAAAGCAGCTGATCATGTTCGACAAGCTCGGCCAGGGTCCTGCGAACCCGGCCGCCGATGCGCTGATCCCCGCCGACAAGAAGCGAATCAATCCGGTCGACCCCGAGAACATGAAGAAGCAGATCGCGCTCGATATGGACTGGTACGCCAAGAATTACGGGGCCGCGCTCGACGAATACACCAAGATCATCTCCGCCTGACCGAGGCAGGGATAATCGAACCGACATGAGAGCATACCTCTCCGACAGGATGGGCGCGGCGCTGTTGATGGCGCCGCTGCTCCTGTTCCTCGTCCTGGCCTATGCCTGGCCGTTCCTCGGCGTCGTCAAATGGAGTTTTACGCTGCCGGCGCCGGGGCTCGGCCAGTATGAGGCGCTGCTCACGGATGATCTGGTGCAGTCGGTGTTCATCCGGACGCTGCGCATCGCGGCGGTCGTCACCGTGGTTTCGGTGGCAGCTGCCTATGCTATCACCGTCGTCTGGGTACGCGGAACCCCGGTGCAGCGGGTGATCGCTGAATTCTGCATCCTGGTGCCGTTCTGGATCTCGGTGCTGACCCGTGCCTTCGGCTGGGTGGCGCTGCTGTCCAATCGCGGCCTGATCAACACCTGGCTGCAGGCCATCGGCTTCATTTCCGAACCGCTGGCGCTGGTGCGCAACGAATTCGGCGTCATCGTCGGCATGACGCATTTCCTCATTCCTTTCGCCGTCTTCCCGCTGGCGTCCTCCATGCGCAGCCTCGACGACCGCGTGCTGCTGGCCGCGCGCGGGCTCGGCTCCAGCCGCATGCGCACCTTCTGGTCGGTCTTCGTACCGATGACCCGCTCCGGCATCGTCGGCGCGGCCCTCATCGTCTTCGTGTTTTCGCTGGGTTTCTTCGTGACGCCGGCGATCCTCGGCGGCGGCCGCAGCGTCATGGTCGCCGAGCTGATCTATCTCAGGATCTTCCAGAGCCCGGACTGGGGGCTGGGCGCGGCGATCAGCGTCGTTCTGGTGCTGTTCGTCGGCGCGCTGATGGCGCTCCTGTTTCGCTATGTCAGACCGAAGCAATTGATCTGATGCCGACCTACCGCCCCGGTCCCGTCTCCCTCATCATCGCCGCCTTCGTGGCACTGTTCCTGTTGATGCCGTTGCTCGCCGTCATCCCGGTGTCGCTGACACCGAGCCGCATGCTGGCGATGCCATCAGGCGAACTGTCGCTGCGCCACTATCGGGCGCTGATCGAGGATCCGCGCTGGATCGACTCGATCCTGCTCTCGATCCGCATCGGCATCGTCAGCAGCGCCTTTTCCACTGTGCTCGCGCTCTGCTTCAGCCTCGGCGTGTGGATGTTCCAGCCGCGCTTCACCGCCGCCCTCGTCGGCTTCGTTCTGCTGCCCATGGTCGTGCCGCCGGTGGTCTCGGCCATCACGCTCTACTTCCTGCTCACCTCGATCTCCGGCTTCAGCTCGTTCTTCGGCTATGACACCTGGCTTGGCGTCGCCATGGCGCATTCGGTGATGACGGTGCCCTTCGCCACCGTGCTGATGCTGGTCTCGCTCAGCCAGCTCGACCGGCGCATCGACCTTGCCGCGCGCGGTCTGGGCGCCTCGGTATGGGAGCGCGCCACCCGCATCATCATGCCCAACATCAAGTTCGGCATCATCACCGCGGCGCTTCTCTCCTTTGTGCTGTCCTGGGAAGAAATCGGCGTCACGCTGTTCATCACCTCGGTCAACGCCATCACGCTGCCACGGCTGATGTGGATGGGCCTGCGCGATAACATCGACCCGGCGATCGCCGCCCTTTCGGTGATCCTGATCATCATCACGGTGCTGGTGCTTGCACTTCGCAGTTTCGTGGTTAGGCTGCGCGCCGCCCGCTGATTGGCAAGCCTGGCAGAAGCCCGGGTACGCTTGAGGGCGAGTCCTGATGATGCAATGATCCGCAAGGCTGTGACAGCGAGGAAAAGAAGATGACCGCGTCCGGTGACTTGCTGCAGGCATTGTTCCAGAGACTGAGGAGCGATGCATCGCTGTCGGCGCTGCTGGGCGGCGCCGGACTGCTTGAGCGGCCAACCGACAATGCCGCCTTTCCCCACGTGACCTGCGGTCAGACCAGCGCCTTCGACTGGGACACCGGGGTCCAGAACGACGCCGATCAGCTGGTCACGCTGCATGTCTGGTCAAAGACCCATGACGCGGCCGAAACGCGTGCCATCATGGACAGCATCAAGGCGCGCCTCGCCGACGCGGTGCTGATCATCGGGTCGCGTGGACAGACACGTCTCGTGCTGGAATTCGCCGAGGCCCGCTATGACGAGGACCTCCTCGTGCATCACGGGCTGCTGCGTTTTCGCGCCATAACCCAGGAAAATGACTGATGCGCTTTCAATGTGGTCCAAACGGAGTCTAGACTGATGCTTCCGGGATTTCGCCGGGTGGGCGGCGAAATCCGATCGGTTGTCTCGCGTTTCAGGGGTGTAGCGGACATGGTCCTCGCGGCGTTCACTGTTCATTTCACGTTCAGCACCGATGCGTTACAACGCCGACCATGAAAACGCTTCGCTCCCACTTCCGAACCGCGACACTGGCGCTCTGTGCTACCGGGCTGTTTGCGTCGCAGGCGATGGCGACACCGGTCATCGTGCCTGACCAGGGCGGCCCGATCGTATTGGCGGCGTCCGATTGCTACGCCATCGGCCAGCAGGTGGCCGAGCAGAATGGCGGAACGCTGGCCAAGGCCTCGCAATCCACACGCGGCGGTCAGCCGGTCTGCGTCATCGTCGTGCTCGTCCCGGGCAAGGACGGACAGCGTCCGCGCCGTTCCGAAATCGTCGTACCGCTGAACTGACGCCTGCCGTTTCCCAGGCCGCCGGAATCGGCCTATATCTGCCCTTAGCTCTTCAACAACAGGTATCGATCTCCGCATGCGCGTACTCGTCGTCGAGGATGACAAGGATCTCAACCGGCAGATATCCGACGCGCTCGTCGACGCCGGCTATGTCGTCGACCGCGCCTTCGATGGCGAGGAGGGCCATTTCCTCGGCGACACCGAGCCCTACGATGCTGTCGTGCTCGACATCGGCCTGCCGCAGATGGATGGCATCAGCGTCGTCGAGCGCTGGCGTCGCGGCGGCCGCAAGATGCCGGTGCTGATCCTGACGGCGCGCGACCGCTGGAGCGACAAGGTCTCCGGCATCGACGCCGGCGCCGACGACTATGTCACCAAGCCGTTCCACATCGAGGAGGTGCTGGCGAGGCTCAGGGCGCTGATCCGCCGCGCCGCCGGCCATGCCTCGTCCGAACTGACCTGCGGGCCGTTGCGCCTCGACACCAAGGCCTCGAAAGCCGATGTCGACGGCGTGCCGCTGAAGCTGACCTCGCACGAATTTCGTCTGCTTGCCTACCTGATGCACCATATGGGCGAGGTCGTCTCGCGGACCGAACTGGTCGAACATCTTTACGACCAGGATTTCGACCGCGATTCCAACACCATCGAGGTGTTTGTCGGGCGGCTGCGCAAGAAGATGGGCATCGACATGATCGAAACCGTGCGCGGCATGGGCTACCGCATGCGTGAGCCGGAGGCGTAACTCGGAACCGCTCAAACCACTCGCAAGGACGCCGCTTTCGCTGCGTTTGTGGCCGCGTTCGCTGACGTTCCGCGTGATCGCCTTCTCCACCGTGTGGGCGATCCTGACCCTCGTCGTCATCTTCACCCTGATCACCACGCTCTACCGCCAGGCCAGCGAGCGCGGCTTCGACAGCCTGCTTTCGGCGCATCTGTTCAACCTGATCGGCTCCGTCGGCATTTCCGACAGCGGTGCGCTGACCGGCGCCCCCGATCTCGGCGACCTCCGGTTCTCGGAGCCGAATTCGGGCTGGTACTGGTCGGTTGAGCCCGCCTCGGAAGGCGTGCACGGAGATCTTCATTCGTCGTCGATGACCAAGACGATCCCATCGCCTGATGTCGCCGATGTGCCTTTCAACGCCAGTTTCCAGCGCAGCTACGCGACCGAAGGCATCGACGGCGAGCAGCTCGAAGTGTTCGAGAGCGAATTCGTTCTCGATGCCAAGAACCGCGCGGCGCGTTTCCGCGTCATGGGCAACCAGAGCGAACTCGAACAGGAGATCTCGACCTTCCAGCGCCGCCTGCTGACTTATCTCAGCCTGTTCGGCGTCGGCATGATCGCCATCAACGCGATCGCCATCCTGCTCGGCCTGCAGCCGCTGCGCCGAGTCAGGAATGCGCTGGCCATGGTGCGCGAGGGCACCGCGCACAGGCTCGACGGCCGCTTCCCGGCCGAGATCGAACCGCTTGCCAACGAGACCAATGCGTTGATCGAAAACAACAGGCGCATCGTCGAGCGGTCGCGAACCCAGGTCGGCAATCTCGCCCATTCGCTGAAAACGCCGCTTGCGGTGCTGCTCAACGAGGGCCGGGCGCTTGGCGGCGCCAAGGGGCAGCTGATCGCCGAACAGGCCGCTTCCATGCAGAAGCAGGTCGATCACTACCTGCAGCGCGCCCGTGTCGCGGCGCAACGCGACAGCGTCGTCTACCGCACGCCGGTGGCGCCGCTGGTGCAGCGCATGGTGCGGGTTCTGCAGAAGCTCAATCCGCGGACCAACCTGTCGCTGGTGCTGCCGGCGACAGAGGTCGTCTTCGCAGGCGAGCGCGAAGACCTTGAGGAATTGCTGGGCAATCTGCTCGAAAACGCGATGAAATGGGCAAAGAGCGCGGTGCTGGTCTCGGTCGTGCCTTTGACGGGCAAGGATGACGCAGCCAGCCAGTTTGAGATCAGCATCGAGGATGACGGCCCGGGCATTCCCGAGGACAAGGCGCGCGAGGCGCTGAAGCGCGGACGGCGGCTGGACGAGACGAAGCCGGGAACAGGTCTGGGGCTGGCCATTGTCGCCGACCTCGTCAACGAGTATGGAGGCGTCCTGGCACTCGAACGGTCCGGCATGGGCGGATTGAAGGCGGTGGTGCGATTGCGGAGCCTTCAATGATGCTTTCCAGGGGCCAATCGACATCGATGGACGGGGCATATCACGGCGGCATGTCGATTGATCCCAGCGGCCAAATTTCCGACAAATATCAATACTATGGCCACGCCGACTTCTCCGATGACGCGGCCCCCGGCTCATCCATGGCAGGCTCCAACTCAAGAAAACCGGTTGTTGGCATGAAGATTCGCGTCGCGCTTGTTTCCGCATTGCTGGCCGTTTCCGGCTGCACCACCTTGAGCGGCAAGGGTCCCACGGTCACGCCGACGCCGGCCTCGACGCCTCCTTCCGGCGGCAAGGTCACGACGACGATCATTTCCGCGATGGACGGCGGCCTGGTCGGCGGCTCGATCGGCAACGGCCTGAGCGAGACCGAGAAGCGCAGTGCGCTCGAGGCGGAATACAAGGCGCTCGAATATACGACCAGTGGCCAGAAGGTGGCATGGAAGGGCGACCAGGCTTCGCACTATGGCGAGGTGGTTCCGGGCCAGCCCTACCGCGTCGGTTCGCAGGACTGCCGCCAGTATACGCAGACGGTGTTTACCGGCGGAGCCGGCGTGACGGCGCGCGGCACCGCTTGCCGCAATGCCGACGGCAGCTGGACGCCGCTGACCTGACAATCAACCGGGTTCGGCTGGCATCCGGCCAATTGATGTCGATCAAGGACATGCGGCGCGCCTGCCGTCAAAGCGTCGCAGGATGCATCTGTTGGCAGGGCATGGCTCTGCCTTTATTGGAAGAACCATGCTGTTCTGGGTCATAGCCGCAATTCTCACGCTGGGTGCAAGCCTGGCGGTGCTGCTGCCGCTGGCCGCCAGCTCGAAGAGTGCGTCGTCGACCGGCGATCACGATCTGGAAGTCTATCGCGATCAGTTGTCCGAGCTCGACCGCGACGCCGCGCGCGGCTTGATCCAGCCGGCGGAGGCTGCGGAAGCGCGCGCCGAGATCGCTCGCCGCATCCTTCGCCTCGACAATGCGGCAGCGGCCGGCAAGACATCCGCCAGGCCTGCGTCCGTCGTGGCAAGGCTGGTGGCGACCGTGGCCGTGCTGGTGGTGCCCTTGGTCAGTTGGGGCCTCTACAGCCAGCTCGGCTCGCCCGATCTGCCGTCGCAGCCGCTCAGCGAGCGGCTGGCCAAGAATCCGGCCGACAGTTCGGTGGACGAGTTGGTGGCGCGGGCCGAAGCCCATCTTGCCGCCAATCCTTCCGACGGCAGGGGATGGGATGTGCTCGCCCCCGTCTACCTGCGCATGCAGCGCTTTTCCGATGCGGCGGCAGCCTATCGCAATGCCATTCGCCTCGACGGCGACAGCGCGGTCCGCCAGGCCGGTCTTGGCGAGGCGATCGCCAATGCGGCGGGCGGTATTGTCTCGGCCGATGCCCAGGACGCTTTTGAGGCGGCCTTGAAGCTCGATCCGGCCAATGCAAAGGCCAGCTTCTACCTGGCCATGGCGCTGGCGCAGGAGGGCCGCGGCAAGGAGGCGGTCGCGGCCTGGCAGGGGATGTTGGGCAGGCTGCCGCCGGATTCGCCGTGGCGCGGCGCGGTCGAGCAGGCGCTGGCCAAGTCCGGCGGCCCCGAAGTTGCTTCGGGCGGCGCCACCAACGGTCCCGGTGCCGGCGATATCGACGCAGCATCCTCCATGTCACCATCGGACAGGGAGGCCATGATCAACACCATGGTCGCCGGCCTCGACGACAAGCTGCGGCAAAATCCGCGCGACCCGGAAGGATGGATGCGGCTCGTTCGTTCGTATGTCGTGCTCGGCAAGGCCGACCAGGCGCGTGACGCGCTGGGTCGCGCTATTGCCGTCTTTGGAGCCGACAGTGACGAGGCGAAAAAATTCACCGCCTTTGCCGCCTCGCTTGGCCTGACGGCGACGGAGTAGAACCGGATATGACGCGCAAGCAGAAACGATTGTCGGTGATCGCGGGCGGGCTGGCGTTCCTGGGCGCCGCGACCGGGCTGACCTTCTATGCGCTTGGCCAGAAGGCGTCCTATTTCTACATGCCGGCCGATCTCACCACCGCCAGCGTGCAGCCCGGCCAGCGCATCAGGCTGGGCGGGTTGGTCGAAAAAGGCACCATCCAGCGCGGGCAGGGGGCGACGGTCGCCTTTTCGGTCACCGACACGCACAAATCGGTCAAGGTCACCTACACCGGCATCTTGCCCGACCTTTTCCGCGAAGAGCAGGGCGTCATCACCGAGGGCACCTTCGACCCCGACGGCACCTTCGTTGCCGACAGCGTTCTGGCCAAGCATGATGAGCGCTACATGCCCAAGGAAGTCGCCGACGGCCTGAAGGCCAAGGGCGTCTGGCAGGAGGGCAAGAGTGAATAACTCCGGCAGGAGAGCAAGAGTGAATTACGGGCGCATCAATGGTTGAAACCGGACATTTCGCCCTGGTCCTGGCGTTTGCGCTGTCGCTGGTGCAGACGGTCGTACCGCTGTTTGGCGCGCGCCTGAACAACCAGCGCCTGATGGCGGTCGGCGGACCGGTCGCGGTAACCGGCTTTGCCTTGACGGCGCTGTCCTTCGTGGCGCTCGCAAGCGCCTATGCGAGCTCCGATTTCTCGGTGGCGAGCGTGTGGGAAAATTCGCATTCGCTGCAGCCGTTGATCTACAAGATCACCGGAACCTGGGGCAATCACGAAGGCTCGATGCTGCTCTGGGTGCTGATCCTGACCTTCTTCGGCGCGCTTATCGCCGCTTTTGGGTCGAACCTGCCGGCAACGCTGCGCGCCAATGTGCTTGCCGTGCAGGGCGCGATCGGCGCCGCCTTCTTCCTGTTCATCCTGGCGACGTCCAATCCGTTCATGCGGCTCAATCCGGCGCCGATCGAAGGCCGCGATCTCAACCCGATCCTGCAGGATCTCGGTCTCGCCGTTCACCCGCCGTTTCTCTATCTCGGCTATGTCGGCTTTTCGATCTGCTTTTCCTTCTCGGTCGCGGCCCTCATCGAAGGACGCATCGACGCGTCCTGGGCGCGCTGGGTGCGGCCGTGGACGCTGGTCGCCTGGATGTTCCTGACCGGCGGCATCGCCATGGGATCGTACTGGGCCTATTACGAGCTCGGCTGGGGCGGGTTCTGGTTCTGGGATCCGGTCGAGAACGCCTCCTTCATGCCGTGGCTGGCGGGCACCGCGCTGCTGCATTCGGCGATCGTCATGGAAAAGCGCTCGGCGCTGAAGATCTGGACGCTGCTGCTCGCCATCCTGACCTTTTCGCTGTCTCTGCTCGGCACCTTCCTGGTGCGCTCCGGCGTCTTGACCTCCGTCCACGCCTTCGCCACCGATCCGACCCGCGGCATCTTCATTCTGTGCATCCTGACGCTGTTCATCGGCGGCTCGCTGGCGCTGTTTGCGTTGCGCGCTTCCCGGCTGACGGCCGGTGGCCTGTTCCATCCGATTTCGCGCGAAGGCGCGCTCGTCCTCAACAATCTGTTCCTGACCACGGCGACCGCGACGGTGCTCGTCGGCACGCTCTATCCGCTTGCCGTCGAGGCCTTCTCGGCCGACAAGATTTCGGTCGGCGCGCCTTTCTTCAACCTGACCTTCGGACCGCTGATGGTGCCGTTGCTGGTGATCGTTCCGTTCGGGCCGCTGCTGGCCTGGAAGCGTGGCGATGTCTTCGCCGTCGCCCAGCGCCTGATGGTGGCTTTTGCCGCAGCCCTTCTGGCGACGCTGGTCACCGCATTGTTTATCGACGGCGCGTCGGTGTTCGCGGCCCTGGGCGTCGGCCTCGCCGTCTGGCTGATCCTTGGCGCGCTCACCGATCTCGCGGTCAAGTCAGGCTTCGGCAATGTCACAGCCGGGGTCATGGTCAGGCGCCTGCTCGGCTTGCCGCGCTCGGTCTTCGGCACCGCCTTCGCTCACTTTGGCCTTGGCCTGACCACGCTAGGCATCGTCGGCACGCTTTGCTTCGGCACCGAAAAGATCCTGTCGATGCATGCCGGCGAGACCGTCGAACTGTCCGGGCACACGCTGCGTTTCGTCGGGCTTTATCCTGCCCAGGGTCCGAACTACAGCGAGGACCGCGGCCGCTTTGAGATGATCGGCGCCAGCGGCAGCGCAGTTGGCGAAATCAGCTCCGCCAAGCGTTTCTATCCGGTGCGGCAGATGACGACGACGGAGTCAGGCATCAGGACCATCGGCTTCTCCCAGCTCTACATCTCGCTCGGCGACGAGGGCAAGGACGGCTCGGTCGTGGTGCGCATGTGGTGGAAGCCGCTGGTGACATTGATCTGGGGCGGCGGCCTTGTGATGATGGCGGGCGCGGCGATGTCGCTGATGGACAGGCGCCTGCGCGTCGGCGCGCCGTCGCGCCGGCGCAAGCAGGCCGTGACCTCCGCAGGCCTGACATGAGCGCACGGCTTTCGCTGACCTCGATCGTCCTGCTGCTGGCGCTGTTCTTCGCCGGCGCGGCACAGGCGGTGAAGCCAGACGAGATGCTGGCCGATCCGGCGCTCGAGGCGAGGGCGCGGGCGCTGTCGGCAGGCCTGCGCTGCATGGTCTGCCAGAACCAGTCGATCGACGAATCCGACGCCGATCTCGCCCGCGACCTGCGCATCCTGGTGCGCCAGCGCCTCGTTGCCGGCGATACCGATCAGCAGGTGATGGATTATGTCGTGTCGCGTTATGGCGAGTTCGTGCTGCTGAAACCGCGCTTCGAGCTGCGCAATGCCTTGCTGTGGGGCACGCCGGTCATCTTGCTGCTCGTTGGCGGCATTTTCATTGTGATGACCGCGCGGTCGCGTCGCCCGCTCGCAACAAAATCCCTGTCCGCCGAAGAGCAGGCATCGTTGGACGCCATATTGCGACGGGACTGACTGCTGCGGTCACCCCAAACATTACCAAAGTTTCATGTGTCGGAAATGGCGCCGTAATGTGCGCCTCTCTAATTCTCTTTCCCGAGGATGCCGATCAAGCGCGTCCATTGAAAGAGGATACGAGACCCATGAATATTGCCCCCAATTCACATTCCGTCACCCGCAAGCGTCTCATGGCTGCCGTCGCGTCCATCGCCGTCGCCGGTGCGATCGGCGTCGGCGCGCTGACGACTGGAACAGGGCCTGTTCTGGCCGATGCCGTGCGCGTCGAGGCGCCGCAGGTGCCGGGCTTCGCCGACGTCGTCGAGCGCGTTTCTCCCGCCGTGGTCAGCGTCAAGGTCAAGGCCAAGATCAGCCCGGCCGCCGATGACGGCTCCGATCAGTCCGACGATCCGGACGGCATGAACAACCTGCCCGACAATCCGCAGCTGCGCCGCTTCTTCAAGGAATTCCGTGGCTTTGGCGACCAGAACGGCCAGGGTGGCATCCGCCGCTTCGGCCACCGCGACCACAGCAACGACCAGCCGCGGCCGGTGGCGCAGGGTTCCGGCTTCTTCATCTCCGATGACGGCTATCTCGTCACCAACAACCACGTCGTCGAGGAAGGCTCGGCCTTCACCGTGGTGATGAATGACGGCAAGGAACTCGACGCCAAGCTGATCGGCAGCGACCCGCGCACCGATCTCGCCGTGCTCAAGGTCGATGGCGTCGGCAAGTTCACCTATGTCGACTTCGCGGATGACTCCAAGGTTCGCGTCGGCGACTGGGTGGTGGCCGTCGGCAATCCGTTCGGCCTCGGCGGCACGGTCACCGCGGGCATCGTCTCGGCGCGTGGCCGCGACATTGGCGCTGGCCCTTATGACGACTTCATCCAGATCGACGCCTCGGTCAATCGCGGCAATTCGGGCGGCCCGACCTTCAACCTCAACGGCCAGGTCGTCGGCATCAACACCGCGATCTTCTCGCCGTCGGGCGGCAGCGTCGGCATCGCCTTCGACATTCCTGCTTCGACCGCCAAGCAGGTCGTTCAGGATCTGATGAAGAGCGGTTCCGTGCAGCGTGGCTGGCTCGGTGTTGAAATCCAGCCGGTCACCTCCGACATCGCCGAATCGCTGGGCCTGAAGTCGCAGAATGGCGCTCTGGTTTCGAGCGCCCAGGACGATGGTCCCGGCAAGAAGGCAGGCATCGCTGCTGGTGACGTGATCACCCAGGTCGACGGCAAGGACGTTGCTTCGCCGAAGGAACTGGCCCGGCTGATCGGCGCTTACTCGCCTGGCAAATCGGTCGACGTCACCGTGTGGCGCGACGGCAAGAGCCAGACGGTCAAGGTCGATCTCGGCAAACTGCCCTCGAGCGACAAGCAGGCTTCGACCGACCAGCAGCAGCCCGCCGCTCCGGCCAAGCCCGACTCGCTGGCCGATCTCGGCCTGACCGTCACCAAGTCCGAAAACGGCAAGGGGTTGGTGGTGACCGATGTCGATCCAGACAGCGATGCCGCCGAGCGCGGCATCCAGCCGGGCGACGTCATCACATCGGTCAATTCGGCCGAAGTGAACGGCACCGACGACGTCACCAAGGCGATGACCGAAGCGGTCAAGGCCGGCCGCAAGGCGGTGCTGGTGCAGATCACCCGCGACGACAGCAATCGTTTCGTCGCACTGCCTGTCGCCAAGGGCTGAGGGCACGGCCCCGGAGCGTTCTTGCCTCTCCAGTCGGATGAGGACGCTTCGGCGGCAGGTTCGATTTTCCAGTGCGGCGATTTCAAACACCCCCGAGCCGCCGCACGGGAAAGCATGAGGAGCGCGCGTTAGTCAGTCATCGTGCTCTCCCCTGGCGGCAGCGGGCATCCCTTCGCCCGCTGCCGCACACCCAGGGATGTGCTGCGCACACCCAGGCATGTCGTCAAAAGCGTTTGAGCGGTCTTGACGCAACGACATCGGGGACAAGGACTTTATCGCGCACGGCTTCGGATGATCTGATCGCGATGCGCTTTGGCAAAGGCCCCAATGCAGATGTCTGCCACTCAACCTTCCAGCGAAATCGCGTATAACAGTCCTATGAAGATTCTCGTCATGGAAGACGATCGCGAGGCCGCCGATTACTTGCAGAAAGCCTTCACCGAGGCCGGTCACACCGCGCATGTCGCCGGCGACGGCGAAACCGGCTTTGCGCTCGCCGACGCCGGCGACTACGACGTGATGGTTATCGACCGGATGATGCCGCGACGCGACGGCCTGTCGGTGATCGCCGGTCTGAGGTCCAGGGGCAACACGACGCCGGTGCTGATCTTGTCGGCACTCGGCGAGGTCGACGACCGGGTCACCGGCCTGCGTGCCGGTGGTGATGATTATCTGACAAAGCCCTATGCCTTCTCGGAGCTTCTGGCCCGCGTCGAGGTGCTGAACCGCCGCGCCAGCGCCAAGGAGGCGGAAACTGTCTACCGCATTGGCGATCTCGAACTCGATCGGCTGTCGCATTCGGTCCGCCGCGCGGCGCGCGAAATCACGCTGCAGCCGCGTGAATTCCGTCTGCTCGAGTATCTGATGCGCCATGCCGGCCAGGTGGTGACGCGCACCATGCTGCTCGAAAATGTCTGGGACTATCACTTCGATCCGCAGACCAATGTCATCGACGTCCATGTTTCGCGGCTGCGCGGCAAGATCGAAAAGGGCTTCGACAAGCCCATCCTGCACACGGTTCGCGGCGCCGGCTATATGCTGAAGGGCGGCTAGCAGCAGCATGGCTCTTTCCGTGCCAGCCATCATGAAGACGACGGCAGCGCGGCTTTCAGCGCTCTACCTCCTCCTCTTCGCGCTCTGCGCCGTGCTGCTCGTCTTCTACATGACCTCGCTGTCGGCGCGCATGCTGACCGCGCAGACGCAGGAGACCATCAACGACGAGGTGCTCGGCCTCGCTCGCGCCTATCAGCGCGGCGGCCTGCCGGTCCTGGTGCGCGTCGTGGAACAGCGCTCGCGTCAGCCGGGCGCCAACCTCTATCTGATCGCCGACGCCAACGGGCAGATCCTGACCGGCAACGTTCAGAGCCTGGAGCCGGGCGTGCTCGAAACCGAAGGCTGGACCAACAGCCCATTCTCCTATCAGCGCTTTGGCGAGGGAGAGCTTGAGCGGCAGCGCAATCTGCCGGCGGACCAGGGCACCACCCAATCCGAACAGAGCGATGCGCAGGCGCAGGGCGAGAAAGGCCACAACGCCATCGCGCTGGTGCTGCGGCTGCCGAACCAGATGATCATGCTGGTCGGCCGCGACCTCGGCGAGCCGGAGCGGTTTCGCGCCGTCATTCGCCGTGCCCTGATGCTGGCGCTCGGCATGATGGGGCTTGGCGGACTGCTGATCTGGTTCTTTGTCGGCCGCGCCGCGCTGAAGCGCATCGACAGCGTGTCGGAAGCCAGCCGCCGCATCATGGGCGGCGACCTGTCGGGCCGGCTGCCGGTCACCGGCGCCGGCGACGAGTTCGACCGGCTCTCCGAAAACCTCAACGCCATGCTGGCCAGGATCGCCACGCTCAACGAAGGCCTCAAGCAGGTTTCCGACAACATCGCGCATGATTTGAAGACGCCGTTGACCCGGCTGCGCAACCGGGCCGAAGCGACGCTCTCCGGCAAGCACAAGACCACCGACTACCGCCAGGCGCTGGAAGGCACCATTGCCGAATCCGACCAGCTGATAAAGACTTTCAACGCCATTCTGATGATCTCCCGGCTGGAGGCTGGCTACTCCTCCGAGAACACCAGCCGCGTCGATCTTGCGGAAGCCGTGCGCGATGTCGTTGAACTCTACGAACCCGTGGCGGAGGAGGCAGGCGTCTCGCTGCAGACAGACGTGCGGGAGGCGGCCTTCGTCAACGGCAACCGCGAACTGATCGGCCAGGCGCTGTCGAACATCGTCGACAACGCCATCAAATATTCGACCGACGCCAATGCCCAGCCGGCCGTGCGCGTGGCTGTCGAGCGCGCCGGTACGGACGTGCGGCTGTCGGTCGTCGACAATGGCCACGGCATTCCCGACGATGGCGACCGTGCCCGCGCGACGGAGCGTTTCGTGCGGCTGGAGAAGAGCCGTTCGCAGCCGGGTTCCGGTCTTGGCCTGAGCCTCGCCAAGGCGGTCATGACATTCCACAACGGCCGGCTTGATCTGTTGCCCGGCAATCCCGGATTATCCGTGGTCATGAGTTTCCCCTCGCGGGAGGATCACGGATGACAGCGGCTGCGAAGCAGGCTGGGACGGATTGGCTGCTGAAGCCGGTCGCCAGGCTTGCTGCGCTGGACGAAAACCGGGCGCGACAAAAGCTGACCGAAATCGCTTCCGCGGCGCGGGAAGAAGGGTTGGCGCGGCTGGCCAAATTCCTGGCCGGCAAGGGGCCAGGCCAGGACTTCATGGCGGCCGTCTTCGATCTGTCGCCGTTCCTGCGCGATACGGCGCGTCGCCGGCCACAGATTTTGGACGGGCTGTTCGACCAGACTGTCGAGGCGCGGCTGAAAGCGATCGGTGCGGGCATCGACCAGGCGCATCTGGCCGAGGCGGTCTCGGAAGCCAACCTGATGATGGAACTGCGCCAGTGGAAGGCCGAGGCGCATTTCCTGATCGCGCTCGCCGATCTTGCCGGCGAAGCCGAAACGGTGCTGACGGTACGGCGGTTGAGCAATCTCGCAGACGCTTGCACCCGCGCCGCCGTCGACTTCCTGCTGCGCGATGCGCATGGCCAGGGCAAGCTCAAACTGCCGGATCTCGACAATCCGTCGAAGCAATCGGGCTGGATCCTGCTCGGCATGGGCAAGCTTGGCTCGCACGAACTGAATTTCTCATCCGACATCGATCTCGTTGTCTTCTTCGATCCGGAAGCGCCCGCCGTCGTCGATCCGCCCGACGCCACCGAGCTGTTTTCGCGCCTGACGCGCCGCCTTGTGCGCATCCTGCAGGACCGCACCGAGCACGGATATGTTTTCCGCACCGATCTGAGACTGCGCCCCGATCCCGGTTCGACACCGCTGGCGATCCCGGTCGAGGCTGCACTGCGCTACTATGAGGCGCGCGGCCAGAACTGGGAGCGTGCCGCGATGATCAAGGCGCGTCCGGTAGCGGGCGACCTCGCCGCGGGCGCCGCTTTCCTCAAGGAGCTCCAGCCCTATATCTGGCGCAAATACATGGACTACGCCGCGATTGCCGACGTCCATTCGATCAAGCGCCAGATCCACGCCCACAAGGGCCATGGCGAGATCGCCGTGAAGGGCCACAACGTCAAGCTCGGGCGCGGCGGCATCCGCGAGATCGAGTTCTTCGTCCAGACCCAGCAGCTCATCGCCGGTGGTCGCTTCCCGGAACTGCGCGGGCGCGAGACCGTGCCGATGCTCGGTCAGCTTGCGGCGCGTGGCTGGATCACCGCCGATGCGCGCGACGCGCTCGCTCGTCAGTACTGGTTCCTGCGGCGTGTCGAGCATGCCGTGCAGATGGTTGCCGACGAGCAGACGCATACGTTGCCGGAAGACGATGAAGGGCTGGAGCGCATCGCCCGCATGCTGGGTTTTGCCGATGCGGCCGCCTTTTCCCAGGCGTTCCGCGCCTCGCTGCAACAGGTCGAACGCCACTACGCAGCGCTTTTCGAAACCGCGCCGGAACTGTCGACGGGCATCGGCAATCTGGTCTTCACCGGCGATGTCGACGATCCCAATACGTTGCAGACCTTGCACGGCCTCGGCTTTCAGCGGCCGAGCGACATCTGCCGCGTCATCCGCGGCTGGCATTTCGGCCGCTATCGCGTCACCCAATCGGCGGAAGCGCGCGAGCGGCTGACGGAGCTGACGCCGGCGCTGCTGCGGTCCTTCGGCCAGACGCGCCGGGCGGACGAGGCCTTGATGCGCTTCGACGAGTTTCTTGCTGGTCTACCCGCCGGCATCCAGCTGTTTTCCTTGCTGCAGTCCAATCCGGCCCTGCTGAAGCTCATGGCGACGATCATGGGTGCGGCGCCCCGGCTTGCGGCGATCATCACCCGCCGGCCGCATGTCTTCGACGGCCTGCTCGACCCGGCCTTGCTGACCGAACTGCCGGACCGCGCCTATCTGTGCGCGCGGCTTTCCGCCTTTGTCGAGGGCGACCGGCTTTATGAGGACGTGCTCGACCGGTTGCGCATATTTGCCTCCGAGCAAAAGTTCCTGATCGGCGTCCGGCTGCTGGCCGGCTCGATCGATCCGGCCCGGGCCGGCCGCGCCTTCTCCGATCTGGCGGACCTTACCATCGAGGCGGCGTTGCAGGCGGTGACGGCCGAATTCGCGGCACGCCACGGCACGATTGCCGGCGGCGTGGTTTCGCTGCTCGGCATGGGCAAGCTCGGCAGCCGCGAACTGACCGCCGGATCGGACGTCGACCTCATACTGCTCTACGACCACGCGCCGGATGCCGAGGAATCCGATGGCGGCAAGCCGCTGGCGCCTTCGCACTACTACACCCGTATGACCCAGCGGCTGATCGCGGCCGTGTCCGCGCCGACGGCGGAGGGGGTGCTCTACGAACTCGACCTGCGCCTGCGGCCGTCCGGCAATAAGGGTCCGGTCGCCACCCACATCGACGCCTTCAAAAAGTACCAGCGCCAGGAGGCCTGGACTTGGGAGCACATGGCGCTGTCGCGGGCGCGCGCCATTGCCGGCGACGCCGGCCTGTGCGGCGAGGTTGAGGCGGAAGTGGCGGCCGTGCTTGGCCAGCCGCGCGAGGCGGCAAAAGTGAGGGCCGAGGCCTCGGATATGCGCGCCATGATCGAAAAGGAAAAGCCGCCGCGCGACTTGTGGGACATCAAGCTGATCCCCGGCGGCCTGATCGATCTCGAATTCATCGCTCAGGTGGCCGTGCTCTCCGGGCAGGTCGAAGCCGGGCCACGTGCCCCGGCCGTGCCAATGGCACGTGCCCCGGCCGTGCCAGTTGCACGTGCCACCGGCACGGCCGAGATCCTGTCCCGCCTTGCGCCGGGCTTCGCCGATGTCGGGGTCAGGCAGGAGCTTGGCGATGCCTACGCGTTCTATCTGGCGCTGACCCAGATAACACGGCTGTGCCTTACCGGGGCGTTCGAGCGCGACGATGTTCCGCCGGGGCTTTCGGATTTGCTTCTGGCGGTGACCGACCTGCCGGATTTCGGTGTGCTGGAAGCGCACCTCAAGGAGACGTCGCAAAAGGTCAGGAAGGACTTTGATCTTTTGCTTCGTACCGGACGACCGTGAAGCGGCTGGTCCGGTCGCATCGGGGGTGACGATGCAACACAGGAGAAGACCATGAGAACGACAACCAAACTTGCCCTCGCCTTCGTCGCCTTGGCCGGCGCCGTCGGCACCACTGCCTATGCCGAAAACAGTGCCAGCGAAAAACTACGCGAGGGCACGATGATGCGCCTCAACAGGGTGATGATCGATTCCAACGGCACCATCACCTTCTACCAGTTTTCCGACGCCATGAACGCGCGGCTGAAGAAGCTCGTCGCCGACAATGGCGGCAAGCTGACCGTCGCCCAGCTCGCCGATGCGCTGGAGAAGGCGCGTTTTGAGCAGATGGCCAAACGCATCATCGCCCGCTACGACACTAAGGGCGACGGTACGCTGACCATCGACGACATCACCAGTCGCCAGAAGAAGGTCTTTGCCATGCTCGACAGGAACAATGACGGCAAGATCGAGAAGAGCGAACTGCCGAAGGGCGGCCGCTTTGGCCGTCACCGCCAATGGGATGGCGGCGGCAATGACGGCGATGACATGCAGTAAATCAGCAGGTCACGCTGTGGAGGTCAAAACTCCGGCGACGTAGGTCGCCGCCGGAGACATGGCCCGGTCACCCCGGAAGCTTGTCAGGCCGCGACCTTTATGGCCGGCGCGGCCTTCTTGACCGGAATGCGAACCGACACGATTGTGCCGACGCCTTCGGTCGAACGGATTTTCAGCGCGCCACCCTGGAGCTCGGCCAGCGAGCGCGAGATGGCGAGGCCAAGGCCGGACCCGGCATGGCTCTTGGAGAACTGGTTCTGCACCTGTTCGAAGGGACGGCCGAGCTTGCCGAGTGCGTCTTTCGGGATTCCGCAGCCATTGTCCTCGATGGTCAGCACCAGTGCGCCGGACGTGTTGCGGGCCCTGACCGAAATGTGGCCGCCCTGGCCGGTGAATTTCACCGCGTTGGACAAGAGGTTGATGACGATCTGCTTGATCGCACGGCGATCGGCGATCAGCGTCAGCGCGTCGGCGATGCGTGTTTCCACGGTGATCGCCTTTTGCGCCGCCTGCAGCGAGACGACGCGAACTGTCTCGCTGATCAGCGGACCGAGGTCGATCTGTTCCTGGTCCAGCGAGAACTGGCCAGCCTCGATCTTGGACATGTCGAGAATGTCGTTGATGACGCCCAAAAGATATTTGCCGCTGCTGTTGATGTCGGTGGCATACTCCTCGTAGCGCTCCGACCCCAGCGGACCGAACAGCCCCTGTTCCATCAGTTCGGAGAAGCCGATGATCGCGTTCAGCGGCGTGCGCAATTCGTGTGACATATTGGCCAGGAATTCGGACTTCGCCCGGTTCGCCGCTTCGGCGCGTTCGGTTTCCTTCATGTATTTGCGGTTCAGGTCGACCAGTTCGCGCGACCGCTCCTCTTCGGCCCGGCGGGCGAGGCTCAGATCATGGATCGTCGCCATCAGCCGGCGCTCGCTGTCGACCAGCTTCTCCTGATGCAGCTTGATCTGGGTGATGTCGGAGCCGACCGAGACGATGCCGCCGTCCCTGGTTTTCAGTTCGTTGACCTGCAGCCAGCGGCCGTCGGCCAGCTGCCGCTCGAAGGTGGCGCCGCCTTGCAGCCCACTGGTGTGGGCAAGCCGCCGTTCGGAAGCAAAAGCCAGCATCCGATCTTCCAGCACCGCGCGCGTGGTGCCCGGCATCACGTCGCGGTCCGAAAGCCCGTTGTCCTGCACACAACGCTTCAGCTAATCCGCTCCAGCAAATAATGCCGGGACTAAACACCAGGCTATGAGCAACATTGCGGGCGAGCGCTACGATCATCTTCGTTTTGCGTGCGGCGGTCGGACCGTTCCGTGTCGCGCACCGGTACCATTGGGCCAGAGCGTGCTATCCTTCTGGAACCTGCAGAAGCGCCAGCAAGCTGGATCAGGCTGCGACGAGACGCGGGCGTTTACCTGCATTCGCCAGTCCCGTCCTGCTGCCGCTTAGAGCCACTTTCGTCGGGCGCGCCGGTCAGGCCGGCCATAGCGCGCCACAGCCCGCCGTCGCGAAGATTGCGGGAGATAGCACCTCCTGAACCAGCATGTCTGCTGTCTCGATGCCGCGATGCCGATATGCTGCGATGAGACTCACATCGCGTGCGCCCCGCGCCGCTCCTGTCGAGATCGCGCAAGGCGGGCCTTCTCGATCGCTTTTGATTTGCGCGCAGTCTGCGCTGGCGAGCCGGCCATGTCGCGCCGGAGATTCGATACGCTCGTATTGGGTAGCATGGCAAAGAGCCCGTCCGGTGTCCGCACCCGTCAGGCGCTGTACTGCCTTTCGCATTTTGGGATTGAAGCTGGGCGGATCCCGAGCCACGCCAGGATCGCCTTCATGCGGTTGTATGATCCGCGTGCGCTCCTGACCAGACTTTCCCGCTCACGGCTTGGACGCCTGGCATCCTCTCTCGAGCGTCGAACTGCGACCATCCCGCATGCCCACGCTCGCCGCGTAGCCAGCCCAGGAAGACGCGCATCAGCATCGCCGGGTCCAACCGATCGGTCTTCGCCCGACGATGTTTCGCGCGACACCGCGGACGGCTAGTCGAATGGACGACGTGCACCTCGATGCCGCGCCTCTCCACCACCGCGCCAGCCAGAACCCATCGCGCCCGGCCTCGAAGCCAGCGCAATCCGTTCGATTGCATTGCCCACCTTGACCGCCTCGTCACGCCACCGCTCCAACCAGCCGCAGCAAAGCATAGATCAGGCTCCAACTTTTCAGAGGCAAGCGTTCAATGCGGACCTGTCCCGGCGCCAACCAACTCGATTCACTCATTTTCACGACGAATTTACGCTGCTATTTTGATCAAAACGGGACTAGCGAACGGCTCAGATCGTCAACCTGGGTCAAACTCAGCGCGCGCGCAGCCAGTTCCTCTTGCGTCAGGTCCTGCTCATGGGCCGCTAGGGTAAGGTGGGCGGCCGAGACTTCGCCCGGAGCCTGCAAAGCAATCGGGCTCGGTCCTCGCGAAGCAGATCCTGCGGTCTCGCCCGCCGACGCCTTGTTAAGGATATTCGACTTGAGGACGTTTCTCGCTGAGCTCCCCTTATCGTTGACCTATTCGGTGGCGAGAACGAGGAACCTGTGCCAGCAGCTGGCAGGGTCGACCTCCAGAATCTCCGCTAGTTCTAAAAACTCAAATGACGTCCAAACGACTTTCACCGGCCCTCATATACTTTGCGACGAAGGACTGTGGGCGGCCCAGCGCCTGCGCAACCCTGGAGCTGGGTCAGGCCCTTGTTCTTTTCGCGCCGCAATCAGCTGTTTCAGCATCTGGCGCTGGCGAGATGATCGAAGGGATTTCGGCTTTTGCGAACCGGCCATGAAGGAACCGGCTCCGCCGACTAATCCCAGTTTCGGAGTATCCCGTTTAGGATATTGACCGGGCGGTCAGGGCGGACGCGCGGATCGTACAAACCGAGAGAGAGAATTGGGGAAACAGATCGCGCCTCGAGCCTAATGAACCGTTATCGACGAAGTCCCCTGGTCGGACAGTCTCACGGCCTACGACAGGGAGCATTTCACGATTTCTACATGCGGCTGCTGATGCATCGGCCCGACAACGCAAGCAAGGGAAGAGATGGCGCAAGTCATTCTCGGCCTCGATCCGGTATGCGAACCGGAGCGAGCCCTAAAGTCGCTTGACAGTCATCTGCGACTTGGCAAACTGATGGTGAGGACGGGCTACAAGGCAATGTTCGGCAGCTGACCATTTGCTCGTGGCGCCACACCAGCATTTCAAGGTGAAGCAGGTCCTTGTATCATCGTTCATGAGGGCATGGCCGCGGCGTATGGCGCGACGGATCAGGTCGCGCAGATGATCGCGCGGATCTGCCCAATCGGCCCTGACGCGCGCGCTTGGCCAGCAGGGCTTCGGCGATGACCCGGTGCGTTGCCCCCCGACGAGCGACCCATCGAGCGCACGAAGGACGAAGCGGAGGACGTCGGCCACTCGCCCTTCGGGGGGGGGGGGGGGGGGGGGGGGCGCACGAAACATGGGTATATTCGGCAGCCGTCCGCGTCATCGCCAGGCTGTTGAGCATTCAAGTTCCCATAGCCGATGCTTCGCCTGCCCGGCCGGCCAGATCCGCGTCTGACCTTCAGGCCACGCGCCTGAGTCGACTGTCTGCACCTGAAACCGCGAGCTGAAGATGTCCGCTCAGCAGGGCGCAACGAGAACGTGCTGGCGGCCGTTGCCTGCCTAAAAGCATCCGTGGCACGACATGGCGGCGCCGCAGATCGAAAGCGGGGCGCGCGCGCAAGAGGAAGATGCCGGTTCGGCGGTGATTCGGCAAGACGTTGGGACATTGGCGTGGACACCAGAATACACGCGCATCAGGCCGCAAGGAGGTTCCGCGAAAACAAAACCACCCACCGCGTCGTCGGCGGCGCGACGACGAGATGTCGAGCAGAGCCTTGGACTGCCCAGCCATTCGGCCCCCCTCCAGTGCCTTGGCCAGGATCGTTTGCGGAATGCCGGATTTCGCCGCAAGAACTCCCAGGCCCACTCTCGCCGCGTCAGACGAAACGTATGGCTGGTTACGCCCTATCATCGCACCAGTCCGGCCAGTCGGCTCCGGTGTCCTCCACGACCTCATTGGACAAGCCCCACGGACAAACCGACAGGCATCACATCGCGCCGCAGGCTATTGGCGCCCACAGAACCGGCCCATGGAAACCGCCATTGCGCCGAACGGAACCAAGCGTCTCGGCCGAGACGTCGAGATAATCCGGCCACCGCGCGGGTAGGCCGATCGCGTGCGGTTCGCCGATCCGCTCAAGCGGCCACCGGCGCGGCGCAGGATGCCGCTCCATGCGCAGATCGGTGACCGTGACAATTCGCTCGAGACTGCATGACAGGCCGAATTCGATGATGCCGCGAAGAGTCGTAGGTGGCGACAGCCACGCCGCCGGGCCCTTGGGGTCGATGGGCTGAAGATCGAGGGCAAAGCGGCTGCTTTCCCCCGATTATCCGGCTCGCTGGGCGCTTGCCTTGCCTTCCAACAGCTCGGCAAAAGTGTGGCCCAGCATGGTGGTCGGGGGGGGGGGGGGGGGGGGGGGGGGGGGGGGGGGGGGGGGGTTCGACTGACGCAGCCGCGCCGCATCCCTCCGACAGCACCGCCGGAAACCGCGCAAAAGGAGATATTTCCGTTCAGGAATCGAAGCAATCGATCTCGTAGCGGCCGTTCGTCGGCACCTGCCAGTCCAGCCGCTCCTTGAAGACGCGGTACCGCAAGCGGGGCATTTCATGAAGTTTCGTCGACAAGTCGCCATAGCAATCGTGTGTTAACAAGCTGAATCACGCTGGGCCTCCTTAAAGGGATCACCCTGGCATTGGAGGCGAACCTTCGGCACGAAGCATCCTGTGCAACTG
>NZ_JBHUGY010000071.1:0-136857 GCF_042682105.1 Mesorhizobium calcicola
GAGCAGCGGCATGTCCGGATCGGACGTCTCGGCCAGCCGCACATGATAGGCGCGCAGGATGCGCACCGTGTCTTCCGAGCGTTCGATGTAGCGGCCGAGCCAGGTCAGGTTCTCCGCCGCGCGGCTGGGCAAGCTGCCCGGCCTGGTGCGGGTGAAGCTGTCGCCTTCTTGCGGCAGCAGCGTCTCGCGCTCCACCGGCTGGTCGCTGACCACCCAGACGTCAGCCGCCTGGCCGCCGCGCTGCATGGCGATCGCCGTCGGATCGAGCGACAGGCCGACGCGGGCAAAACCGCCCGGCATCACCGTCCAGCCCTCCGGCGTTCGGGCCAGATAGACGCGCAGGCTCGCCGGCCGTGGCTCCAGCCAGCCGCCGACATAGACCGGTGTCGTCGAAAGCGTCACTGCTTCCTGGCCGACGAAGGCGCCACCCTCGCGTTCGATGCGCGCCACCAGCTCCGCCCGTTCCCCGGCGGACAATGCCGAGCCGAGCTTCGTCTGGTCGTCATCTTCAAAGGCGAGTCTTGTCGACAGCGCCGGGCCGATCACCATGCGGTCGATATTGGCCAGCACATGCGCGCGTTCGCTCGCCTGGCCGCACCACCATGTCGCGACGCTCGGCAAAAGCAACTCCTCGCCCCGCAAGGCGCGCGAAATCTTGGGCAGGAAGGCGAGCAGCGCGCGTGTTTCCATCAGGCCGGACCCAAGCGCATTGACGGTCGCAACCGCGCCCTGGCGGATCGCCTCGACCAGGCCCGGCGTGCCGATCTGCGAATCCGAGCGCAGTTCGAGCGGATCGGCGAAGGCGGCGTCGAGCCGCCGCCACAAAACACTGATCGGCATCAAGCCGGAAACCGTGCGCACCATCAGCCTGCCGCCGGAGACGGTCAGATCCTCGCCTTCGAGCAGCATGATGCCGAGATAGCGGGCGATGTAGGCGTGTTCGTAATAGGTTTCGTTGAGCGGCCCCGGCGTCAGGATGGCGACACGGCCGTCGGTCTCCTTGGCCATGCCGATCAGCGCGTCGCGAAAGCGGCGGAAAAAGCCTGCAAGACGGTGCACATGCATCTCGCCATAGATGTCGGACAGCGCGCGCGTGGTGGCGACGCGGTTCTCCAGCGCAAAGCCGGCGCCCGACGGCGCCTGGGTGCGGTCGCCCAGCACCCACCACTGGCCGTCAGGCCCGCGGCCAAGTTCGAAAGCGCAGAAATGCAGGAAATGGCCGCCGGCCGGCCTGGTGCCGACGACAGGTCGCAAATATTCGGTGCTGGCCGCGATCAGCCCGGCCGGCAGGATGCCCTTTTCGACCAGCCGGTTCGGGCCGTAAATATCGGCAATGGTTTCCTCGAACAGCTCGGCGCGCTGCACGAGGCCGGCGCTGATCGCGGCCCACTCGTTGTCTTCGATCAGAACCGGAACATGCGCCAGCGGCCATTCGCGCTCGTTGGCGCCGGCCTTATCGTAGACGCGGTAGTAGACGCCGGCGTCGCGCAGATACTGATCGGCGCGGGCAAAACGCTGGCCGAGTTTTTCGGCACCCAGCTCGTCAAGCGCCTCGATGAAATGCTTCCAGACCGGACGGGGATTGCCAGACGCGTCGACCATCTCGTCGACGACGCCGTCGATCGGCTGGTAGTGCTCCAGCAGGCTGTGGATCTGCGGCTTGCCGCGTACCCTTTTGTGATTCCCCTTTGCCATGTCCGATCACAGTCTTGGTGGACGCCGAAGGTCAAGGGTCATCGGGAAATCTTCCGCCGGTTGTTCCTCGCGCAGCACATAGAAGGACGGCGTATGGCCGCGCGGTTCGAAGCGGGCGAGCCGCCGTGCCTCCGCCTCGTTGCCGTTGACCGGGAAGGTATCGTAATTGCGCCCGCCCGGATGGGCGACATGGTAGACGCAGCCGCCGATCGCGCGGCCCGACCAGCGGTCATAGATATCGAACACCAGCGGCGTGTTGACCGGCAGCGCCGGATGCAGGCCCGAAGCCGGCTGCCAGGCCTTGAAGCGGACGCCCGCCACCGCGACCTCTCTGTTGTCGGTCACCTTCATCGGCACGATGCGGCCGTTGCAGACCACCGCATGGCGCTCGGGGTTCAGCCCCTCCGTCTTGACCTGCAGTCGTTCGACCGAGGAATCGACGAAACGCACGGTACCGCCGATCGCGCCTTGCTCACCCATGACGTGCCAGGGTTCCAGTGCCTGCCGCAACTCCAGCTTGATGCCGGCGTGCTGGACCTCGCCGCAGAACGGAAAGCGGAATTCGAGTTGGGCGTCGAACCATTCGGGACGGAACTCGAAGCCGTTGAGCTTGAGATCGTCGAGCACATCGAGAAAATCCGCCCAGACATGATGCGGCAGCATGAAACGATCATGCAGCGAGGTGCCCCAGCGCACGAAGCGGCCGTCGAGCGGGTTCTTCCACGCGCGGGCAATGATTGCCCTGACAAGCAATTGCTGCGCTAGGCTCATGCGCGCATTGGGCGGCATCTCGAAACCGCGGAACTCGACCAGCCCGAGCCGGCCGGTTGGTCCATCAGGCGAGAACAGCTTGTCGATGCAGATTTCCGAACGGTGCGTATTGCCCGTGACGTCGGTCAGCAGGTTGCGGAACAGCCGGTCGACCAGCCACGGCAAGGGTGCCGCGCCCTGGTCCGGATGCGGCACCTGCGCCATCGCGATCTCGAGTTCGTAGAGCGAGTCGTGGCGCGCCTCGTCGAAGCGCGGCGCCTGGCTGGTCGGGCCAATGAACAGGCCGGAGAACAGGTAGGACAGCGACGGATGCCGCTGCCATTGCAGCACCAGGCTCTTCAACAAATCGGGCCGGCGCAGGAACGGGCTGTCATTGGGCGTCGCGCCGCCGACGACGACGTGATTGCCGCCGCCGGTGCCGGTGTGACGGCCGTCGATCATGAACTTGTCGGCGCCAAGCCGTGTCTGCCGCGCCTCCTCGTAGATCGCCGTCGTCGTCGCCACGCAATCCTGCCAGTTGGCGGCGGGATGGATGTTGACCTCGATGACGCCCGGATCGGGCGCGACGCGAATGACGTTGAGGCGCGGATCGTGCGGCGGGCCATAGCCTTCGATATGCACGGGCAGGCCGATCGCCTTGGCCGCATTCTCGGCGGCGGCGACCAGTTCAAGATAGTCTTCGAGCGCCTCGACCGGCGGCATGAACACGCAGAGCCGCCCGTCGCGCGGCTCGACCGAGAGTGCCGTGCGCACCGCGCCGCCGATCTCGGTGATTTCCTGCTCGACCCGGTCCTGCTGGCCGGTCGCCGCGGTGAACGACGCAGCCTGCTGGCGGCGTGCCATTTCATCGGCGCCTTCAAGCTCGGCTGGAGCCGCGACAGGCAGGATCGCCTCGCGCGCCGGCAGCGGCCCGCGCGGCAGCGACGGATCGACCGGCACGATATAGGGGAACTGCGCCGGCGGCACATAGGGAAGCGTACCGAGCGGCAAGCGATAGCCGACGGGTGAATCGCCCGGCACCAGGAACAGCCGGCCGCGCCGCGTCTTCCACTTTTCCGAGCGCCAGTGTGGTCCCGACGCCTGGCTGTTCCAGCGCTGCACCGGCAGCACGTAGCCGGACGGCTTGGTCAGCCCGCGTTCGAACACTTTCGCCATGCGGCTGCGCTCTTCCGGATCCTCCAGCTTGGAGTTGGACGGGTCGACATTGTCGGGCAGCTTGCCTTCCTTGAGCAGCCACTCGGCCGGATCCTCATAGGCTTCGCTGACCATGGTCTTGTCGATGCCAAGCTCGCCGGCAATCGCCGTCAGCAGGCTTTCGGCCTGTTTCGGCCCGACATCAGCCGCGCTCTTTTCGCGCGCGATCAGCGACGGGTCGCTCCACACCGGCTCGCCATCGGCACGCCAGTAGAGCGAGAAGGTCCAGCGCGGCAGGCTCTCGCCCGGATACCATTTGCCTTGGCCGTAATGCAGGAAGCCGCCGGGAGCAAAGCGCTCGCGCAGTTTCCGGATCAGCGCATCGGCCTTTTCGCGCTTGGTCGGGCCGACGGCGGCGGTGTTCCACTCGGCGGACTCGAAATCGTCGATCGAGACGAAGGTCGGTTCGCCGCCCATGGTCAGCCGCACGTCCCCTTCCGCAAGTGCGGCATCGACCTTGTTGCCGAGTGCGTCGAGCGCCTGCCAGCTTTCATCGGAGAACGGCTTGGTGATGCGCGGATGTTCGGCGATGCGGTCGACCCGCATCTCGAAGCCGAATTCGACATTGGCAAAGCTCGCCATGCCGGAAATCGGCGCGGCATTGCGGAAATGCGGCGTCGCGGCGAGCGGCACATGGCTTTCGCCGGTGAGCAGGCCCGAGGTCGGATCGAAGCCGATCCAGCCGGCGCCGGGAAGATAGACCTCGCACCAGGCATGCAGGTCGGTGAAGTCGACGGCGGTTCCCGGCGGTCCGTCGAGCGCGACGAGATCCGGCTTGAGTTGGATCAGATAGCCGGAGACGAAGCGCGCGGCGATGCCGAGATTGCGCAGGATCTGCACCAGCAGCCAGCTCGAATCCCGGCACGAGCCTTTCTTCGCGGCCAGCGTCTCTTCCGGCGAGAACACGCCGGTCTCCATGCGCACGATATAGGCGATCTCGCGCTGCAGCCGGGCATTGAGGTCGACGAGGAAGTTGACGGTGTTCTTGGCGCTGCGGTCGATGGTCCCGAGCAAGGCCGAAAGCAGCGGGCCGGCCGGCTCCGGCGTGCGGTAGATGGCGAGATCGTCGCGGATCTCTTCCGGGTACTCGAACGGAAACGCCTCGGCCGACGGCTCGACGAAGAAATCGAACGGATTGTAGACCGTCATGTCGGCGACGAGATCGACCTCGATCTTCAATTCCGTCACCGGCTCGGGGAAGACGAAACGGGCGAGGAAGTTGCCGTAGGGATCCTGCTGCAGATTGACGAAGTGGTTCGCCGGCTCGACCTTCAGCGAATGGCTCAGCACCTTGGTGCGGGAATGCGGCGCCGGCTGCAGCCTGATGATCTGCGGACCGAGAACCACGGGCCGGTCATATTTGTAGTGGGTCAGATGGTAGACAGCTGCCAGAATTGCCATGGAGCCCCGGAAGTCAGCGTTTCAAACGAATTTCGCTGAACCCTGACACATCTGCCGGCCATTCTCCAAGCACAGATGTTGCGGTGCACCTAATTTAAGCAGGTGTTGCCGGCTTAGAAAAACGCCTGAATGCCCGTCTGCGCCCTTCCCAGGATCAGTGCGTGCACGTCATGCGTGCCCTCATAGGTGTTGACGGTCTCCAGGTTCTGCGCGTGGCGCATGACGTGGTAGCCGATCTGGATGCCGTTGCCGCCATGCATGTCGCGGGCCTGGCGGGCGATGTCGAGCGCCTTGCCGCAATTGTTGCGCTTGACGATCGAGATCATTTCCGGCGCCATCTTGCCTTCATCGAGCAACCGCCCGACGCGCAGGCTAGCCTGCAGCCCGAGCGCGATCTCGGTCTGCATATCGGCGAGCTTCTTCTGGTACAGCTGCGTGCCAGCCAGCGGCTTGCCGAACTGCTTGCGATCGAGACCATACTGGCGGGCGCGGTGCCAGCAATCTTCGGCCGCACCCATCGAACCCCACGAGATGCCGTAGCGAGCCCGGTTGAGACAGCCGAACGGACCGCCAAGGCCCCTGGCGTTGGGCAGCAGCGCATCCTCGCCGACCTCGACGCCTTCCATCACGACTTCACCGGTGATCGACGCGCGCAGCGACAGCTTGCCGCCGATCTTCGGCGCCGACAGCCCCTTCATGCCTTTTTCCAGCACGAAACCACGGATCTCGTCCTTGCCGTTCTCGCCTTTCAACTTCGCCCAGACGACGAACACGTCGGCGACCGGCGAATTGGAAATCCACATCTTGGAGCCGGAGATCTTGTAGCCATTGGCGGTCTTCTCGGCGCGCGTTTTCATGCCGCCCGGGTCGGAGCCGGCATCCGGCTCGGTCAGGCCGAAACAGCCGATCCACTCGCCGCTGGCGAGCTTGGGCAAATATTTCTTGCGCTGTTCGTCCGAGCCATAGGCGTAGATCGGATACATCACCAGTGACGACTGCACCGACATCATCGAGCGATAGCCGGAATCGACGCGTTCGACTTCCCGCGCGACCAGCCCGTAGGTCACATAGTTGGCGCCGAGCCCGCCGAACTCTTCCGGAATGTTGATGCCGAGCAGGCCGGCATCGCCCATCTCGCGGAAGATCGCGGTGTCGAAGGTCTCGTTGAGATAGGCCTCCTCGATGCGCGGCGCGAGCTTGTCGGCGGCGAAGGCCGCGGCACCGTCGCGCACCATGCGCTCGTCTTCCGAAAGCTGGTCCTCGATCAGGAACGGGTCTTCCCAGACGAAGGCATTCTTGTCGGCGGCCATGGCTCTCTCCCAACTGCTGCAGGTCGCCCAAAAGTGTCAGCGGTTTTGGGATGACGACATGCACGAAGCAAAATCTTGGCTCGGCTTATCGACCTGCGGCCCGAAAAAATCAAACGAAATTGCTTCGCCGATCAATGAGCGTTAGTAATGGATCATGAGTGTCCAGCGCCGCCTTTTGCCCAACATCAGCGCCCTTGCCGCCTTCGAAGCCGTGGCCCGTCTCGGCAGTTTCACCGCCGCCGCCCAGGAACTGGATCTGACGCAAGGCGCGGTCAGCCGGCAGATCCGATTGCTGGAGGATCAGTTCGGCCGCCGGCTGTTCGAACGCGACAGCCGTAATGTCAGGCTGTCGACGGCGGGGGAAATCTACGCCGAAGCGGTGCGTTCAGCACTCGGCCAGTTGCGCGACGCGGCCCTTGGATTGATGAGCAATCGGCATAGTGGCATCCTGAACCTCGCCATCCTGCCGACCTTCGGCACGCGCTGGCTGATGCCGATGATCCCCGATTTCGTCGAAAACAATCCCGATATCACCATCAACTTCGTCACCCGTGTCGGCCGCTTCGATTTCGCCCGCGAACGGCTGGATGCCGCCATCCACTACGGCTTGCCGGACTGGCCCGAGGCCGACTCGACGCTCTTGGTGCGCGAAACGGTGGCGCCGGTCGCGTCGCCGGAATTCCTCGCCGGCCGCGCCATCGCAACGCCGGCCGACATCGGCCGTTTGCCGCTGCTGCACATGGCGACGCGCCCCGGCGCCTGGACCGAATGGTTCGAGCATCAGGGTCTGAGCGCGCCGACCGGACCAGGCATGCAGTTCGAACAGTTCGGCACCGCCGCCCAGGCCTGCATGGCGGGGCTCGGCGTCGCCTTGTTGCCGCTGATCCTGATCGCGGGCGAATTGCAGCGCGGCCAGTTGGTGCCGGCGCCCGGCCAGCCGATGCAAAGCCGCAGCGCTTACTACCTCGTCGTCCCGCACGACAAGCGCGGCCACCCGCCGGTCGCCAGCTTTCGCGACTGGCTGCTGAGGCATCTCGCCCGGCAGGACGCCATTCGCAAAGGCGTGGAAAGCGGCCCGGGCATTCCGGCCGAGCAGGTGTTTGCGCGGCTTGAAGCGAAATACAGCGGCGAAAAGCCGTGAACAATGGCGGTCGCAGGACAGTCGCCTCAGCTTTCGATTTCGCCCATTCCCTTCTCCGCCGTTGGCGCTGCCCCTCACCTGCCTGCCGGCATCCTCTCCCCGTATAGTGACGGGGAGAGGGGCGCTCCCATCGCCGGTTTCGCTAATCGCTAACGTCTCAAGATAGGCGCCGAGGTTGCGGCCAGCCCCCTTCTCCCGTCAATATACGGGGAGAAGCGCCCGGCAGGGCGATGAGGGGCGGCGCCGACTTCGGCCCTGTTTTCGGATCGGGATATCCAAAATGTGAGCGCGTACTTTGGGCTGCCGCAAAACAACTACTTCCGCTTCAGCGCATCGGCCAGTGCAGCGCCGAACGCACCTTGCTGGGCTGGCCGTTCCGGCTGGCGTTGTGGCGCTGGCGAGCGCGGCGCCGGCCTGCCGCCTGTGTCGCGCGGCCCGCTGCGCGATGCACCACCCTCGCCGCCATCCTTGCGCATCGAAAGTGCGATGCGCTTGCGCTTGATGTCGACATCTACGACGCGCACCTTGACCACATCACCCGCCTTGACCACCTCATGCGCGTCCTTGATGAAACGGTCGGCCAGTTGCGAGACATGCACCAGCCCGTCCTGGTGGACGCCGATATCGACGAAGGCGCCGAAGGCGGCGACATTGGTGACGGTGCCTTCCAGCAGCATGCCAGGCTTCAGATCCTTGATGTCGTCGACGCCGTCGGCGAAGGTCGCGGTCTTGAAGCCGGGGCGCGGATCGCGGCCCGGCTTTTCCAGCTCCGTCAGGATGTCGCGCACCGTCGGCAGGCCGAAACGCTCGTCGACGAAGACGCGCGGATCGAGCGCCTTCAGAACGGCACTGTCGCCCATCAGCGCGCGCACGTCGCGGCCGCAGGCGGCGACGATCTTCTTGGCCACGCCATAGGCTTCCGGATGCACCGACGAGGCATCGAGCGGCTCGCTGCCATTGGCGATGCGCAGGAAGCCGGCGCATTGCTCGAACGCGCGAGGGCCAAGGCGGGACACCTTCAGCAGGTCCTTGCGGCTGGCGAAGGGGCCGGTCGCATCGCGATGCGCGACGATGGCGTCGGCCAGCGACGCGCCAAGGCCCGAAACGCGCGCCAGCAGCGGCGCCGAGGCGGTGTTGAGATCGACGCCGACCGCGTTGACCGCGTCCTCGACCACCGCTTCCAGCGAGCGGCCGAGCCGGTACTGGTCGACATCGTGCTGGTACTGGCCGACGCCGATCGACTTGGGCTCGATCTTGACCAGCTCGGCCAACGGATCCTGCAGCCGCCGCGCGATCGACACCGCGCCGCGCAGCGACACGTCGAGGCCGGGAAATTCCGCCGCCGCCGTCGCTGAAGCCGAATAGACCGAGGCGCCCGCCTCGCTGACGATCACCTTGAGCGGCTTCGGCCCACCATCCGCAGGCATGTCAGACAGCATGTCCGCCACCAGCTTTTCGGTCTCGCGGCTGCCGGTGCCATTGCCGATCGAGATCAGCTCGACCTTGTGCAGGCGAATGAGTTTGGCGAGTTCCGCTTGCGTGCCGCGCACATCGTTCCTGGGTGGAAACGGATAGACCGTCGTCGTTGTCAGCAGCTTGCCTGTGTCATCGACCACCGCCACCTTGACGCCGGTGCGGATGCCGGGGTCGAGCCCCATCGTGGCGCGCGAACCGGCAGGGGCGGCCAGCAGCAAATCCTTCAGATTGCGGGCAAAGACATGGATCGCATCTTCCTCGGCGCGCTCGCGCAGATCCCGCATCAGGTCGAGCGTCAGATGCAGCGACAGTTTTATCCGCCAGGTCCAGCCCGCCACCTCCATCAGCCAGCGGTCGCCGGGCAGGCTGCCTCCGATGGCATAGGCGTTGGCGATCATCCGCTCGACCGGCTTCACCGGTGAGGTGTCATCGGCATCGACCTCGATGTCGAGCGACAGCACCTCCTCATTGCGGCCGCGCAGCATCGCCAGCGCGCGATGGCTCGGCACATTTGCCCAGCGCTCGACATGGTCGAAATAGTCGGAGAATTTCGCGCCGGCCTCCTGCTTGCCGTCGACCACCTTGGCGCGCATGAAGGCGCGCTCCTTCATGTAGGCGCGCAATTTGCCGACGAGGTCGGCATTCTCGGCGAACTGTTCCGACAGGATGTCGCGCGCGCCTTCGAGCGCCCCCTTGGCATCGGCCACTTCTTCGCTGACATAGGCCAGCGCCAGCTCGGTCGGCACCAGCGACCGGTCGGCCAGGATGGCCTCCGCCAGCGGCCCCAGCCCGCGCTCCCTGGCGATCTCGGCCTTGGTCCGGCGCTTCGGCTTGTAGGGCAGATAGATGTCTTCCAGCTCCGCCTTTGTGGTGGCGGCGATGATCTTGCCTTCAAGCTCGTCGGTCAGCTTGCCCTGCTCGCGAATGGAACCGAGGATGGTGTCGCGGCGCGCGTCGAGCTCGCGCAGATAGGCGAGACGCTCCGAAAGTAGCCGCAGCTGCGTATCGTCCAGCCCGCCGGTCACCTCCTTGCGGTAGCGCGCCACGAACGGCACCGTCGCCCCCTCGTCGAGCAGCTCTATCGCCGCCGCCGCCTGTTCGGGCCGCGCGGTGATCTCGGCCGCGATGATGGCTGCAATGCGCTTGATGTCGGATGCCATGTCGTTCCTGCTCTTTTCGAAAAGAGCGGCGACCATAGGCGCAGACGTTCAGTCCGCCAACCCGCCGCATTTTCATCAGCCCAGCGGGTCCACAGGAAAGCGCGTGCTCGTCTGACGGCTTAAGGGAAGCTCAGACCATCCGGCTCAGCGCCTCGAAAAAGGCGACGATCTCGATATCGAGCGGATCGTCGACCGGCTCCGGCTGCGACGACATCTTGGCGATCACCACTTCGGTCCTGGGATCGACATAGAGCCACTGGCCGTGGATGCCGATGCCGCAATAGGCGCCGTTTTCGGCACCGGTCTGGTACCATTTATTGCGATAGCGGCCCTTCGGGAACAGCGGCAGCATCGCGCCGCGCTGCCAGGCTTCCGCACTGCCGCCGGTGACGGTCGTGTCGCGCACCCAGGCTTCCGCCACGATGCGCCGGCCATTCGCCGTGCCGCCTTGCCGCATCATCTCGCCGATGCGCGCCAGGTCGCGCGGCGTCACCGAAATGCCGCCGGCGGTGCGCGCCGTTCCTTCCATGTCGACACCGATCGAGGCTTCGCTGACGGCGCCGAGCGGCAGCCACAATTTGTCGCGCATCAGGTCGCAGAAGCGCTGGCCGGAGGCGCGCTCGAGCAGGATGCCGAGCAGGTCGGAATTGGGCGAGCGGTAGCGGAAGGTCTGGCCATGCGGCTCGGCAAGGCGCTGCAAGGTCAGGATGAATTCGCGCAGGCTCTCGGTGCCGCCGCCCGGATTCCACAGCGTCGCCCGGCGATAGCGGGCAAAGGCGCTTTCCGGATCGAGATAGGCCTCCTCGAAATCGAGGCTGACGCTCATGTCGAGCACATGCCTGGCGCTGGCATCTCCATAGGCCGAGCCGGCGGCTTCCGGAATGTAGTGCGTCACCGGGGCTTTCGGGTCGAACATCCCCTCGCCTTCCAATATGCCGGCGACGATGGCGGTCAGCGACTTGCTGATCGAAAAGATGATATGGCGGGCGCCGAAATCCATATGCGGCGCGAACCAGTCGCCGATGACCTTGCCGCCTTTCATCACCGTCAGCGCGTCGGTGCTCGAGCGCGCGAGAAATTCGTCCACTGTCTCTGGCCCATCGGCAACCGAAACCTTTTCGCCGAGCAGCCCGCTGATATCCCGCGCCGGTGTCTCGACACCACCAGGCGCGGCCGCTACCGGCGCCGTCGGCACCAGTTCGCCGAGATTCTGGAACGACCAGCGGTTGAACGGGTTTTCGCGCCAGTTGGCGAGCAGCACCTCGTTGCGGCGGAAGCCGTATCGGGTCTCGAACGCGGTCTTGCCACTCATGGCGTTTCCTTCTGGATTTCTTTGGGTTTCTTGGAGGCTGTTTCGAAAGTCGCTCCGGGGAGTCATATGGCGGTGGTTTCGAGAACCGGAGCGGAGCGGACTTTCGGGTCCGTGAGTACCGGAAGCGCAGAAAACGCCACCAGATGGCCGCTGGAGTGAGTTTCCAAACAGCCTCTTAGTCGAGCGCGGCGGCGATGGCGCGCACGGCCTTCACCGTCGCCACCGAATAGGCGACATTGCTGAAATCCGGATAGGTCGAAAGCTTCACCACGACCGTACGGCTGTTCCAGTCGATGTGGATCATCTGTCCGAACACGCCCCGGCACATCAGCGCGCGCGAGCGCGGATCCTCGATCCAGAACTGGTTGCGGTAGCTGCCTTCGGGCAGGCTGGGATTGAAGTCCGGGCCGTGCCTGCCGTTGCGCGTCGCCTCGATCCAGTCGGCCGGCACCACGCCGCCGCCATTGTCGAGGATCAGCTGGCCGAAGCGGCCATAGTCGCGCAGCGTCGCGTTGAAGCCGCCGTCGGCGACCGCATAGCCGGCGCTGTCGACGGTGAAACAGGCGCTTTCATCAGTGCCGAGCTTTTGCCAGAGCTCTTCCGAAACCAGCTGCGGGAGACGCTTGCCGGTCACCCGCTCCATGATGAAGGCGAGCACATCGGTCTCAATCGAGCGATATTCGAAGGCCGCACCATGCGGGCGGATCGTTTCCTTCAAGCCCAAGATCAGCTCGAACATATGCGAGGGCCAGCGAAAGGCCGGATCGCTGCCCGGCGGCACCGGCTTCCAGCCTGTGGCGACATCGACCTGGCCGATGTCCGAATAGCGGTCGGTATACGCCTCGGAAAAGCGCACCCCGCTCGTCATGTCGAGCACGTGCTGGACGCTGGCGCCCGCCCAGCCGGTGACGCTGAGCTCCGGCAGGTAGTCCGTCACCGGCCTGGCCGGATCGATCAGGCCACGCCCGACCAGTATGCCGAACACCGAGCCGGTGACCGACTTCGCCATCGACTGCGACAGATGCAGCGACCGCTCGCCCATGCCGTTGAAGTAGCGCTCATAGGCGACCTTGCCGTCCTTGAGCACCAGGAAGCCGTCCGTATAGGTCTCGTCGAGCAATCCCGCGAGCGTCGTCGGCTGGCCGCCGCTGTCTTCGACCGGCAACCCGTCGAGATCGACCTCGGCGCGTTCGAGACGGTGACGATGGCCATTGCCGCGCCAGACTTCGGCGGTCGGCAGGAACTCTCTGACATGCTGGAACGCCCAGCGGTTCCATGGCGGCCGGTCCCAGTCGAGCTTTGGCAGCACCATGGCGGGCGGCGAGCCTTGCATGATCGGTGGCCGCGGATCGGAATTGCGATAGGAGTCCATGAAGGCCAAGCCCCGGCAACAGAAAAACGGACCCGGCGGCCTAGAGACGGATGATTTCAGGTCGGTTCGACCTGAAATCTGAATCCGTCTCTAAGTCAGAGAGATAGGGCATGATGTCGTCCGAAAACCGTTTCACACTTTTCGGCATCATGCTCTAGCCGCCGGGTCCGTTGAAACGCAGTTACTTCTGCAGTTCGGTCCAGATCTTGGTGTAGATGTCCTGGATTTCCGGCGCGCACATCTTCTGGAATTCGCCTTTCGGCTTGGCGTCGGCCGGAATGACGACTTCCGGCGCATCCTTCATGTCGGCTGGCATGTATTTGTCCGAGCCGGTGATGGCGTTGGCATAGCGGTGGAAGGCCGAGAGGCCAGCCGCGTTTTCCGGATCCATGATGAAGTTCTGGAACAGCTTGGCGTTCTCGACGTTCTTGGCTTCCTTCAGAACGACGACGTTGTCGCTCCACAGGCCAAAGCCTTCCTTCGGATAGTTGTAATGGATGGCCGGGTTGGCCAGACGCTGGCGCAGCGCCGAGCCGTTCCAGTCGCTGGTTGCCTTGAAGTCGCCGGCGCCCATCTTCTCGATGGTATTGTATTCCATCGCGATCCAGTTCGGCTTGGCCGCGACGAGCGTGTCGCGCACCTTCTTCAGCACCGCCTTGTCGTCGGTGCATTGCTGGCCGCCGACATATTTGATCGCCGCGAAGATGACGTCATTCATCTCGGGAACGACGTTGACCTTGCCCTTCAGCTCGTCGGGCGCATTGAAGACGATGCCCCACGTATCGGCCGGACCCTTGTAGGCATCGGTGTTGACGACGACGCCGATCGTGCCCCAGGCCCACGGCACCGAATATTTGCGGCCCGGATCGAATTCAGGATTGGCCCATTCCGGCGCGACGTTCTTGAAGTTCTCCATCTTGCCCGGATCGGTCTCGAGCAGGAGACCTTCCTTGATCCAGATCTGCACATAGGTCTGCGACGGCACGGCGATGTCGAAGCCGGTGCCGCCCTGGCGAACCTTGGCGAGCGCGGTGTCGTTGGAATCGTAGTCGGTGATCGACACCTTGACGTTGTATTTCTGCTCGAACTTCTTGATCACATCGGGGCTGGTGTAGTTGCCCCAATTGTAGATGTTCAGCACGCCATCTGCGCGGGCCAGGCCCGTCGAAGCGAGCAACGCCAACCCCATGGCGGTCGCTGTTGTCTTCCAGTTCATCATTCTAACTCCCATTTCAGGTTCAGTCTCGTTTCCTGCTGACGAAGAAAAACAACGTGACGATCGCGACCGAAAGCAGCAGGAAAGCGGTCGATATCGCGTTGATCTCGGGTGTCACGCCACGGCGGATCTGGCCGAGCATGTAAGTGGGCAGAGTGTCCTGGCCGCCCGACTTGACGAACTCGGTGATGACGACGTCGTCGAGCGAGATGACGAAGGCCAGCATCAGACCGGCCAGGATACCGGGCCACAAAAGCGGCAGCGTGATGCGGCGGAAGGTCTTCCACGGCGTCGCGTAGAGATCCGCCGCGGCGCGTTCCAGCGTCAGGTCCATATTCTCCAGCCGCGCCCGGATCGGCAGATAGGCGAACGGAATGCAGAATGCCGTGTGCGCCGCGATCAGGTAGCCGAGGCCGGAATAGCCGGTGAAGATCTTGATGCGCGAGAAGAAGATCAGCAGCGCCACGCCGGTGACGATCTCGGGCACCATCAGCGGCTGGTTGATCGCCGCATATTTGAAGGTGAGGCCGGGATAGGCGGCGGTGCGCGTGGTGGCGAGCGCCGCCATGGTCGCGAAGATGGTCGACAGCACCGCCGCGATGGCACCGATCTGGAACGAGCGCAGGGTTGCGTCGATGACCTGCATGTTCTGGTATGCCGACTGGAACCATCGCAGCGAAAAGCCACCCCATTCGGATGTCGAGCTCGCCGCGTTGAAGGCGTAGACGACCAGCACGATGATGGGCAGATAGAGCACGACGAAGCAGGTCGCCGCGATCGTCGTGAAGCCCGGCTGGTGCTTGATGGAGAAGTTGCTAGCCATGACGCACCCCTGACTTGCCGGCGTTGCGCACATAGGCAAGCAGCGCCAGCATGACGATGACCATCACCGTGATCGACAGCGCCGAGCCAAGCGGCCAGTTGCGGCCTTGTCCGAACTGCAATTCGATCAGGTTGGACAGCATCATGTTCTTGCCGCCGCCAAGCACAACCGGCGTCACATAGGCGCCGAGTGCCGGAATGAAGACCAGGATCGAGCCGGCGATGACGCCGGGTTTGACCAGCGGGAAAATGATCTTCCGCAGCACCTTGAAGCGTGTCGCGTAGAGATCGTAGCCCGCCTCGACCAGGCGAAAATCGAGCTTTTCCATGCTGGCGTAGATCGGCAGCACCATCAGCGGCAGGTAGACATAGGCCATGCCGATCAGGATCGCCGTATCGGTGAAGAGAATCTGGATCGGCGCCGAGATGATGCCGAGCTTGAGCAGGACGGTGTTGACGATGCCTTCATTGCGGATGATCTGCAGCACCGCGAAGGTGCGGATCAGAAGGTTGGTCCAGAACGGTATGGTGATCAGGAACAGCCAGAGGTCGCGGGTCTTTTCGCTGCGCGTCGCCATGAAATAGGCGGTCGGGAAGCCAAGCGCCAAAGTGGCCAGCGTCGTCACCACCGCAAGCTTGATCGAGCGCCAGAAGATGGTGACATGCGCTGCCGCGAGCGAAAGCGTGTCGTCGAAAATGTCACGTTCCATGAACACCGACACCCAGGCATCGGGCGAAAACTGCCACTTCACGTCGCCGTAGGCGCCGGGCGTCAGGAACGAGTAGACAAGCACAATCAGCAACGGGCCGGTCGCGGCGAGCAGGATGACCAGCAGCGCCGGCGCCGACAAAAGCCATCGGTCACGGACATCACGCCGTTCCGCTGCCTTGGCGATTTCTTCCGCGGTGGCCATCAGTCCCTCAGCACTTGCGCGGCGTCGTTGCCGATCAGGATGCCGACCTTGTCGCCGCGCTCGAAACCGCAGCCTGCGCTGCGCGTGTTCTGCTGGCGCACGGTGAAGGCCTCGCCGCTGTCGAGCTGGACATGGATATGCGTGTCGGTGCCGAAATAGACGATGTTTTCGACCATGCCCGACAGGTCGCCCTCGTCCTTGGTCAGCTTGGCATGCTCGGGCCGCACCACCACGGTGGCATTATCCTTCGGCTGGAACCCTTCGGCAACTGTCGCCTCGATGGTCGTGCCGGATTTGAGCGTCGCGCGCGCCTTGCCGTTGCCGGTGCCCGATATGGCGGCGGTGAGGAAGTTGGTCTCACCGATGAAGTCGGCGACGAAGCGTTCCGCCGGCTTGTCGTAGATATCCCAGGGCGACCCGACCTGCAGGATCTTGCCCGACGACATCACCGCGATGCGGTCCGACATCGTCAGCGCCTCTTCCTGGTCGTGCGTGACGAAGATGAAGGTGATGCCGGTCTCGTGCTGCAGCCGCTTCAGTTCGATCTGCATCTCCTTGCGCAGCTTGTAGTCGAGCGCCGAGAGCGGCTCATCGAGCAGCAGCACTTTCGGCTGCGGCGCGAGTGCCCGTGCGAGCGCCACACGCTGCTGCTGGCCGCCGGAGATCTGGCTGGTGCGGCGGCTGCTCAGCGCCTCCATCTTGACCAGCTTCAGCATCGCGTCGACACGCGCCTCGATCTCGGCCTTCGGCTTGCCCAGCATCTCCAGGCCAAAGCCGATGTTGTCGGCGACCGTCATATGCGGGAACAGCGCATAGGACTGGAAGACGGTGTTGACCGGCCGCTTGAACGGCGGCAACGGCGCGATGTCCTGGCCATAGAGCAGGATTTCGCCGGCGGTTGGAAAGTCGAAACCCGCAATCAGCCGCAGCAGCGTCGTCTTTCCGCAGCCGGACGGACCGAGCAGCGTGAAGAACTCGTTCTCGCGGATGGATACCGAGACCGTGTCGAGGGCAGCGACTTGCCCCTCTCCTGATCCAAAAATTTTGCTTACTTTGACAACTTCAATCGCATTCCGACCCGGTTTGTCCGGCACGATTACGCCTCACTGTTGACCCCGCTCTTGCTGGCGGAATTTTCCCCTGTTTGATGTGAACACAAGGCCGGTGTGTTGGCAAGCCGGCATTGAATCACAGTTCAATTCGTAACTTGGCTAGCAAGCTCCATGCCATTGTCAGGTCTGATAGGTGACCTTGCCGCCACAGATCGTCGTCACCGGCCGTACCTTATGCAACGCCTCCGGCGCTGTCGCTTCCAGATCGGCCGAGAGCACCACCAGATCGGCCATGTAGCCGGGCTTCAACATGCCTTTGCGATGCTCGGCGAATTCGGCATAGGCTCCTTCGACTGTGTAGCCGGCAAGGGATTCATGCAGCGAGAAGCTTTGGTCCGGGTCGCTTTCTGCCCACGGTTTGCGCAACACCGCCGCCTGAATGCCCAGGATTGGATCGATCGGCGACACCGGCCAGTCCGATGCGAAGACGACATGCGCGCCGGCATCCTTCAAGGTCCGCCAGGCATAGCTCAGCGGCCAGCGGGCCGGGCCGATGCGCGATACCGTCGGCTCCAGCGGAAAATCCATGGCGCCAGGCGGGTGCGGCGGTTGCATGGAGGCGATGACGCCGAGTTCGGCGAAACGCGGAACATCGGCGGTGGTGGTGACCTCGATATGCTCAACCCGGTGGCGGCTGTCGCGCTTGCCATTGGCGTTCCGCGCCGCCTCGTAACCGTCGAGCACTGCACGCACCGCGCCGTCGCCGATCGAGTGCACGGCCATCTGCAGCCCACGTCTGTCGACGGCGACGGCCAGATCGATGAATTGTTGCGGCGTGAACAGCGGCTCGCCCACCCAATCCGGACGGTCGGCATAGGGCTCGACCATGACGGCTGTCCAGGAATCGAGCACGCCGTCGTAGAACACCTTGACCATGCCCGATGACAGCCACTCTCTGTTGTAGCGCTCGGCCATCAGCGAGGCCTTGTCGAGCATGTCGAGCGTCATGAAATTCTTGTAGTGGAACGGTATCTGCACGCGGCAGGGCAGCCCTTCCTCGGCTTCGATCTCGGCCAGCAGCTCAAGCTGATAGAGATTGCCGTCCATGTTGTGGATCGAGGTGATGCCGTGGCGCGCGCACCAGGCCAGCCCGCGCCGCATGATATCGCGGTCGGCGGCCCGCTCGGCCACGGTCGGCATCGGGTCCGGCTCGCCGCCAGTCGCCAGGCCCAGCCGCACCCGGCTTTCGCCGGCAAGGTCGAGCACCGGACCGAACGCTTCGCCCTCGCGCAATTCGCCCGCGGCGAGGCCGTCATCGCCCATGACGATCTCGTTGCCCGGGCCGAGCGTGCGCCCATGCAGGATGCCCGCCATTTCCAGCGCCCTTGTGTTGGCCCACATTGTGTGATGATCGGGCGCGGCCATGCAGAAGGGGCGATCGGGCAAAATGGCGTCGAGATGGTGACGTGTCACCCGCTCGCTGCCGAGCACGGTGTAGTCGACGCCCTGCCCGACCAGCATTTTCGCGTCCGGCTGCGTTGGCGCGTAGTCGCGGATCGCCTTTTGCAGCGCCTCGAACCCGTGAATACCGGTGAGCTGCAGGTGGGCAAGTTCAGCCCCGCCTGAAAACAGATGCATGTGGGCTTCGATGAAGCCCGGGATCACCGAACAGCCCTTGGCGTCGATGACCTTGGTGGCCGGTCCCTTGAGCTCTTCGATGGAGGCGCGGGTGCCAATGGCGACGATGGCGCCGTCCTTGACGGCAACAGCCTCGGTGGCGGGATTGTCATCGTCCATGGTCAGCACACGACCGTTGATGACGATCAGATCAGCACTACGACCCGCACCCGTGACAGACATCGCGACTCCGCGCTTTTGACGACTGACTGAGACCGACAACCCTGCGCCCAGGACCGGCCACTCCACCGGAGCGGCGCCATGGGAAAAAATGATGCCGGCGCGCTGTCCTCGAAATTCCCCTTGTCATCCCCGAAGGCAGCGTGAATAAAGAATGCGACTAATTATTCGCGTTTGTCAACATACGGAATTTGGACTGTATTGTGGACAGCACCCTGCGCGGGCTGGGAACGGGGACATCAGGCAGTGAAGCGCAGTCTCGACCGCAAAACCAGGATAGCGCTCGAACCGCGCAAGCAGCCGCGACAACAACGGTCGAGCAAGGTGGTCGACAGGATTCTCGACGCGGCGCTGATCTTGACGCGGGAGCAAGGAACCAAGACGCCGACGACGCTCGCCATTGCGCAGCGCGCGGGCTTGTCGGTCGGTTCGATCTACCAATACTTTCCCAACAAGGAAGCCATCCTGCTGGACCTCGCCCGGCGCTGGCTGTCATCCTTTCCCGAGGTGATCGCGAAGCGCATCAAGGTCGCCCCGCCCACCAACCGCGAAGAGTTTCGGCGAGAAGTGCGCAAGCTTTTCATCGACACGTCCAAGCTCTATCTCGAAAACGCCAGCCTGATGCCGGTGATCGAGGCCATTTCAGGCAACGCCGACCTCAGGCCGATCCAGAACGAATATGACGACCAGATCATCGCCCTCTACGCCCAATGGTTGCAGCATGTGAACCCGGCTCTTGAAGGCAAGATCGCCAGCCGGCTCGGCGTGGTGATGATGGAGGTCGGGCACGTCTGCCGGCTGGTGGGGCTGAAAAAAGATCGCAGGACCTTCGACCTCATCGAGGACGACGTCGAAACCATGTGGCTCGCTCTGGTGAACCCCTATCTCAATCTTGACTGATTTTCGCACTTCGAGAGGAATTTTATGAAGACTGTCTATTCGCCACTCCACGCCGGCCATGCCGGGCAGATGGAACTGGTCACAAGCGCCATCGTGCCGGGTTTCGAAAAGCCCTCGCGGGCCGAATTCATCAAGGCGCGGGTCGAAAGCGAAAAGCTAGGTCCGATCATCGCGCCGGCCGAGCACGACCTCGCCGCCGCCAGGCGCATCCACAAGGCCGATTACATCGACTTCCTGCCGACAGTCTGGCCGCAATGGGTAGAAGCCGGCTTCACGGGCTCGGCGATGCCCTTCACCTGGCCGACGCGCGGCCTGCGCGGCGACGTGCCGCCAAAGCGCATCGACGCCCTGCTCGGCTACTATTCCTTCGATGCCGGCGCCACCTTCGTCGAAGGCACATGGGCCGCGATCAAGTCGTCCTATGACGTGGCGCTGACCGCCGCCGGCCTGGTCAAGAATGGCGAGGCATCCGCCTTCGCGCTCTGCCGCCCGCCGGGCCATCATGCCGGAGCAGGCTTCATGGGCGGCTATTGCTTCATCAACAACGCCGCCGTCGCCGCGCAATGGTTCCGCGACCAGGGCGCCGGCCGTGTGTCCATCCTCGATATCGACTACCACCATGGCAACGGCACGCAGGAGATCTTCTATGACCGCGCTGACGTGCAGGTCCTCAACCTGCACGGCGATCCGATGGTCGAGTATCCCTTTTTCCTTGGCCATGCCGATGAACGCGGTTCTGGCGCCGGCGAAGGCTTCAACATCAACTATCCGATGCCGTTCGGCACCGACTGGGACGCCTGGAATGCCTCGCTGGAAGATGCCTGCACCAGGCTTACCGCTTACGCGCCGGACGTCGTCATCGTCTCGCTCGGCGTCGACACCTTCGAGAAGGACCCGATCAGCCAGTTCAAGCTCAAGAGCCCCGATTATCCGAAGATCGGCCGCCGCATCGCCAGGCTCGGTCTGCCGACGCTGTTCGTGATGGAAGGCGGCTACGCGGTGGAAGAGATCGGCGTCAACGCCGTCGGCGTGCTGACCGGCTTCGAGGACAGGTAAAAGCCTGTCGCCCAAAAGCGCGCCACGGTTTTGGGACAACAACAGGCATGAGCTAAACCAGGGGACCGGGCGGCAATGCCGCCCGGCTCTCGCGATCAGGTGCCGGTGCTTGGCGCGACCGCTGATGCGGCTGCCTTGCGTGAGCGGCCGAGATAGTAGACCGCCGCCGCGGCGATGACGCCGGCTGCCAGGATGCCTGCCGCCAGCACAGGCCGATACCAGAACCAGGCAATCGCAATCGTCGTCGTGCCGACCAGGATCGCCAGGAAGAAGGCGATGATGCCGGTTCCCATCCGCGCCATGCTGCCGAGGAACGGTATGACGTCGAGGATCACGCCGATCGGGGCGAGGAACAGGGCAAAGCCGATCGTCAGCAGCAGCAGGCCAGCAGCGCGCAGCAGCCAGGTGATCAGCGTGTTTGCGCTGACTGCTTCGGCGAACATCTTGTCGGCCGGCACAGTGCCGGTGTCGACCATCAGCAATTGGTCGCCGGCCACCGTCTGGTAAGGCTCGAACCGGCTGCCGGCCTGACGCGCGACGATGCTGACCACGCCGAGTGGCGCCAGTTCGTAGCCGATGCGGTAGTCGCCCAGCGCCGGCGTTGTCGTGTCGGCACCGAGATAGATCTTGCCGTCGACGATGCTGAGGGGCTTCGCGCCCGTATAGGCAGCCTTGATCGCGGCCGACCGGTCGGGCGACAGCGAATAGTCCTTGTCGCCCTCGATGCGGTCGAGCACGGGTGTGTCGAGCGTGAAAGCGCCAAGCTTGCCTTCCGGAATCTGGAAAGTCCGACCGTGGATCGCCATCGGCGGATTCTGGTGCCCGTCCGGCTTCTTGAAGCCCGACGAGTCGATCTGGCTGTCGTTCCACACCTTCGAATAGCTGTAGGTGGTCACCGTCTCCTCGCCGCCGCCAAGCTTCTTGGTGGTCTCGGATTTGGACTCTTCCTTCCATTGATACATCTCGACGTCACGCGACAGACGCAGCCCTTGCGCCGCAATGCCGAAATCCGGGTCGGACAGGCCGCTATCCGCCGTCGCCGGCCCGCTGAGATGCACCAGTTTGCCGTCATTGGCGGCATCGACGCTGTCGGCGCCGACGGAGACCACGGCGCCGGCCCCTTCGGCCAGCGAGCGTGCCGTCTGCACCGCGCGGCCCTCGTTCCAGAACAGCCCGATCACCATCAGCACGATCAAAAGCAGGCCGAAGATGACCCCACCGACCGCACGCTTGATCCGCCCGAACCACGAGACGGATGTAACTTCCTGAAATGAATCGCTCATCGTTTCCCCCGAAAACAACAGTGCCAATTTGCGCGCGGCCGGCGGCCGCGCATTGAACCGATCAATCGGCGTGGATCTGCGCGCCGCAATCCTTCGCCGAAGCACAGGAATGCACCGCCCGCGTCGTGCCGCCATCGCCGACCCGCCATGGCGAGGCGGACAGCGGTGCCTGCTGCTTGCCGCCGAGAAGATCAAGCGCCCGCGCCGCCGTCTGCTCTCCTTCATCGTCGCGCTTGACGGTCTCGACATCCCTGAGGCCGATCGCGGCAAGCTGCGGCATCACCACATCCGGGTCGCCGGCCACCACGATCAGCGACGGATCGAGCGATGACAGTGCCAGCGCCTGTTTCTGCACCGCGCCGAGCGTCAGCTGGGTGCGCGCCGTCATCCGGCTCTGTTGGTCCTCCAGCGTCGAACCGGAGCCGACGGCGCCGATCAGCGAACCGAACACGCCGGCCGAGGTCTCGGCCGATCCGGCCAGCGCCCGGCGATAGACCGTCACCGTGCGGTCGACCTCGTCCTGCGCCACCGGCAATGTGGTCAGGCCGGCAAAGCCTTTCAGGATCTCGGTGATCGCCGGACCGGTATTCGCCCGCTCGACGGTGGTTGCCACCACCAGTCCCGAGCCGGCCTTCATCGGGCTCAGCAGATAGCTCGACACGCCATAGGAATAGCCCTTTTCCTCGCGGATCACCGAGTTCAACCGGCTGGAAAAATCGTCGCCGAGCAGATTGGCGACCGCGGTCGATTCAGCGCGCTCGCTTTCGTCGGTGCCCGGCGCCGGCCTTGCCACGAACAGGGCCGACTGGCTGGCCCCAGGTTCGGGCACCAGCAGCACCTTCCGGCCGCCATTGAAACGCGCCGCCGGCGATGGCTCGGCGGCATAGCCGGCGGCATCATCCGCCCAAGCGCCGAACGCCTTTTCGAGGCCCGCCGCGACGGTCGCGACCGGCATCGGGCCGACGCTGTAGAACGTCACCGCCTTCGGCGTGAACTCCGTCTTGAAGGCGGCCCTGGCATCGTCGAGCGAGATCGAGGCGAGCGCCTTTGCCGACCAGTCGATCGCCGCCTTGCCAGGCACCTGCGCAATGAGCGCCGCCTTTGCCGCGCGGCCGGCAACGCCCGGCAGGTCGGCCTCACGGCCATTGAGCCAGTCGACCGTTTGCGCCATCAGCACGCTCCAGTCGGCCTTGTCGAAACGCGGCTTCAGCACCGCGTCGGCAAGCAGGCCGAGACCTTGATCCAGTTTTTCCGGCGGCACGCCGAGCGTCATCGCGGTGGTCAGGTATCCGGCCTGGTAGCCGACGCTGGCGCCAATGTCGCTGGTCGCCTTGGCGAAGTCGGCCGAGCCGCGCTCGCCGGCGCCGCGCATCGCCATGCTTGCGGCAAGCTCCAGCAGCCCTTCCTTGCCTTGCGGCACGCTGTTCCAGCCACCTTCGGCGCTGGCCGCCACATAGACCATCGGCGCTTCCGGCATGGTGTAGTGGACGAGCTTGATGCCGTTCGACAGCGTCGCCGTTTCCATGGCCGGCAACACTGCCGAAGGCGCTTCGCCGGCCGCATGTTTCGGAATGTCGATCGCTGCCCGCTCCGGCGCCGTGAACGGCTGCGGCGTGCCGGACGATCCGATCAGCGCATCGGGGTAGCCGCCGCGCGGGCCCGGCTTCAGCACCAGCACGCTGGCGTCTTCCGGTTTCAGAAGCCGCTTCATCGTTGCTTCGACATCGGCGACGCTGGCATTCTTGACACGCGGATCGTCGACCAGCGCGCTTTGTGCGTCACCGAGAATGTCGGCGTTGTAGGAAACGCTGCCGGCGCGGTCCTTCAGCGCCTCGCTGCCGAGCCGTGTGGCCAGCAATATGCCGTTGCGCGCGCGTTCGACATCGGCCGGGTCGAGCGGCGTCTTCTGGAAATCCGCGAACGCGGTTTTCATCGCGCTTTCGAGCGCTTCGGGCGTCACGCCTGCCGCCGCGCCCGCCTCGAAGGTGAAGCGGCCGCCGAGCAAACCGCCCGTCCAGCTCGCACTGGCATAGGTGGCGATACCCTGTTCCGAGACGAGGCGATTGCGCAGGAAACCATATTCGCCATTGCCGAGCAGTTCGGCGGCGATGCTGAGCGCGCCATTGTCGGGCGATTGCGCCGCCGGGCCGCTGAAGCCGACCACGACGACGGGGCTCGGCACACGATCATCGAGCACCAGCTTGAGCCGCGCCGGCGTCGGCTCGGGCACCGCTGGCCGCGCCACATCGGCGCCGCGCGGTATCAGGCCGAACGTGTCGGCGATCAGTGCCTTGGTGTCATCGACCTTGAGGTCGCCGACCAGCACCAGCACCGCATTGTTGGGCAGGTAGTAGGTGTTGAAGAAACCGCGCACGTCGTCCAGCGTCGCCGCGTCGAGGTCGGCGACCGAGCCGATGACCATGCGGCTATAGGGATGCGGCTTCGGGAACAGCCCCGACCAGAAGGCCTCCCAGCCGGATGCGCCGGCCTTGTCGAGCACGTTCTGGCGCATCTCGTTCTTGACCACCGAGCGCTGCAGGTCGAGCTTGGCCTGCGTCACCGAGCGGCCGAGATTGGCCATGCGGTCGGCCTCCAGCGACAGGATCATCGGCAGCGACGACGACAGCCCGTCGACATAGAACACGGTGCCGTCCTCGGTGGTCCAGGCATTGATCTCGTTGCCGAGTGCGGCATGCGCGCCGAACACGTTCGGCCAGGCCGGCGTGCCGGAGAACATCAGGTGCTCGAACAGATGGGCGAAACCCGAGCGGCCGGCGGGTTCATTCATCGAACCGACGCGGTAACGCAGGTTCATCACGACCTTCGGCGCACGATGGTCTGATACCAGCACCACCTGCAGCCCGTTGTCGAGCGCATAGGTGACGACGGGTTCGGCCTGCGCGGGGCCCCACGCAAAGTTCAAGGCCGCAAGCACCACCGTGAACGCCAGGAAAACCCGCTTCATGACCACCCCCCATGCCGATGGCCGCGACCATGCGCGGCCCATCTCGCCCAATCCGACCGAAGGGACGCCCATCCCAGCCGGTCGTCGAAAACCTATCGGAATCGATTGGCCGCCGATACAGCGGGATAGCAACAAGGTCTGGCTTTTTCGTGTCGGCGTCAGCGACCCAGGGCAGCCAAAAGGCCTCGCAGGCCGGCTCCGAGTCGCATGCGAGTCCACCAGATTCGATTTTGTCAAATCGCGTTTGATGTCGGATTCAACTGCGGGTAGATTAGACCCGAATCAGCCGGTCCTTGGGGGGCGCGGCGACCACCCAAAGTCTCAAGTTCCGGAATTTTCCGGCACCAGACGCGGACGGCTTCGCGTTCCCTAAATCGATTCGGATCTGGTTGGCGCAACCCTGCGCCATGCGTGTGTCTTCGTCAAAGTAAAGCGTATTCGGGTTCGGCGGCTGGCCTCCAGCATCCGGACAGCAGAAACGATTCCGGCCAAAAGCAACAAGAATGAGCAGTCCCGCCGCGCTTCTTCAATCCGACACATTGGGCTCGCGTCTGACGTCGCGCGGTGATCTCACCAGCTTTTTCATGCAACTGACCGCCGAGATCGGGGCCGACAGCTACATGCTGGTTGCCATCGTCCACGACCAGGACCGCAACGATGCGCGCATCGTTTCGTCCAACTGGATTTTCGACGCCATCGAGCTGACCGGCAAGCGGCTGATCGCCGGGCTTGCGCAAGGCGCGCTCACCGTCGCGCCCGGCATCCGCCCGAGACCGCTTGTGGCATCTCATGCACCCGAGGCGGACGGTTTGATCACCGGCGAGGAGGCCCGCCTTCTCGACGTGCTCGGCCATGCCGAGATCTATTCGCTCAGGCTGAATGTCGGTCGCCAGCGCCTGTTCGCCCTGTTTTCGGCCGCAACCGCCGGCAAGATCGACCAGCCGGCGCTGATGAGGGCGCAGTTGAAGTGCTGCTACGCGCTCTCGCACATCCCGCAACTGATTGCCGCCGCCGCCATGCAGGATCCGCTGTCGGATCGCGAGCGCGAGTGCCTGTTCTGGGTCTCCGAAGGCAAGACCACCGACGAGGTCGCCGTCATCCTTGGCGTCTCCTCCAACACCGTCAACAGCTACATCACCCACGCCATCCAGAAATTCGCGGCCAGCAACCGCGCGATGGCCATCGCCACGGCGATCAGGAGCGGCATCATTTGAAACACGCCGATATCAAGGAGGCTGCGGAAGCCCTTTTCAACGAGCAGCACAACCCGTTTGGCGCCTTCTCGCTCGGCTCCGAAACCCATCACGCCGTCACCATTCCAGACGCCGTGCGCCGCTGCCGTTGGATCGCCGTCGACATCAACGCTTCGGCCTTCGGCCTGTTCTTCGTCAGCCCGTCGCCGGAGCGGGCGCGGCTCGTTCCGTGCCTTGATTCCGACTATCCCGGCATTGCCGTGGCGACGAAGTTCATTTCAGGCGCCAATGGCGAGGAGATCGTGCGCCACACCCGCAACTCGACGGAGTCGCGCTGGTGGTCGGACGACGGCGTCGCCGCCATGGCGGAGGCGTTCGGCAATCTCGCCTGGACCGAGCGGATGGCGCCGCTGGCGCCGGGCACCAGCGGCATCGCCTTCCCCGTCCATGCCGATCGTGGACAATGCGGCCTTGTCGTGTTCCTGGGGTCCGAGATTACCCTGCCGCAGGACGCACTCTACGAGATCCACGCCCGCTGCTTTTCACTGTTCGCCGCTGTCGCCCGCATGCGCCCGGGCGATGCCGGCCGCATGCGCGCGATCTCCAAGCGCGAGCTCGAATGCCTGAAGCTGACCGCCAATGGCAACACCAGCGAGGAGATCGCGCGGCTTCTGAAGCTTTCGGTGCACACCGCCAACCAGTACCTGACCCAATCCACCCAGAAGCTCAACGCGGTCAACCGCAACCAGGCGGTGGCCAAGGCGTTGCGGCTGGGGCTTATCGAATAGGATAATTCCAATGCATGTCGCCTAAAAGCGGGTCCGGCTTTGGGAAAAGGACATGCATGAAAACAACCGCCGCCGGCGGCTCCGAAGCGGCCGATGGTTCAGCGAAAGGCCATCGGCTCGACCTTGCGGATACGCGCCTGTTCGATCACCGCCTCGAGCAGGGCCGTGTTGTGCTCCGGGTCCTCGCCCGGTTTCTCGAACGACACGTAGTTGACCGCCACCGAAGCGCCGAGCTCGCTCAGCGTCAGCTGGAAATAGACGGTGACGCCGGGCGGCCTCAGCTCCAGATCGAGCACGATGCGCGGGCTGCCGCTCCAGTCGACATGCGCCTCGCCACCATGGCCGAGCCGCAGCGTGCCCGGCATGAAGAACAGCTCCACCGCTGAATCGACCAGATCCGACAGGCAGGCGAAATGCTCCAGCCGGATGAAGGCAATATAGTCGGCGACATCGATCAGCCGGAGTTCCCTCACCACCTGCTCGATGGCGCTGGCGACGATGATCTCGCGGGAATTTGCGTGCGGTTGCCGGTTCATGAAATCTGTCTGCGCTCAGCCTTTTTCGAGTAGACGACCCGCACCAGTTCGGCGACGGCCTGATAGAATTGCGACGGGATCACATTATCGACCGAAACTTGCTTGTACATGGAGCGGGCGAGCGCCACGTCCTCGAAGATCGGGATGTTGTGTTCCCGCGCGATCTCGCGGATTTTCAGCGCCACCAGATCCTGCCCCTTGGCCAGCACGATCGGTGCCGAATCCTCGTCGCGCACATATTTCAGCGCAATCGAGAAGTGCGTCGGGTTGGCGATGATCAGTGTCGCGCGCGGCACCGCCGTCATCATCCGTTTGCGCGCCCGGTCGCGCGCCAGCGAGCGCAGCCGCGACTTGACGATCGGGTCGCCCTCGGACTGTTTGAACTCGTCCTTGACCTCCTGCTTGCTCATACGCAGGTCCTGCTTCCAGTGGAAGCGCGACCAGACGATGTCGATCGCCGCGATCAGCCCCATGACGAAGACGATCGCCACCAGGATGTCGACGGCGATGCCGCGGATAACGAGGCCGAAGGCAACCGGATTGGTGATCATGCCGGCGAGCAGCTTGCGGTGGTCTTCCGACAGCGTGAAGCTCAGCACGACGATGGCAAACCCGACCTTGCCGAGTGCCTTCAGGAACTCGACCCAACCCTGAATGCCGAACAGCCTGCTCCAGCCCTTGGCAATCGAGATGCGCGAGAGTTGCGGCCGCACCCGCTCGCCGACGATTTGCGGCATGTTCTGGAACACCGAGGCGCCGACACCGGCAACGGTCAACAGCACCAGCAGGCTGACGATGGCGCGGCCCACTTCGAGGAGGACGATCTTGTAGAGCGCGATGACGTCGGTCTCGGTGTCCATCGGCCAGGCTTCCGGCTTCTCCAGGAACATCGACAGGAACATGCCGAGATCGATGACGGCGTCCTTGGCATAGAAGACGGTGAACACCAGTATGGCGACGAAGGATGCCAGCAGCGCCGTTTCCCGCGAATGGGGCAGCTTGCCCTGTTCGATGGTGTCGCGGATCTTCTTTTCCGTCGCCTCTTCGGTTTTCGAATCCTTGTCGACCGCGTCAGCCATGTCGCGGCCTTAGGCGGCGTTCTGGGTCGAGGGAAGTTCGAAGGCGCCTTCGCGCGACAGCCGGATCGTCGTCGCCACGATCGTCTTGCGGGCCGCCGTGATGTCGGCAGCCGCGATGCCGTCCGACCCCTGTCCGAGTTCGGCTTCGATCATGCGCCGCGACCGCGCGCCGATCGCCGACAGCACCGCCTCGGCAAGTGCGGCCGAAGTGCCGCGCAAGGCCAGCGTGACCAGTTCGGTCGACAGCCCGTCGAACAGAAGCACCCGCGCCTTCTGGGTCAGCAGCGGCAGATCGTCGAAAGCGAACAGGCGGGCCCGGACGCCGTCGAGATCGGGCGTGCCGGCGGCCTCCAGATCCTGCATGACCTCTTCGAGAAGCGGCTTGTCCAGTTCGTTGAGGACGCTGGCGACGCGCGCCTGCCCGGCCGACGTGTCCTTGGTCGAGGTTTCCGTCAGCACGCTGCTTCGCAACCGGTTTTCGACGATCCTGCTGGCGGCGTCGGGAACATTGGCCATCGTCACCATGCGCTTGATGATCTCGCCGCGCGCCGGCTTGGTCAGCGTCAGCAGCACGCCCGCCGCCGCTTGCGGCGCCAGCTTCGACAGCACCATGGCCGCGGTCTGCGGATGCTCGCTGGCCAGGAAGGCGCCAAGCCGCGCCGGTTCGAGCTTTTCGAGCTCTGGCCAGATCGGCGGCGGGCCTTCCGGCGCGACCTCGAATTTCTTTTCGCCCATGATTGCGCTCATCTCTTCGGGCGAGAGCGATTCATTGAGGATGGTGTCCATCCTGTCGGCGGAATCGAGCAGTCCCGCCCCTTCGGTGAACTCTGCCTCGAACTCGGCGACGATGCGCTCGAGATCGCTTTGCGGGATGGTCCGCAGCAGCCGGGCGCCCTCGATCAGCGCCTTCAATTCTTCCTGCTTGAAGAATTTCAAAAGCCGGCTGGCTGATGGCTTGCCCATCGCCACCAATATGGCGGCCGCCTTCTGCGCGCGGGTCAAGGTCACCGGCGTCGTCATGCCTCTCGCCTCCGCTGCCATCGGCAAGCCCCGCAATCCATGTCTAGGCGCCCTTCGTGCCGGCGATGATTTCGGTCAGCCTGATGCCGAAGCGCGACGGATCGCTTTCCAGCACGGTGATCTCGCCGCGTGCGATCTTGCGGCCGTTGACCACGACGTCGACAGGTTCGCCGATGCGGCGGTTGAGCGCCACCGTCGAACCCTTCTGCAGCGCCATCAGGTCGGAAACCGGCATCTCGGTGCTGCCGAGGATGATCTGGACATCGACGGGGATGTTCATGATGACGCTTGAATTGGCACCGGAAGTGGCCCTGAACGCCGGATCGGGGCGCTGTTCCTCTTCATGCAGCACCCCGCGCAGTTCTTCGATGGCACGGTCGAGCTGCTCGTCCGGCTGGTCGAGGTCGGCTTCCGGCTTGGTCTTGGCCATGCGTCGTCTCCAAATGCTCAGGCGCGTCCGGCGGCAGCCGGCATCAGCCCGTCGATAAAGTCCCGCCCGGCATCGTAGGGATGCTTGATCCGGACGGTGTAATTCTGTCCCAGTTTGCCGAACTCGCATACGAACAGCGTCTTGCCGCGCGCGCTGAGACGCGCCTGCGACTGCGCCGTTTCCTCGAATTCGATGATCTGGCCGATTTCGAAACCGGCGAGGTCGCCGAGCGTCAGCCGCGCCAGCGGCATGGTGGCCTCGAGCGCCACCGTGGAGCGCATCACCTCTTCCGAAAAGCGCGCGCGCCAGCTGGGGCCGTGATCGTCGTCACTGGCAGAGACGGCACCGTCGCGGCTGGCTAGCACGACGCGCTGCGGCATCGTCACGGTGACGGTGCCGCTGTCGGCCGGCGTCGAGATGCCAAGGACGATGCGGATTGCCGCGCCATCGCGCAGCACGTGCCGTTTCGCCTCGGCGCCCGACATCGCCCGCGGCACCGGCAGGCGCAGGTCAAGCGAGCGCCGTCCCGATCCGTTCAGGGCCAGCGCCACCTGCTGGAACACCATGGTCGAGACATCGATTTCGATCTGCGACAGGTCGCGCTCGATCGGCGATACCGGCAGGTCCGGGTCGCCACCGAACAGCGTGCAGACCATGATCGCGATCGCCGAAGCGTCGATCACCAGGGTCATCGCATCTGAGGATGTGGACGAGCCGACGACGGTCAGGGCAAACGTATCGCCGGCGCGCGAGCGCGCCTCCGGAACGCGGCTGACCTCGACGGATTTGAGATCAACAGCCACCGGGACGCCAAGCTCACCGGCCAGGCTCTTCTGCAGCAGCGGCACGGCGCGTTCGGCCATGGCCCGGCCGGCGTCGATGACCTGGGCGGCCTCGCCGCTGTCGCCGACCAGACGCTCGATGATCAGCGAGCGCGCTTCCGCTGGGCTGCCCGGACTGGTCATGACAGTGCTGGGACCGATCTGTCGCGCATCGTTCAAGCGGCCTTCTTCTCGACGCTGCCGGTGTTCATCGTGCTCTGCTCGACGGCGTCGATCGTCGGCCGTTCATAGGACGAGATGGTCTTGCGGCCGAACTCGATCGCCACCTGCGGCAGCGCGCCGTTCATGTAGGCCAGCAGCGTCTGCTTGACGATGATGTAGAGGCGGTTGTTCTTCTCGCGCACCGTCTTGATCTTGGTGGCGACCGGCCCGACCACCGCGTAGGACAGGAAGATGCCGAGGAAGGTGCCGACCAGCGCCGCGCCGATCAGGCCGCCGAGGATTTCCGGCGACTGGTCGAGCGCGCCCATCGCCTTGACGACGCCAAGCACGGCGGCGACGATGCCGAGCGCCGGCAGGCCGTCGCCCACCGCCACCATTGCGTGATAGGCCTTCATCTTGTCGGATCTGATGGTCTGGATTTCCTCGTCCATCAGCGCCTCGATCTCGTGCGAGCGGGCATTCCCGATGATGATGATGCGGCAGTAGTCACAGATGAAATTCATCAAATCGTGGTTCTTGAGCACGGTCGGAAAGGCCTGGAAGATCGCCGACTCCTCGGGATTGTCGATATGCGCCTCGACCTCGCTGCGCGACTTCGAGCGCAGCTCGCGCATCAGGCTGTGCAGCACGCCGAGCGTTTCGAGGTAGTTCTGTTCCTTCGGCACCGCCTGCTTGAATGCTTCGAGGATGGCCTTGCCGGTATCCTTGACCGTCTTCATCGGATTGGCGACCAGAAACGTGCCGAACGCCGCACCGCAGATGACCACGGCTTCCCACGGCTGGACCAGCACATGAAGATGGCCGCCCATGGCCATGAAGCCGCCAAGGACGCAGCCGAGCGTCACCACCAGTCCAATCAGAATGCCCACGACAGGTCCTTCCGCATTTCACATCGCGAGCAAGGGATAGCGCCCGTGCCTTGTGTGAGGCTTGAATCGAAGCCCGTGGATCCGATTCAGTTTCGCGCAAGGAAGTGGGGGTATTGTGCTGGCATAGCTTCGGCCGGAGGCACGTCTTTGCTCAATACCTTTACCAGCTACCAGCTCATTACCAAGGACATTTCAAAGTCGCTCGACAGGATCGAGCAGCAGCCCGTCGTTGATCGCGATACCAAATATTATCTCGCCAACATCACCAAGGTGAAATCGATCGACGATTTCGTCAAAAATGACCGGTTGTTCAAATATGCCATGAAGGCCTACGGGCTCAAGGACATGGACTACGCCAAGGCCTTCATGGTCAAGGCGTTGAAGGAAGGCGTCTCCGATCCCAACAGCTTCGCCAACAAGCTGACCGACAAGCGCTACGCCGAATTTGTCAGCGCCTTCAACTTCGCCGCCAACGGCGCCGATGCGACCGTCTACAACAAGACGCAGCAGATGGTGACCAAGAACTACGCCACGCAGGCGAAGATCGCCGGCCTCGATCCGAACTCCGCCTATGTGAAGGGCGAGACGACGTATTATCTCGCCAACATCACCAAGGTGAAGTCGATCGACGACCTGATGTCGAACAAACGGCTCTACACCTACGCCCTCGCGTCGTTCGGCCTTGATGCAGCGACACAGGACAAGGATCTCATCAAGCGGGTTCTGCAGGGTGGCGTCCGCGACCCCGACAGCGTCGCCAACAAGATGACGGACAAGACCTACGCCGCGCTGGCCTCGGCTTTCAATTTTGAAGCCTATGGCGAGAACGCCACCACCATCGTTTCGGCGCAGCAGCCGACCGTCGACAAATACATGCGCCAGACCCTCGAAGAGGATGCCGGCAACACCAACCAGGGTGTGCGGCTGGCACTCTATTTCGACCGCAAGGCGCCGACCATCACCAGCTGGTACGACGTGCTGGCCGACACTGCCCTTGCCAGCGTCGTGCGCACCGCGCTCGGGCTGCCCGATTCCTTCGCCACCGCCAACATCGACAAGCAGGCGCAGCTGTTCGAGCAGAAACTCGACATCTCGGACTTCTCCGACCCCGAGAAGCTGGGCAAGTTCCTGACCCGCTTCACCAGCATGTACGAGATAAAAAATCCGACCTCATCGGCCGTCACCTCGGCCAGCGTGCTGTTTGCCCAGCCGATCACGGTCGGCATCTCCACCGACCTGATGATGGCCATGCAGAAGTTGAGGTTCTGAGACCATCATGCGGGACAGCCTGTACGTCGCCCTTTCCTCGCAGATCGCGCTCGAGCGCCGCCTCGACACGATCGCCGACAACGTCGCCAACGCCTCGACGATCGGCTTTCGCGCCACCGGCGTGAAGTTCGAGGACGTCGTCTCCGGCATCGGGCCGAAATCGATATCCTTCGCGTCTTCGGGCAAGACCTATCTTTCCGGCGCCCATGGCGCCATGACCGAGACCGGAAATCCGTTCGATTTCTCCATCCAGGGCGATGCCTGGTTCGCCATCGATACGCCGGTCGGCACCGTCATGACCCGCGACGGGCGCTTTTCGATGAACGAGAACGGCGAGCTGATGTCGATCGAGGGCCACCCGGTGCTCGATGCCGGCGGTGCGCCGATCCAGCTCGACCCTCGCAACGGTCCGCCCAAGGCCGGGGCCGACGGTTCGCTGCGTCAGAACGATCAGCTTGTCGGCTCGATCGGCCTCTACAATTTCGATCCGGGTGAGAATTTCGTCCGCTACGGCAATTCAGGCATCGTTCCTGCGCGTACGCCAGAGCCTGTCACCGATCGCTCCGATACCGGGATCGCCCAAGGTTTCCTCGAAGAATCCAACGTCAATCCGGTGCTGGAGATCACCCGGCTGATCCAGGTGCAGCGCGCCTTCGAGAACACCGCCGCGCTGATGCGGCAGACCGACTCCTCCACCGACGAGGCGATCAAGACGCTCGGCTCGAAATAACCCATGTCGCTCGACCAGCCATCCCTGCGCGCACTCGAAAGACAGCTGCAGCCGGCGCCGGAAGACCGGCTTGCCGCGCTGGAACGGATCTGGCGGCGTTTTGCCGGCACCGAGGCGCTGCTCAAGCGCGGCGGCCGCGTCGTCGAAGTCACGCCCACGCACTACAAGGTGCGCGGCCTTTCCGACTTCGCCAGGCTGGGCGACATCGTCGAGCAGCGCGGCCATTCTGGCACGCGCCGCGGCGAGATCGTCAAGATCAGCCGTGACGAGGTTGTCGTGGCACCCTTCGAACGCAGCGCCGATGCCGGCATCGGTGATGCCGTGTTCCGCCGCGGTCCGCTCGCCGTGGCGCCGCATGCCTCGTGGCGCGGCCGCACCATCGACGCGCTCACCAGGGCGATCGACAGCGGCCCGACATTGGTGCGGGGTGACGCCACCTCGAGCGGCACCCAGACGACGCCCGGCGCCATGGCGCGGCAGCGCGTCGGCACCGCCTTCATGACCGGTGTCAAGGTCATCGACATCTTCACGCCGCTTTGCTTCGGCCAGCGCCTTGGCATTTTCGCCGGCTCCGGCGTCGGCAAGTCGACATTGCTCGCCATGCTCGCCGGCGCCGACGCCTTCGACACCGTCGTCGTGGCACTGATCGGCGAACGCGGCCGCGAAGTGCGTGAATTCCTCGAGGACACGATCGGCGACAGCATGGCCAAGACCGTCGCCGTCGTCGCCACCAGCGACGAAAGCGCCATGATGCGCCGGCGTGCGCCGGACACCGCCATGCGCGTCGCCGAGCATTTTCGCGACCAGGGCCACCGCGTGCTTCTGGTGCTGGATTCGATCACCCGCTTCGCCCACGCCTTGCGCGAGGTGGCGACGGGAACCGGCGAGCCGCCGGTCGCCCGCGGCTATCCGGCCTCGGTGTTCACCGAACTGCCCAAGCTGCTGGAGCGCGCCGGGCCGGGCGCCGAAGGCCCCGGGGCTGAAGGCAGGGGATCGATCACCGCCATCATTTCGGTGCTGGTCGACGGCGACGACCACAACGACCCGGTCGCCGACTCCGTGCGCGGCATCCTTGACGGCCATGTCGTGCTCGACCGCACGATCGCCGAACAGGGACGCTATCCGCCGGTCAATCCGCTGTCGTCCATATCGCGTCTTGCCGGCAAGGCCTGGAGCGTCGAACAGCGTGCCCTGGTGACAAGGCTGAAGTCGATGATCGCCCGCTTCGAGGACACGCGCGATATCCGTTTGCTGGGCGCCTATCAGGGCGGTGTCGACGCCGAGCTCGATATCGCCGTGCGTCAGGTGCCGCTGATCTACGAGGCGCTGACGCAATCGCCCAAGGACCGTCCGTCCGCCGAACCGTTCTCCGATCTCGCCCGCCACCTCAAGGGTAAGCTGAATGCCGATGCAGGAGACTGAACGCCAGTACACCGAGCGTATCCTGCGCGAGATGATCGCGGAGGCCAACGCTGCGGAGCAAGCCAGAGCTGAAGAAGCCAGGATTGCCAAGGCAAGGGTTGCCCGCGCCATAGCTGCGAAAGCCGAGGCTGTTCTGGCCAGAGCGGCCAAGCCAATCCTGCCCAGGATTGCCAAAGCCGAGCCTGTTCGGTCCAAGGCCGCTGAGCTCGCCCTGCCCAGGGCTCCCCAGGCAGCGGCTGCCGAGATGACGCAAGCCAGCCGCGACTCGCTGATCGACGGCCTGTTCCCGCGCACCGAATGGCCGCAGCCGCCAAAGGCGCCATTTCCCAGGCTGAAGAAAAGGTCCGACCGGCGCAGCGATGTCGTCGTTGCCGCGCTCGGCATCACGCTCGGGCTGATCTGCGCCCTGTTTCCCTGGTATATCTTCTTCAATCAGGAGCAGTTCGGCGTCCAGGCGATCAAGTTCGGCGGCACCGGCACCAATTCCGGACGGGCGGGCGGTGGCGTCATCGCCCAACGCAGCGCGCCGCTGACGGCAAAAGACGTTCCAGCGGCCAATCTCGATCTGTTTGCAACGGGAACCGTGCAGGATGATGCCACTCCCGCGCCGGTGTCCGATGAGCAGCCCTTTCCGGCCGATGCCGCGAAATTCCGCATGGTTCATGTCGCCAATGGCCGCGCCATGATCGAGGACGATGCCGGACTGTGGATCGTCCAGCGTGGCTCGATACTGCCGGACTCTAGTCAGGTGTCCTCCATCGAGCAGCGCAACGGCAAATGGGTCATGGTGACCAGCACCGACCAGGTGATCGAACTCTCCAGGTAAACGCCCCGTCCCGGGCATCAGGTCATCCGCAAGGTCCGCGCAAGACTGGCGGCCTAGTCTTCGGGAACCCGCCCGGAGATTCCCATGGAGCCCGTTTCCCTTTTCGACCTCGCCGCCAAGCAAGCGCAATGGCTGGCCGTGCGCCAGTCCGCCATCGCCGGCAACATCGCCAACGCCAACACGCCGGGCTACACGGCAAACGATGTCGAGCCGTTCGAGAAGGTGCTCGACCGCACCGCGGTGTCGCTGCAGGCCACCGAGGCCGGCCATCTCGGCAACGCCGCGACCAATGCCGGCTTCACCATCAAGCCGCAGGAAGACGACGGCGTGGTCATGCCGTCAAAGAACTCGGTCGTGCTGGAAGACCAGCTGATGAAGGCCGGCGAGGTGCGCCGCTCCTTCGAGCTCAACACGGCGATCGTCAAGGCGTTCCATTCGATGATGATGATGGCGGTGAAGAGCTGACATGGACGCGCTCACCGCAGCCCTCAAAGTCGCAGCATCTGGCCTCGGCGCTCAATCGGAGCGCCTGCGCGTCGTTTCGGAAAACCTGGCCAACGCGCAGTCGACCGGCACCGCGCCCGGCTCCGACCCGTATCGCCGCAAGACCATCAGCTTTGTCTCCGAGCTCGACCGGACCTCCGGCAGCTCGACGGTCGCGGTGAACTCGATCGATCGTGATCCCAGTGACTTTCCCGTTGAATTCCAGCCCGGCAACGAGGCCGCCGACGACAAGGGCTACGTCAAGATGCCCAACGTCAACGTGCTGATCGAAATGGCCGACATGACCGAGGCCAACCGCTCCTACGAAGCCAATCTTCAGGTCGTCAAGCAGGCGCGCGACCTCATTTCTATGACCATCGACCTGATGAGGAACCAGTAATGATCAGCGGTATCGGAGCCCTTCAGTTCAAGTCCTCGATCGGCGGCGACGACGCCGTGACAAGCCTGCTCCAGGGCGACGCGACACCCTCGGCCGGCGGCAATATCGGCACCTCCTTCGCCGAAGCGCTGAGCCAGGCGGCCTCCAAGACCGTCAACACCCTGCAGAATGCCGAGCAGGTATCGGTGCAGGCGCTCAAGGGCGACGCTGATACCCGTCAGGTGGTCGATGCCGTGATGAGCGCGCAGCAGGCGCTTCAGACCGCCGTCGCCATCCGCGACAAGGTGGTTTCCGCCTATCTCGAAGTCAGCCGAATGGGCATCTGAGGAATTCCGCCATGAAAGCACTCGCCATCGCCGCCACCGGCATGAATGCCCAGCAGACAAATCTGGAAGTCATCGCCAACAACATCGCCAACATCAACACCACCGGCTACAAGCGCGCCCGCGCCGAATTTTCCGACCTGCTCTACCAGGTCGACCGCACGCAGGGCGTGCCCAACCGCTCCAACACCTCGCTGGTGCCGGAGGGCGTCTCGATCGGCCTCGGCGTCAAGACGACGGCCGTGCGCAACGTCCACACTCAGGGCGAACTGACCAGCACCGGCAACAGTTTCGACCTGGCGCTGACCGGCAGGGGCTGGTTCCAGATCGAAGGCGCCGACGGCGGCACCCTCTACAGCCGCGCCGGCGCCCTCAACACCAACGCCACCGGCCAGCTGGTGACGGTCGATGGCGCCAGTGTCATTCCGGCCATCACCGTTCCCACCGACGCCGTCGAGGTCATCGTCAACAAGACCGGCCAGGTCTTCGCCCGCATCGACGGCCAGACCGACCTGCAGAACCTCGGCCAGATTCAGATCGCCAATTTCGCCAACGAGGCGGGGCTGGCGCCGCTCGGCGACAATCTGTTCCAGGAAACCACGGCGTCCGGCCCGGCGAATGTCGGCGTGCCGGGCGACCCCGGCTTTGCCACCATCCAGCAGGGCTATCTCGAGGCCTCGAACGTCGACCCGGTCAAGGAAATCACCGAGCTGATCTCGGCGCAGCGCGCCTATGAGATGAATTCCAAGGTCATCCAGGCCGCCGACGACATGGCTTCCGTCGTCTCCAAGAACATCAGGTAACGGATGATGGCCATGCCGGTCTCCTGCTCCGCATTCCGCCGCACCGCGCTCGTCCTTGCGCTGGTGACCGGCGGCATGCCGGCTTTCGCCCAGGAATCGGCGGACCAATCGGCAGACCAATCGGCCACTCAGATCGCCAGCAACCAACCTGCCGGCGAAGTTGTGTTGATCCCCAACCGCGTCATCTATCCCGGCGAGACCATCGAGCTTGGCGCGCTGAAGCGCGTGACGCTTGTCGCCGGCAAGCACAAGCCGGACGCGGTCGCCACGCGGGCCGAGGAACTCGACGGTAAGGTCGCCAAGCGCACGCTGCTGCCCGGCCGCTACATCCCCTCCGCCGCCATCCGCGAGGCCTGGCTTGTCGAACAGGGCGCGTCCGTGCAGGTCTTCTTCATCGCCGGCGGACTGACCATCTCGGCCACCGCGGTGACATTGCAGCCGGGTGCCGCCGGCGATCTCGTCAAGGTCCGCAACATCGACAGCGGCAAGATCCTGTCCGGCACGGTGATGACGGATGGAACCATTCAGGTCGGCGCTTCATGATGCGCGGACTTGCCCTGATATTGGCAGCCGTGCTCGGCCTGCAGCCGGCGCTGGCCGACGGCCTGACGCCCAAGGCCAAGCGCGAGCTCGCCGCCAAGAATGGCGGCGTCTACGACGATCCCGAATACAACCCGGCCACCACCAGCCGCATGTTCCGGGTTTCGTCCGGGCCGAGTTCGCTGCCGCCGGGCCAGGTCGCCTCGCGCATCAAGGACATCGCCCAGCTGCAGAGTTCGCGCGACAACCAGTTGGTCGGCTACGGCCTGGTCATCGGACTTGCCGGATCGGGCGACAGCCTGCGCAACTCGCCGTTCACCGAACAGTCGATCCGCGCCATGCTCGAAAATCTCGGCATCGCCACTGAAGGCGGCAGCGCGCGCGCCAAGAATGTCGCCGCCGTCATCGTCACCGCCAACATGCCGCCCTACGTGCAGTCGGGCGGCCGCATCGACATCGACGTCTCCTCGATGGGCGACGCCACCTCGCTCGCCGGCGGCACACTGATCATGACGCCGTTGAAGGCGGCGGACGGCGAGATTTATGCCGTCGGCCAGGGCTCGGTGATCGTTTCCGGCTTCACCGCCAAGGGGCAGGCCGAGCAGCTGACGCAAGGCGTGCCGACTTCCGGCCGGGTGCCGAACGGCGCCATCGTCGAGCGCGCGGTCCAGGCCGAGTTCGACGATCAGGCGACGCTGACGCTACAATTGCGCAATCCCGATTTCTCGACCGCCATTCGCATCGCCGATGCCATCAACGACTATACCAGCCAGCGCTTCGGCGCGCGGGTAGCGGCCGAGCGCGATTCCCGCACCGTGCAGATCAGAAGGCCGAAGGGCGTTTCGGCGGCCCGCTTCTACGCCGAGATCGAAAACCTGGTGGTCGAATCCGACACGCCGGCCCGTGTCGTCATCGACGAGCGCACCGGCACCATCGTCATTGGCAACGACGTCAAGATCTCGCGGGTCGCCATCAGCCACGGCACGCTGACGGTGCGCATCACCGAAGCGCCGCGCGTCGTCCAGCCCGAGCCTTTCTCCAAGGGCGAGACGGCCGTCGAGCCGTTCACCGCCATCGAAGCCAGCCGGCCCGACGCCCGCGTCGCCGTGCTTGACGGACCCGATCTCGAGACCCTCGTTTCCGGCCTCAACCGTCTCGGCGTCAAGCCGGACGGCATCATTGCCATTCTGCAGGGCATCAAGTCGGCCGGCGCCCTGCAGGCCGACCTGGTTCTGCAATAGGCGATGCCGATGACCCGCTCCCTCGCTTGCAACGAAAGACGCCGCCCCGCAGCACTCCTGCTCGCGGCCGCTGTTGTCGCCATGTCCTTTGCCGGCGGCACCGCGCGCGGCGAGGAGACGGTTCGCCAGGTTCTGCCGGGCGCACCGGTTGCTGAACCGCCGCAGCAATTGACGCGGGAAAAGGCGCCCGATCAAAGCGAGATCGAGCGCTTCTGCTCCAACATCGCCGACGCGGCCCGCGACCGCCGCTATGCCTTGCAGGCGCAGGAGATGAAGCAGCTCCAGGCCGGCATCGACCAGCGCATGAAGGCGCTGGATGAGAAGCGGGCCGAATACGAGACCTGGCTGAAGCGGCGCGAGGTTTTCCTGGCCCGGGCCGAGGACGGCGTCGTCCAGATCTATGCCGGCATGAAGCCCGACGCCGCCGCAGAGCGGCTGGCCATCGTCAACGCCGATCTGGCTGCGGCCATCTTGATGAAGCTCGATTCTCGCAAGGCGAGCGTCATCCTCAATGAAATGGACCAGAAGGCGGCAGCGACGCTCACCGGCATCATGGCCAGCGCAGCCCGAAGGGTAGATCCGTCATGATCCGCAGAATGCTCGTCCTGTGCGCGGTTGCCGTGCTGTCCGGCTGCGGAACCAACCTCAAGGAGGTCGGCAAGGAGCCGGCCCTGTCCCCGGTCGGCTCGGGCATCGACGGCGGCAACACCTCGTCCCTCTATCGCTATCCGGAAACGCCGCCCGCGCCGGTCAGGAAATTCTCGTTGTGGGATGACCGCCAGAGCCGGCTGTTCACCGACCCGCGGGCGCTGTCGCAAGGCGACATCCTGACCGTCAAGATCAAGATCAACGACAGGGCCAACTTCAAGAACCAGAACGACAGGAGCCGCACCGCCAATCGCAAGCTCGGGTACGACCTCAGCGCGCAGTGGGACAAGTGGAGCACCGCCGGCAAGGGCACCGGCGCTCTCAGCTCCACCACGGACACGACGGCCGACGGCGAGATCAAGCGCTCGGAAACGCTTGAACTCAACGTCGCGGCGATCGTCACCGATGTCTTGCCAAACGGCAATCTGATGATAACGGGATCGCAGGAAGTGCGCGTCAACGCCGAACTCAGGGTGCTGACACTCGCCGGCATCGTGCGGCCGGCCGACATCGGCGCCGAGAACACCATCCCCTACGAACGCATCGCCGAAGCGCGCATCTCCTACGGCGGACGCGGCCGCATCACCGAGGTCCAGCAACCTCCCTACGGCCAGCAGATTCTCGACCAGGTTCTTCCGTTCTAGGATTGGGAAACACGACACCGTGGCAAACGTCGAACAGGTTCAGCCGCGCAAGGGTCCTTCCCTTGCCATCCAGGCGGGCATGCTGCTGGTTGTGACGGCGGCCGCCATCGGCATGGGCTGGATGTCAGGCGGCTATCTCAAGGGCGTCGGGGCACCGGCGTCGGTGCCGGTGGCGCCCGAGAACGAAGGCAAGTCCACGGAGCACGCCGCGGCTGAGCAGCCAGGCGTGGGGCCGACGCTCGTCGTGCTGGCGCCGATCACCACCAACATCGCCTCGCCTGCCGAAACCTGGATCAGGATGGAGGTGGCCGTCGTCTATGACGGGCCGCAGCAGCAGGCAATGTCGGACGACATCCACCAGGACCTTGTGGCCCTGGTGCGCACCTTGAAGATGCATCAGATCGAGGGCGCTAGCGGCTACCAGCACCTGAAGGCCGATCTCGAGGAACGAGCCTCGATCCGCAGCCAGGGTCATGCCAAGCAGATTCTTATCAGGACATTGCTGCTCGAATGAGAAAGTTCCTTCTCGCCACGGCGATGATCGCCGCGGCCACCTCCGTCGCGGCGGCGCAGCAACTCGATCTCGGCGGCATCGGCAAGGCCGATGGCACCACCGTCGGCTACATCATCCAGATGTTCGGCCTGCTGACCGTGCTGTCGGTGGCGCCGGGCCTGCTGATCATGGTGACCAGCTTCACCCGCTTCGTCATCGCCTTCTCGATCCTGCGTGCCGGCATCGGCCTGCAGTCGACGCCGGCCAACCTCATTCTCATTTCGCTGTCGCTGTTCATGACCTTCTATGTCATGGCGCCGACTTTCGACCAGGCCTGGAACACCGGCGTCAAGCCGCTGATGGACAACCAGATCACCCAGACCGAAGCCTTCGACAAGATTTCGGATCCATTCCGCACCTTCATGCTGCGCAATGTGCGCGACAAGGACTTCGACCTTTTCGCCGACCTCGCCCGCGAGCGCGGCCAGACCGTTTCGCGCGAGACCGTCGACTTGCGCGTCCTGATGCCAGCCTTCATGATCTCGGAGATCCGGCGCGGCTTCGAGATCGGCTTCCTGATCGTGCTGCCATTCCTGGTCATCGACCTGATCGTCGCCACCATCACCATGGCGATGGGCATGATGATGCTGCCGCCGACGGTGGTGTCGCTGCCGTTCAAGATCCTGTTCTTCGTCCTGATCGACGGCTGGAACCTGCTTGTCGGCAGCCTAGTGCGCTCCTTCAACTGACCCCGGCAACTGATCCGGGCAGCCGGTCGCCCTGGCGCGGAATTTCACGCAAAATATTTTCGATTAACCGTCCGGTTTAGTCCTTTGGTAGGGACTAGCCCGCATATTCGCTCGCAGATGGCGGGTGATCGATTTCGAGATCATTGGCATGATGCCGCACCGTCATACCGGGAAGCCCGGTATGTCAAAAAAACACCTGTAAAATCAAGGTACGAGTACCATGTCCAGCATCATGACGAACTCCGCCGCGTTGACGGCCCTGCAGAGCCTTAACGCCACCAGCAAATCCCTCCAGGACACCCAGGCCCGCATCTCGACCGGCTACCGCGTCTCGCAGGCCTCGGACAACGCCGCCTACTGGTCGATCGCCACCACGATGCGCTCCGACAACTCGGCAATGTCCACCGTTTCGGACGCGCTCGGCCTCGGCGCTTCGAAGGTCGACACCGCCTACACCGGCATGAACAGCGCGATCTCGACCATCAACCAGATCAAGGCCAAGCTGCTGGCATCCTACGGCCAGACGGATGCCTCGAAGGAAAAGACCCAGACCGAAATCACCGCTCTTCAGGCGCAGATGAAGTCCTACGCCGACGGCGCCACCTTCTCCGGCACCAACATGCTGTCCGTAAACAGCGGCGCGACGGCCACGACGGCGGCCGATGTGAAGATCCTTTCGGCGTTCAACCGTGACGCGGCCGGCGCGGCTTCGATCTCGACCATCGACGTCAAGGTGGAAAGCATCAAGCTGTATGAAGCTGGCACCACCGTGGGTCTCGCGAAGGGCATCCTCGACACGCAACGCCTCGGTACCACCGGTGTGGCCACCGCCACGGCCTCGGCCCCGACCCTGGGCGCTGCTGCAGCGGCCACCGACACCTACTCGGCCGCCAGCCTGAAGATCTTCGACACTGCAACGGGCAAAGCTGCCAGCGATACGCAGATCCAGCAGATGTTGACCGTCATCGACTCCGCGCTCGCCGACATGACCAATTCCGCCACCACGCTCGGCGCCGCCAAGAGCAGTATCGACCTGCAGAAGACCTTCACCTCGGACCTGATGGACTCCATCGATCGCGGTGTCGGCCAGCTCGTCGATGCCGACATGAACAAGGAATCGACCCGTCTGCAGGCCCTGCAGGTCCAGCAGCAGCTCGGCGTCCAGGCGCTGTCGATCGCCAACGGTTCGTCGCAGTCGATCCTGTCGCTCTTCCGCGGCTGATCGCCTTCGCCTGATCGCAGTTCGCACCAAACATCGGGCCGCGCCAAAAGCGCGGCCCGATTTGCGTTTGCTCGACTTGCCCTTGCAAGCCTCGCACAATGCTCGTTCCTTAACTCTCAAAGGCCAGCTTTTAACAGGCTGTTAACCATGCCGCGCTAGTTATGGTTAACCAATAGCTTACGACCGTTGGCGAATCGGTCCGACCGGCACGATGCCACCCGTTGAACAGGCCTAACCGGCATGTCTGGACATGTCGGTTTTTGAGAAGGAGCGACTTTCTTGGCGAGCATTATGACAAACGCTGCAGCGTTAACCGCACTTCAAAGCCTCAGCGCCACCAACAAGTCACTCGAACAGACGCAGGCTCGCATCTCGACGGGCTACCGGGTCTCGCAGGCCTCGGACAACGCCGCCTACTGGTCGATCGCCACCACGATGCGCTCGGACAACTCGGCCCTGTCGACGGTGCAGGATGCACTCGGCCTCGGCGCCTCCAAAGTCGATACCGCCTACACCGGCATGAACAATGTGCTGTCCACGATCGGCCAGATCAAGACCAAGCTGCTTTCGACCGTCGGCCAGACGGCTGCCGCCAAGGCAAAGACCCAGACCGAGATCCAGGCGCTACAGGCGCAGATGAAGTCCTTTGCCGACGCGGCCACCTTCTCCGGCTCGAATTTCCTTGCGGTGACCTCCAAGCAGACCGCTGTCCCCAATGATGGCGTCCAGGCAGACTCCCAGATCGTGTCCTCCTTCAATCGTTCCTCGTCGGGCGCCGTCTCGATCGGAACGATCGACATCAATGTCGAGGGCACCAAGCTTTTCGATTACGGCCTTGCCGCCGAGGTCAAGAACTACGGCACCCTCGATCGCAAGACCTCCATCTATTCCACGGCGGCCGCCCAGACCCAGTATGACACCGCCTATGCGGCCGCGATCGCGGGCGGGGGAACGGACATCGCTGCGAACACCGCCGGTCAGGCCGCTGCCACCGGCACCTTCACCAAGGTCGACAACGTCTCGGCCTACAACCTCGACATCACCGCGGCCGGCGTAACCGACGACATCATCACGCAGATGGTCACCAAGATCGATAAGGTCATGGCGCAGTTGACCGATTCCGCCACCATCCTCGGTTCGGCCAAGAGCAGCATCGACCTGCAGAAGACCTTCACCCAGAGCCTGATGGACTCCATCGACCGCGGCGTCGGCCAGCTCGTCGATGCCGACATGAACAAGGAATCGACCCGCCTCCAGGCGCTGCAGGTCCAGCAGCAGCTCGGCATCCAGGCGCTGTCGATCGCCAACAGCTCTTCGCAGTCGATCCTGGCTCTGTTCAAGAGCTAATCGCGGGCGCCACCGGCGCGATCCCTGCTCATCCCGATTGACGGGCCGCGCCGCAAGCGCGGCCCGATTTCATTTTCGCACAAGCTTCGGGGACTACTGTTCCGGCGGACAATCATGCTGGGAGTCGTTGAACCGTGCCGGAACAGATCCAGAGCATCATCTCGAATCTCCGCGGGTTTGGCGTGAAGCGCCTCGCAATGCTGGCGGGCATCGCCGTTCTGGTGATGGGCGTCATCGGCATCGCCTCGGTCTATCTCAACCGCCCCGCCTACGAGACGCTATATGTCGGGCTCGATCGTTCCGACGTGAACCAGATCGGCCTGGTGCTGGGCGAAGCCGGCATCGGCTTCGATGTCGGCGCCGACGGAACCTCCGTGCTGGTGCCGGCCGGCACCACCGCGCAGGCCCGCATGCTGCTTGCCGAAAAGGGCCTGCCGACCAGCGCCAATGCCGGCTACGAACTGTTCGACAATGTCGGCTCGCTCGGCCTCACCTCCTTCATGCAGCAGATCACCCGCGTGCGCGCGCTGGAAGGCGAGATCGCCCGCACCATCCAGTCGATATCAGGCATCAAGGCGGCGCGCGTCCACATCGTCATGTCCGAACGTGCCAATTTCCGCCGCGACGAACAGCAGCCTTCCGCCTCGGTGGTCATCCGCTACGCCGGCATCGATGCCGAAAAGAGCGCCATGTCGATCCGCCATCTCGTCGCCGCCGCCGTCCCCGGCCTGTCGGCCGACAAGGTGACGGTGCTCGATTCCAGCGGCAATCTGCTGGCCGCCGGCGATGATCCTTCCAACACCAGCGCCGCCCGCACGCTCGGCGTCGAGCAGACCGTCGAGGCGCAGATCGGCGACAACATCCGCCGCGCGCTGACGGCCTATCTCGGCCCCGACAACTTCCGCGCCAGCGTCAAGGCCGAGGTCAACACCGACACCCGCCAGACGGAAGAAACCATTTTCGATCCGAATTCCCGCGTCGAGCGTTCGGTGCAGTCGGTGCGCGCCAACGAAAACAACAACCAGAAGCAGGCCTCCACCCCGGCCAGCGTCGAGCAGAACCTGCCCGAGGCCCAGGCAACCACCACCGACGGTCCGCAATCCTCCTCGCAGAACGACCGCAAGGAAGAGATCACCAACTACGAGATCAATTCGAAGAAGATCGCCACGGTCTCCAACGGCTACACCGTCACCAAGATGTCGATTGCCGTCGTCGTCAACCAGCAACGGCTGATGACCATCCTCGGCAAGGACGCCACGCCGGACCAGATTGCCAAGCGCGTTGCCGATATCCAGAAGATGGTGACCTCGGCCACCGGCTTTGACGACAAGCGCGGCGACGTCATCGACGTCTCGGCGGTCGAGTTCATCGACGGGCTGGACGGCGAGGCGATCCCGCAGGCTGGAATGCTCGATTCCATCGGCCAGCATGCCGGCACCTTGATCAACGCCAGCGCCTTCATTGTGGTGGTGTTCCTGGTCGCCTTCTTCGGCCTGAGGCCGATGGCGACCGCGCTGACGGCAAAGGCGACGCCGGCCCTGTCAGGCCCCAACTTCGATGAAGTCCAGCGCTCGTTGCCGACGCCGGAAGCAACCGCAAACGCCGAAAGCGCCGCCGTCGGCGCTTTGCCCGGCTCACGCCCAAGTCCCACACCGCTCGACGATCTTCGCCAGAAGATCAGGCCGGCGCCGCAGGATCGGCTTGCCCGAATGGTCGATCTCAACGAGGAGCGCACCGCGCAGATCCTGCGCAAATGGGCCGCCCAGGAAGTCGCGGTGTAAACCATGCCCTCAGCAGCCCTTTTCGACCTTCTGCCCGATTTCGGAACCCGCGCGCAACGTGCCGCCCAGCCCCGGGCAACCGCCGATTCCGACCACAAGCCCGAGGCGTCGACACCGCAAGCCGATATCGGCAGGCTGATCGCGGAAGCGGTCGCCCAGGCTGAAGCGGCGCTCGAGGCACGCCTGTCGGTTGCCCATGAAGCCGCACTCGAGGCCGAACGCCAGGCCAATGCCGAGGAAGCCAGGGTATTTCTCGAAAGCCTTGGCGACGATGTCGGCAAGGCGGTCTCGTCACGCATCGATGCCATGGAGGCCCGCGTGACCGGGCTGGTCGCGGCCACCGTCGCCCGCATCATCGGCGGCATCGTCAGCGACGACTTGCAGAAACGCTCGATCGAGGCGCTTGCCGGCGTGATACGCGAAGCGGTCGGCGATGCCGAAGCGGTGCGCATCGCCGTGCGCGGGCCGCTCTCGCTGTTCGAGACACTGAAAGCATCGCTCGGGCCCCGCGCAGCCAATCTCGACTTCGTCGAGACAGCAGGCTTCGATCTCACGGTCGCCATCGACGAGGCAGTGTTCGAGACGCGCATGGCCGAATGGTCGACGACCCTTTCCGAGGTTCTGGTATGAGCGTCGCCAACGACGGTCAGGTTCACCAGGAGATCATCATCGTTCGTCGTGGTCACGACGACCACGACGACGCCCACCATGGCGGCGTCTGGAAGATCGCCTTCGCCGACTTCATGACGGCGATGATGTGCTTCTTCCTGGTCATGTGGCTGATCAATGCCGCCAACGAGCAGACCAAGGCAGCCGTCGCCAGCTATTTCAACCCGGTCAAGCTTGTCGACCGCAATTCGAGCCGCAAGGGTCTGGAAGACCTCGGCGATGGTCCACGCGCTATGGGGCTGACGGCCGACGATCCGCAAGAGGCGACCAGCAAGGCTGGGCAGAACGGCAATGGCGGCCCGGGCTCGTCGGACCGCAAACAGGACAAGCAGGAGCCGCAGCAATCGGAGCGCTCAGACGAGCATCTTTTCGCCGACCCTTACGCGGTGCTTTCGGAAATCGCCACCGATACCGGCGTCATGCAGAACGTCAGCCAGAAGGGCGATGGCGGCGCGCAGGCCGCCGGCCCAGCGACGGGCGCCTCCGGCGGCGCCTCCTATCGCGATCCCTTCGAGCCTGATTTCTGGTCGCAGCAGGTGGCAGCGCCTGGCGCCGAGGCCAGTGCCCAGCGTGCCAAGATCGAGGGCGATCCGGTCAAGCCTGGTGACAAGGCCGCCGAGATGCAAGTGCCCAAGGTCAAGGCCCTGCCACCCGTCGCGGCACCGCTCGAGCCTCTGGCCAAGGACGCGACCGGCAAGCAAGCCGCGAAGGCCGGCGACACCGAGCCGAGTAACGCGAAACCGGGCGAGGCCAAACCGGGCGACACCAAGGCCGCGGACGCAGCCAAGGCCGAGGCTGTCGCGCAAGAGGCCGCCAAGCCCGACACCAACGAGAAGGCGCCGACCGCCGCCGCTCTCAAGGCCGCGGCCGACGTCAAGCGGCAGCTGGCCGATGCCTTCAAGCCCGGCGACAAGCTGCACGACGGTGTCTCCGTGGAAGCCACCGACAAGGGCGTCGTCATCTCGATCACCGACCAGCTCGAGTTCGGCATGTTCGAGGTCGGCTCGGCGCTGCCGCGCCGCGAACTGGTGCTGGCGATGGAGAAGATCGGCCGCATCGTCAACAGCCAGAAGGGCACCATCAGCATCAACGGCCACACCGATGCACGGCCGTTCCGCAGCGACAGCTACGACAATTGGCGGCTGTCGACGGCGCGCGCGCATTCCGCCTACTACATGCTCGTGCGCGGTGGCGTTGACGAACGCCGCATCACCGAGGTCGCTGGCTTCGCCGACCGCCAGCCGAAGGACCCGGCAGATCCGTTGGCGGCCGCGAACCGCCGCATCGAAATCCTGATGGCGACCGGCGGATGAGGCGGGCGGCCGTCACCAGCCGGTTGATCGGCCTGTTGCTGCTGGCCGGCGGACATCCGTCGGCCTGCTTCGCCCAGGACGCGCTGCAGCCGTATCAGCTGGTGCGCTCGCTGCAGCTCATTCAGGATCGCATCGCCGCCGGCGATCATGCCGCCCTGCCGATGCAGGCCAAGCTGCTCGAGATGGCGGATGCGCGCCTGCGCACGGCGGACGCCGAGGATTTCAAGGATCCCAAGAACTTTCGCGCCCTGCTTGTTTACGGCATGAGCGGCGGCAATCCGGTGACTGTCGAGGCCGCCACGTCGCGCGCCACGACGGACCCGCAAAGCCTTGCCATTGCCAAGGGCGTGATCGACTACCTCAGTGGCCGGCCCGGCAAGGCGATCGAGGCGCTGAAGCCGATCGATCCGATGACGCTGCCTCCCGATCTCGGCGCTTTCCTTGCCCTGGTCAAAGGCTCGTTGCTTGCCGGCGACCAGCCGGCGACGGCGCTCGGTTTGCTCGACGAGGCAAGATTGCTCAGCCCCGGCACGCTGGTCGAGGAAGCAGCGCTCCGCCGTTCCGTCGGCATTGCCGCCGCGCAGGGCGACGCGGCACGCTTCGCGCGTGCCTCCACCCAGTATGTCGAGCGCTACCTCTATTCGCCCTATGCCAGCCAGTTCGCCGACTCCTTCGTCTCCGGCGTCATCGCGCTGCATATGTCGATCAGCCAGGACAAGCTGGCCGACGTCACCTCGATGATGGATCCCGAACGCGAGAAGGTGATCTACCTGCGCATCGCCCGCCGCGCCGCGATCGACGGCCTGAACGACCTGTCAGCCTTCGCTTCGGCTCGGGCCGAGCAGGGTCGCGACGGCAACTCCAACCAGGACGATCCGCGCGCCCTGCTCTACGCCAGCCTGTCCACCGTCACCTCGGGCACTATCGAGGACGTGCGCGCCAAGCTCGGCAAGATTGACCGCAGCAGGCTGTCGGAAGGCGACCGCGCCTTGCTCGACGCCGCTCAAACGATCGCCGGCGAAGTCGTGGCGCCGCCCGCCGCCCTTCCCGAGGAAAAGCCTGTCCCGGTTGCGGCCGAGCAACCTCCGGTGCCCCAGACCGCCACGGCGCAAGGCGCCGACGCGAGCGGGCTGCCGCCGGTCGAAGGCGCCGTCTCGGAGCAGCCTGTCGTCACCACCGTATCCGGCGGACCGGCCGCCAGTGCTCCGGAAACGCCGGCGGTCGCGGCTGCGCCAGCCGATGCGGCGGCTGTCGTGCCGGCGTCGGCGCCATCGCCCGCGGCCGCCCCCGAGCCCACCGACTTGACCGACGCCGCCATGACCAGAACACGTCGACAGCTCGACCTGATCGACCAGATGCTTGGAGCCGCCCCCAAATGACCACCAGCCTAGGCTCCGCCTTGTCAGGATTTGCCGCCGCGCGCGCGACGCCGGAGCAACCGGCTGCGAAAGGCAAGAACGATCACGCCGGCTTCGGCAAGATGCTGCGCGGCGACACGGGTCCTGCCCGAACGGAACAGCAGCCGGCGACCGAGGCGGGATCGCGCGAGCAGCGTTGGGGCAAGCTCGCTGCCGGCCTAGCCGGGCATGACGGCAAGGCCGGGCCGCCAGCAGCCGGTCCCGGAAAGATCGTCTCGGCCAAAGTGCCGACCGTGAAAATCAGCAAGGACGACCTGGAGGCAAAATCGCACAAGGACGATGCCGACGCCGAGGAGACGGCGCCGGACGCCCAAGCCGTGCCGCTTCAGGACCATCTGCCGCTGCTGATCGCGTTTCATGACCTGCGCCATTTCTCGACATCGGCCAAGGCAGCCGGGCGCGACGCGGCCAACGGGGAGAGCCCGCCGGACCCGGCGCTCGACGCGCAGGCTCCGCTGCCAAAGACCTATCGGACAAAGTCCACGGCCGGAAACGACGTCCTCGAAACAATGTCGAAACCGGAGCAGGCGTCGATCGTCGACGGGCCTTTGACGGAGATTGACGGCCAGCCGCCGAGCGCTGCCGGCGTTGCCTCCGGCGCGCCGAGGCGCGACACCATCGTGGCGGCCCCGAAACTGCCGGACGCCACAACCTCCGATGTGCCCGGCGTGCAGTCGAAGGACGCCGCACCGACGCTGAAAAGCATCGCGGATGTGCAGACCTCGTTACGGCCCGAAGCGGGAAAACAGTCCCTGTCCGCCGACCGCATCGACGTGGTGTCGCAACAGAGCTTCCCGGCGCCGCCGCAAAGCCCCATCAGCCAGGCAGCCCTCAATGTGGTCAACGCCATAGCCGCCGATGGCGGCCCGCAAAAGGCGCTTTCAGCCTCATCCGCGGCCACCCAGCTGGCCAGCCCTGTTGCCGTTCCGACACATGTGTTGAAGATCGAACTTCACCCCGCCGAACTCGGCATGGTGACGGCCAACCTTCGCCTCTCCGGAGAACAACTTTCGATTGAACTGAAGCCCGAAACACACGACGCCTATCGTCGGCTGTCCGGCGACAGCGAGGCGATCGTCAAGTCGCTGCGCGGGCTCGGTTTCGAGGTTGACAAGGTCACCATCCTGCAACCTTCGGTAGTGATCCCCGCTGCGACCCGCACCGATGCAACCGCCCCCTTGTCGGCGGCATCAGACCGCGACCCGTCATCCTTCCAACCTGGAAACCCGAGCGGCGGCAATGGTGGAGCGGGTGGCCAGCAACCGGGTCAGCAATCCGCAGGAAACCGCAATGACGACGCGCAGGACTACGGCCGCAGCACTTCGCCTTCTCGCGAGCGCGCTGGCGGCGATATGTTTATCTAGCGCAGCAGGCACCGCCGCTGCCGCCACCAACCCTTGCGAGCCGGAGATCCTGCGCGCCGCCGACCGCTATGGCGTGCCCGCCGGCATCCTCTATGCCGTGGGCTTGACGGAAACCGGCAACAAGGGCAGCCTTCAGCCCAACGCATTGAATATAGAAGGAAAAGCGGTCTTTCCGAAGAGCCGGACCGAGGCCCTTGCCGCGTTCGCCGATGCCCGGCGCGAGGGCAAGACGCTGATCGATCTGGGCTGCATGCAGATCAACCATCACTACCACGCGTCGCATTTCCGCAGCGTCGAGGAGATGCTCGATCCGCGTCAGAACGTCGACTATGCGGCGCGCTTCCTGGCCAGTCTCCATGCCCGTCACGAGACCTGGTCGATGGCCGTCGCCCGCTATCACGCCGGTCCCGACAACGATCCGGCGCAGAAGATCTATGTCTGCCGTGTCATTGCCAACATGGTCGCCACCGGCTTCGGAAAATGGACCGCGAACGCTCGCGGCTTCTGCAACCCCTAAGCGTATCCTCCGCCTCCAATGCGCCAATCGCGCAGCCCCGGCCTGTCGCTTCGATTAGGTCAAAACTTGCCGCCGAAGCATCTCTGGTTGCTCGCTAATGCAACCGGCGCGATTCCAGACTCCCAATAAACTAGCTACAAGAAATGACGGTTGTTCAGGATTCCCGCCAGCGGATACCCCTTTTCTCACGGGGCAAATGGATTTGATTCGGAGGCGGGCCGATGATTGTGATCGTTGACGAGCGCGAGCTCGTAACAGAGGGATACAATTCACTTTTTGACCGTGAGGGTGTCGCCTGTGCAGGCTTCGCGCCGGGCGAGTTCGGCGAGTGGGTAAGCTCTGCCGCCGACACCGACCTGAGGTCGGTCCGGGCCTTCCTCATCGGCGACTGCCGCGAAGGCTCGGTCTCTCCCCGCCAGATCCGCGACCGCACCGGCGCACCCGTCATCGCCTTGAGCGAACAGCATTCGCTGGAGAACACGCTGCGGTTGTTCGAGAGCGGCGTCGACGACGTCATTCGCAAGCCCGTCCACATCCGCGAGATCCTAGCCCGCATCACCGCCATCCGCCGCCGTGCCCAGGAAGATGTCGCCTACACCGAGATCGGCGCCATGCGCATCTTCATGGATGGCCGCGACCCAGAGATCGACGGCCAGCCGTTGCCCTTGCCGCGCCGCGAGCGCCGCATCCTCGAATATCTGGCGAGCAATCGCGGGCGCCGCGTCACCAAGACCCAGGTTTTCAACGCCATCTACGGCATCTTCGACGAAGAGGTCGAGGAGAACGTGGTGGAAAGCCACATCAGCAAACTGCGCAAGAAGCTGCGCGAGAAGCTGGGCACCGACCCGATCGATTCCAAGCGCTTCCTTGGCTACCGGCTCGTCTTCTGATGCAGCCCCGCGCCAGCCTCGCGCAAGACAACATGCGTAGCCTCGCAGCCAGTGGCATCCACATTGGAGCCAGCGGCATCCACATTGGGGAGACGTTTCGATGAGCCTCTACGGAATGATGCGGACCGGCGTTTCCGGCATGAATGCACAGGCAAACCGGCTGTCCACGGTGGCCGACAACATCGCCAATTCCGACACCACCGGCTACAAGCGATCCTCCGCCGAATTTTCGACATTGGTCATGCCAAGCACGGGCGGTGCCTACAATTCCGGCGGCGTCACCACGACGATCCGGCAGGCGGTCAGCGATCCGGGCGTGCTTCAATATACGACCTCGGTCTCCGATCTTGCCGTCAACGGCGATGGTTTCTTCGTCGTTCAGGATCCGAGCGGAACACCTTTCCTGACACGAGCCGGCGCCTTCGTTCCGGATGCGGAGGGCAGGCTGGTCAACGCGGCCGGCTTCCAGCTGATGGCCTACAGCTACGCCAACGGCGTGCCGGCGGCGACGGTCAACGGCTTCGAGGGACTGACCCCAGTGGTCATCTCCGACCAGGGGATGACGGCAACGCCGAGCACCCAGGGTACTTACACCGGCAACCTGCCGGCAGGCGCGACGCCGGTCGCCGCCGGCAATCTGCCCACCACCAACGGTGCGGGCGCGCAGTACACCTCGAAATCCTCGATGGTCGCCTACGACAATCTCGGCAACAAGAAGCTGCTTGACGTCTATTTCACCAACACCGGCGCCGGCACCTGGCAGGTCTCGGTCTTCGATCAATCGAAGGCCACTCCCGGCACGTCGTTCCCTTACACCGGCGGCGCATTGGGCTCGGCCAACCTCACCTTCGACACCACCACCGGCAAGCTGACCGGCGCCGTCACCAGCGTCAGCCTGACAGTGCCCAATGGCGCCAGCTTTTCGCTGGACCTGTCGAAACTGACCCAGCTCGGCGCCGGCTTCACCGTTTCCGATGCCCAGGTCAACGGCAACGCGCCGAGCACCATTGACAAGATCCAGATCAGCAAGGACGGCACCATCTCGGCGCAGTACAAGGACGGCTCGACCAAGGCGCTCTACAAGATTCCGCTGGCCGATGTGCAGAGCCCGGACGAACTCACCGCGCTGCCCGGCAACGTCTACGCACAGGGCACCGAATCCGGCGCGGTCCGTATCGGCTTTGCCAATGAAGGCAAGGCCGGCTCCATCATCTCCGGCGCGCTCGAGAATTCCAACGTCGATATCGCCGAAGAACTGACCAACATGATCGCGGCGCAGCGCAGCTACACCGCCAATTCGAAAGTCTTCCAGACCGGTTCCGATCTGATGGACGTCCTTGTCAACCTGAAGAGATAAAACGGGCACCGCCCGTGAAAGACCCGCATGTCGCTGTCCACTGCACTGAGCATTGCCCAATCGGCGCTTATGAACACCGCGCGGCAGACCAGCGTCGTCTCGCGCAATGTCGCGGACGCCTCCAACCCGGACTATTCGCGCCGCCAGGCCGTCGTCACCAGCACGGCGCCGGGCGCGCGTTCGGTTGATATCCAGCGCGCCGCCAATGACCTGCTGTTCCGCCAGAACCTCGGCGCGCTGTCGGCCTGGAGCGGCCAGAACGCGCTGTATAGCGGCATGGATCAGCTAGGCGTTTCGGTCAATGGCGTCGACAATGCGTCATCGCCCTCAACCGCGATCGGCAATCTGCAGCAGGCGCTGCAGCTCTACGCCACCTCGCCGTCCAACCAGAACCTCGGCGCCAGCGTCATCGACGCGGCCAAACAGGTGGTGCGCTCGCTGAATGAAGGCGCCAAGGCGGTCCAGGATTTCCGCACCCAGACCGACGGCCAGATCGCCACGGCGGTCGACGACCTCAACTCGCTGCTCAGCCAGTTCCAGGATGCCAACGCCGCGGTCATCTCTGGAACCCGTTCCGGCACTGATGTTTCCGATGCGCTCGACCAGCGCGACGCGCTTTTGAAGAAGATTTCGGATTATGTCCCGATCTCGACCTTCACGCGCGGCGACAATGACATGGTCATCACCACCGGTGACGGCACGACGCTGTTCGAAACCATACCGCGCACGGTCAGCTTCGTAGCGTCGTCCGGTTACACCGCCGGTGCCGCAGGCAATGCGGTCTATATCGATAATGTGCCGATCTCGGCGGGCGCGGGCGGCAACACCAGCGCCAGCGGCAAGCTAGCCGGCCTGCTGCAACTGCGCGACGGCGTCGCCTCGACCATGCAGAGCCAGCTCGACGAGACCGCACGCGGCCTGATCACGGCCTTTGCCGAGACTGCGCCTGCGATGCCCAATGCCGCCGGCCTGTTCACCTGGTCGGGCGCGCCGGCCGTGCCGGCAGCGGGCACGCTGGTCAACGGCCTTGCCGCTTCCATAAGCGTCAATACGGCGATGGACCTGAGCACTGGCGGCAATCCGACGCTGCTGCGCGATGGCGGCGCCAATGGTGCTGCCTATGTCGCCAACACCGGCGGCGGCGCGTCCTATTCAGACCTTCTGGTTGCCTATGGCGACCGGCTCGACAAGCCGATGGCCTTCGACCCTGCCGCCGGGGTTTCGGCAACGTCCAGCGTTTCCGACTACGCGGCCAATTCGATCGGCTGGTTCGAGGGCGTGCGCCAGCAGGCGTCGACCGCCTCCGACGCCAAAGAAGCGCTGGCATCGCGCAGCGCCGAGGCGCTGTCCAACGCGACCGGCGTCAATGTCGACCAGGAAATGTCGCTGCTGCTCGACCTCGAACACACCTATCAGGCATCGGCCCGGATGATGAAAACCGTCGACGATATGATGACGGCATTGCTCAACGCGGTGGGATAATCCATGACTTCAGTTTCGTCAGCCGCCATATCGAACGCCATGCGCTACCAGCAGATGCGCATGCAGGCCGAGCTTGTCAAAGCCACGAAAGAATCCTCGACCGGCAGGGTCGCCGATGTCGGCCTCGCCCTCGGAGGGCGCACCGCCCAGTCCGTCACCTTCTCGCGTGATCTCGACCGACTGAATGTCATCATCGATTCGAACGGACTGGTCGGCGCCCGGCTGTCCTCGACACAGACATCGCTTGGCCAGCTCGCCAGCGCCGCGCAGAGCTTTCTGTCCGCCCTGACCACCGCGTCATCTAGCGATTCTTCCAACAGTCTCACCCAATCCTCCGGCAACACGACCATCCAGCAGCTGACCTCGATCCTCAACACCAGCGTCAATGGCGAGTACCTGTTCGCTGGCACCAACACCGACGTCAAGCCGATCAACGACTTCAACGCCGCCGGCTCTCCCGCCAAAGCGGCATTCGATGCCGCCTTCCTCGCGAATTTCGGTTTCACCCAGAATGACCCGGCAGCGGCCAACATCACCGCTGCCCAGATCGACGACTTCATCACCAATGACGTCGTGCCGCAGTTCATGGGCGCGGGCTGGCAAGGCAACTGGTCGAACGCCACCGACCAGCAGATCGTCAGCCGCATCGCCCTCAACGAAACCACACCGACCTCGACCAGCGCCAACAGCGACGGCATCCAAAAGCTCGCCATGGCGGCAGCTATGGTCTCCAGCCTGATGTCCAGCAACATCAGCCAAGCCGCGAAGAACAAGGTCGTCAGCCGCTCCACGGCAATCGTCGGCGAAGCGTTGAGCGGCATTGGCCAGCTTCAGTCCGAGACCGGCATCGTCCAGAAGCGGGTTTCCGATGCGAACGACCGCATGAAAACGCAGGTCGACCTTTTCGAACGGCACATTGTCGATCTGGAAGGCGTCGATCCGGCCGAGGCCGCGACCCGCGTCGCCGACCTGACGCAGCACATCGAAACATCCTTTGCGCTGACCGCACGCCTACAGCAGCTCAGTCTGTTGAATTACCTGACCTGACAACGCTTAACGGAACGGTAGAGCCCCAACGATGTACCAATTCTCCTACGCCGACATCCAGAGCACCTCCGTTGCCGACGCCAAGGACCGCGAGCGGGAACTCCTGACCCGCTCGATCGACATGCTGTCGGCGGCGGCCGCCGCCGGCCACCACTCGATGGAGGCGGTCGAGGCGCTGCATTTCACCAACCGCGTCTGGACCACCTTCGTCGAGGATCTCGGCTCCAGCGACAACGCCCTGCCCAAGGAACTGCGCGCCAACCTCATTTCCATCGGCCTGTGGCTGCTGCGCGAGGCAGAGGACATTCGCCAGGGCCGCACCAACAATTTCGAAGGGCTGATCGAGGTGTCCCAGATCATCAGGGACGGCATTCAATGACCAACACGCTGAAGATATCGCTGAAGCCGAACGAGAAGATCTACATCAACGGCGCCGTCATCCGCGTCGACCGCAAGGTCACCGTCGAATTGATGAACGACATGCAGTTCCTGCTCGAAAGCCATGTGCTCCAGGCCGACGACGCCTCGACGCCGCTCAAGCAGCTGTATTTCATCCTGCAGGTCATGCTGATAAACCCGGCCGGCGCGGCCGAGGCGCGCGATATGTTCCGGCGTTCGCTGCCGCTGCTGCTGGCAAGCTTCGAGGACACCCAGATCTGCGCCGCGCTGAAGCAGATCGACCGCATGGTCGGCGAGGATCATATCTACGAGGCGCTGAAGGCGATCCGTGCGCTCTATCCGCTCGAACGCCGCGCGCTTGGCGGCAATGACGATGTTCCGGGTGCCACGCGCCCGCTGGCTGTGGGAGCACGATACTGATGAACGTGGACATGACGACGACGATACCGACTGGCGCCAACCAGGCCAGCCAGAAGACCTCCAAGACCGCGGTCGATTACCAGTCGTTCCTGAAGCTTCTGATCGCCGAGATGAAGAACCAGGATCCGACCAAGCCGATGGACTCGACGCAATATGTCGCGCAGCTCGCCACCTTCTCGCAGGTCGAGCAGTCGGTGCAGACCAACACCAAGCTCGACCAGATCATGTCGTCGTCGGCACTGTCGCAGGCCGACGCGCTGATCGGGCGCTCGATAACCTCGGCCGACGGCAAGACGACGGGCACGGTGGCGTCGGTGCGCCTTGCCAGCAACGGCCTGATCGCCGTACTGCAGAACGGCACCGAAATCGCGGTCGGCCCGGGAGTCTCGGTCAAGGCAGCGAGCTGACGCTTCCGGCAGGGTCAGTCCCATGAACGAGGCCGACGCACTCGACATCGTCCAATACGCGGTGTGGACGGTGCTCACCGCGTCCGCACCGGTGGTGCTGGTCGCCATGGCGGTTGGCATCGGCATCGCCCTCATCCAGGCGCTGACGCAGGTCCAGGAGATCACCTTGACCTTCGTGCCGAAGATCGTCGCCATCATGCTGGTGGTGGCACTGACCGGCCCCTTCATCGGCAGCCAGATATCGGCCTTCACCAACGTCATCTTCGAGCGCATCCAGAACGGGTTCTGAGCAACTCAGCAAGCCGTCCCGTCGCCATACCACCAGCCACCCCACCGAAGCGCTGCACGCGGAAGTTCGTGACGCCCGCTACGTCCTCGGACTCGTGGGCAATAGAGGCGTGGACCGGCTCTATCCCATTGTTGGACCATCACCTTTGCCGAAAGCTGTTCGCCCTTTGCGGTGCCTTGCCCTACTTTCGGCAAATGATCTGAGCAAACGGATCATCTGACGAGCAGGCACGACATGGCAGGTACCACCGATGATTGACGAAAAGCCGGAAAGCGAGAGCGCTTCGGCGCTGGCGCCCTTCCGGCACGGCATTTTCCGCGCCGTATGGGCGGCAAGTCTCGTCTCGAATTTCGGGGGCCTGATCCAGGGCGTAGGCGCCGCCTGGATGATGACCACGATCGCCACCTCGCCCTATCAGGTGGCCCTGGTCCAGGCTTCGACCACCTTGCCGATCATGCTGTTTGCGCTTGTCGCCGGCGCCATCGCCGACAGTTTCGACCGGCGCAAGGTGATGCTGGTCGCCCAGACCTTCATGCTGGTCGTCTCGGTGCTTTTGACCCTGTTCACCTATTTCGGCCTGATCACGCCGTGGACGCTGCTGGCCTTCACCTTCCTGATCGACAGCGGCACGGCGCTCAACAGCCCGTCCTGGCAGGCCTCCGTCGGCGACATCGTGCCCCGCAACAAGGTGCCGGCCGCCGTCGCGCTCAACTCGATGGGCTTCAACCTGACCCGCAGCGTCGGCCCGGCGATCGGCGGCATCATCGTCGCCGCGGCCGGTGCGGCGGCCGCCTTCGCGGCCAACGCGGTGAGTTACATCGGCCTGATCGTCGTGCTGGCGCGCTGGAAGCCGGAGCTGCCGGTCTCGACCTTGCCGCGCGAGTCGCTGGGTGCCGCCATGGGCGCCGGCCTGCGCTATGTCGCCATGTCGCCCAACATCGCCAAGGTGCTCGTCAGGGGCGCCGCTTTCGGCTTCAGCGCTGGCGCCGTGCTGGCGCTGCTGCCGCTGGTGGCGCGCGATGTTGTCAAGGGCGATGCCCTGACCTACGGCATCATGCTTGGCGCCTTCGGCATCGGCGCGGTCGGCGGCGCGCTGATCAGCGTGCGGCTGCGGCAGCTGCTGTCCAGCGAGACGATGGTGCGCGGTGCCTTCGCCGGCTTCGCCGTCTGTGCCTTCAATGCCGCCGTCAGCCATCATGCCTGGCAGACGTCGCTCGGCCTGCTTGTCGGCGGCGCCTGCTGGGTGATCGCGCTGTCGCATTTCAACGTCACGGTGCAGATGGCGACACCGCGCTGGGTGGTCGGCCGGGTGCTGTCGGTGTATCAGACCGCGACCTTCGGCGGCATCGCGCTCGGCAGCTGGATCTGGGGCGTCGTCGCCGATGCGCATGGCGCCGAAACCGCGCTGATCGCCGCCGGCATCGCCATGCTGGCCGGCGGCGCCATCGGCCTCTTGCTGCCGCTGCCGCAACAGCAGGTGCTCAACCTCGATCCGCTCAACCGCTTCAAGGAACCGCACCTGGCGCTCGACCTGAAGCCGCGCAGCGGCCCCATCGCCATCATGATCGAATACATCATCCGCGACGGGGACGTGCCGGAGTTCCTCGCCACCATGGCCGAACGCGGCCGCATCCGCCGCCGTGACGGCGCCCGCAACTGGACATTGGCGCGCGACCTCGAAAATCCGGCGATCTGGATCGAGCACTATCACACACCGACCTGGATCGAATATGTGCGCCACAATGGACGCATCACCCATGCCGACGCCGTCGTCGGCGAGCGCCTGCGGGCGCTGCACAGCGGCGACGAGCCGCCGCGCGTGCGGCGCATGATCGAGCGCCCGACCACTGCAGGTACGGCCCTCGTGATGGCGAAAGGCCCGATCGAACATTAGAGCTTTCCACGAATTTTAGAGGAACCTGATATAAAGGTTTTTGGCGTATTCGTGGCCTTGACGGGAAGCCGCCCTGCAAGGACACAACGAGAAACCCAGATGTCAGCATTGCGTAAATCGGGTGCACAGACGGATTGCGAATCGCACGAACCGGCAAAGATCGGCCCGCCAGACCAGTCCCTGCGGGAAAGAGTTCGGCTCCTGGAGGCAGTCGTCGACAACTTCCCCGGCGGCATATCCCTGTTTGATGACGACCTGCGGATGGTCCTCTGCAACGACCAGCAAAAGTCCATGCTGGATTATCCTCCGGAACTCTTCCGCAATGGCTATCCAAACATGGGGGATTTGTTCCGGTTCAATGCTGAACGAGGTGAGTATGGCCCCGGGTCGGTCGACGAACACGTAAGCAGGCGCCTTGAGCTGGTCAGACAGCGAACGCCCCACAGCTACCACCGTACCCGACCCAATGGCACGGTGCTTGAAGTACGAGGCGTTCCCCTCAGCGGGGGAGGATTTGTGACAACCTACCTGGATGTGACGGAACAGCGCCGCAACCAGGAACTGGTTGCCCATATGGCGCACCACGACCACTTGACCGATCTTCCCAACCGCGCGCTGTTCAATGACCGTTTGCAGCAGGCAATCGCAAAGACGAAGCGCAACGGAACCATAGCCGTCCTGTGCCTGGATCTTGATCGGTTCAAGCCGGTCAACGACCAGCTTGGCCATCAGGCAGGAGATGAGCTCTTGAAGCAGGTTGCCGGACGATTAAGCGCCTCGGTTCGCGATCACGATACGGTCGCACGTCTTGGAGGCGACGAGTTCGCGATCGTGCAGACCGATATCCATCGGCGATCCGACGCCAGCGTCCTTGCACGCCGTCTGGTTGCCGCGATGTATGAACCGTTCGCTGTTTGCGGGCATTCAATCTCCATCGGCACCAGCATCGGAATCTCCGTTGCACCCGACGACGGATTGTCATTGGACGACCTGTTGCGGAAAGCCGACCTTGCGCTCTACCGGAGCAAGCGTGACGGTCGGGGCACATTCAGCTTCTACGAGGGAAGTGACGAACAGCGACAGTTCGCTTCCGAACCGCGCCTGGCCTGAAGCGGCGGGCTGACCTAACCTTCGCCCGACAGGTCCCTGCGCGCCTTGTCGAGTTCCTCGGCATAGCGCCGCATCAAATGGCCCTCGGTCAACAGCCCCAGCACGATGCAGTCGGTGAAATCCTCGACCACGGCGAGCTCTTCAGCGCCGGCGCGCTGGAAGGTTTCGGCGGCGGCCTGCACGTTCATGCTCGGCACCAGCACCGCGTCCTGGTATTTTGCAAGATCGCGCACCGCCACCTCGCCGTCGGAGGGATCGCTGTGCAGTTCGGCCACGATCAGCACGCCGACATAGTGATCGCCATCGTCGACGGCAATGATGCGCTGGGCCGAACCGAGCGGCACTTGCCCGCGGAAGGCCGCCAGCGTCGTCGAGGCATGGATGGTCTTGATATCCTTGCGCATCATCAAGCCGACAGTCAGGCTGCGCATCCAGCCGACGTCGTGAGCACTGCGGATGGTCTCGCCGCGCAGATGGAAGCGCCATGTCGAGAAGGAGTAGCCGAAGGTTTCGCGCACCAGGATGGCCGACATGATCGAAGCCGCCAGCACGACACCGGTCAGCGTCAGGTCGCGGGTCGATTCCAGCGCCAGGAAGGTCATCGTCAGCGGGCCGCCGACGACGCCAACGGCGAGCGACGTCATGCCGACGACAGCAGCGACGGCGGGGTCGATGCCGGTTGCTGGCGACACAAGAGCCATCACACCGGCAAACGCCTTGCCGAGCAGCGCGCCAAGGAACAGCGAGGCGAAGAACAACCCGCCGCGAAAGCCCGAGCCCAAGGAGATGGCAGACGCCGCCAGCTTGAGCACGAAGACGCTGGCCACCACGGCCAGGCCGTAGTTCATCGCGAATTCCCGATGCAGCGCGCCATGGCCGCTGGACAGGACCTGCGGCGTGACCAGTCCCAGCAGGCCGACGATGACGCCGCCGATGACGGGGCGCAGCGATGCATCGATCGACAGCCTGGCAAAGCCGCGTTCGATCAGCGTCACCAGATGCATGATGGCGATCGAGGCCGCACCGCCGAGCAGGCCGAGCAGCAGGAACGGCACGTACTGGCTGGCGGTCAGCGCTGGCAGGCCTGAAAGCTCGAGCGGAAACGGCACCCCGCCAAACATCTCGGCGGTCAGCGAGGCCGAGATCGCGGCGGTCATGACAGGTGCGACATTGGCGACCGAGTAGATGCCGATGACCAGTTCGAAGCCGTAGAAGGCGCCGGTCAGCGGCGCATCGAAGGCGGCGGCGATGGCGCCGGCGGCACCGCAGCCGACCAGGATGCGGACATCGTTGCGGCGCAGCCGGAAGATGCGCGCCAGCCGCGACGCCAGGCCGGACCCGACCTGCGTGTAGCCAGCCTCCAGCCCGACCGAGGCGCCAAATCCGCTCGAGATCATGGTCTGGCCAGCGATGATGAAGGTGTCGGTCAGTGACATGCGCCCGCCGTAGAGCGCGTTGGCCTCGATCGGGTCGATGGGCGTGCGGAATTTCCGCAGTCTCAACCAGATCACCGTCAGCCCGAGCAGGATGCCACCGATCGCCGGTATCAGCGCCTGCATCGGATTGGCGAGCGAGAACATGCCCGACAGCCGGCCGCCGGGCTGCACGCCGAACAACAGCCCGTGCAGGTCCTGCACGATCTGGCTCATCGCCGTGACCAGGACCCCCGCCATCACCCCGACGATACCGGCCAGAATGACCACCGCGATGCCGCGCGCCTCGAGCAGCGGCAACGATCTGATCAGCACCGCGCGGAACCGGCGGGCGTAGACTTCGCTGTGGTTTCTGGAAAGCACCGGGGCGGCTCGCCGATATCAGAAAAAGGCAGTGGAAAGCCCGCCTGATACGCCCGGCGACATGGCATGGCAACCACAATGGCGACAGACAAGGCGCCATTGTGGCAGCCGGTTGCGGCCGGGTGCTACCTCTGCTGGAACGCAAACGGCGACCCCGTCGGCTGGCACCATCCTGAGCGCTCGCCGGTGGCTGACGAGCAGCCGGCTGGCGGATCGATCAGGTCGGCTTGGGCTCGCCGGCTTCATAGAGCACGAGATTGCGCTCGCCGATGCCAAGTGCCGGCCAGCTCGCACGCCAGTCCGCAATGTGCGGCGAGCGGAAATGCGCGTCGAGCGCTGCCCTGTCGCTCCAGACTTCCGTGATCCGGATGAGCCCGGTGTCGAGCACGTCCTGCGCGTAGGAATATTCGAGGCAGCCGGGTTCGGTGCGGCTGGCCAAAACCATGCGTTCCATTACGGGCTTCGCCTCCCCTAGCCTTTCCGGTGACAAGCGGATGGTGCCAATGATCAGGAGCATGAGATTTCCTTTGGAAGCGCGATCCAGAGCCCAGTAGCCAGTCTCCCACCCTCGCGCAAGCTTGGCCGGCTAGGCTCACAGGGCTGCCGCGCGGGCAGGCTTGGCATTTTTTTTGGGGACGACATGGCGATCAGCGAAAGCATTCAGCCCGGCGCGGTGGCCAAGAACGGCCGCGACGTCTTCTTCGCCATCGGCATCGTCATCATCCTGGCCGTGCTGTTCCTGCCGATCCCGGCCTTTCTCATCGATATCGGCCTTGCCTTCTCGATCGCGCTTTCGGTGCTGATCCTGATGGTGGCGCTGTGGATCCAGCGGCCGCTCGACTTCTCATCATTCCCGACCGTGCTGCTCATCGCCACCATGCTGCGGCTGTCGCTCAACATCGCCACCACGCGCATGATCCTGTCGCATGGCAATGAAGGCACGCACGCGGCCGGTTATGTCATCGCCGGCTTCTCCAAGCTGGTGATGGCCAGCGACTTCGTCATCGGCCTCATCGTTTTCATGATCCTGATCGTGGTCAACTTCATCGTCATCACCAAGGGCGCCACCCGTATCGCCGAGGTCGGCGCCCGCTTCACCCTCGACGCCATCCCCGGCAAGCAGATGTCGATCGACGCCGATCTCTCCGCCGGCATGATCGACGACAAGACGGCGCAGCTGCGTCGCCGCGAGCTGGAAGAGGAATCCTCCTTCTTCGGCTCGATGGACGGCGCCTCGAAATTCGTCCGCGGCGACGCCATCGCCGGCCTCATCATCACTGCCATCAACATCGTCGGCGGCATCGCCATCGGCTATATCAGGCACGGCATGGGCATGGGCGAAGCCGCCGACGTGTTCATCAAGCTGTCGGTCGGCGACGGCCTCGTCACCCAGATCCCGGCGCTGATCGTCTCGCTCGCCGCCGGCCTGCTGGTGTCCAAGGGCGGCACGCGCGGCTCGACCAACCAGGCGGTGTTCGGCCAGCTCGGCGCCCATCCGCGCGCGCTCTATGTGGCGGCCTCACTGCTGGTGCTGCTCGGCCTGATGCCTGGCCTGCCGCTGTTTCCATTCTTTGCGCTGGCCGCCGGCATGGCCGGCCTCGGCTATATCATCCCGATGCGACACAACCGCGCCGTCGCCGCCGCCGAAGCGATCAAGGACCAGGAGAAGGCGAACAAAGTCGAAGAGGAAAAGAACTCGGTCAAGGCGTCGCTCGCCACCGCCGAGATCGAGCTCCTGATCGGCAAACAGCTGTCGACCCGGCTGCTGGTCTCGCATCAGGAACTGGTTTTCCGCATGGCCAAGATGCGCAAGAAATTCGCCACCCAATACGGCTTCGTCGTGCCGGAGGTGCGGGTCGCCGACGATTTCGCCATTCCGCCGAAGAGCTACCAGATCAAGGTGCACGGCACCGTGGTGGCCGAATACCAGATGCGCGTCGGCGAAATCATGGTGCTGCTCGGCAATCGCGACATACCCGAAATACCGGGCGAGGAAATCCGCGAGCCGGCCTTCGGCATGCGCGCCTATTCCGTGGTCGAAACCTTCGCCGAAGACTTGAAGCGCGAGAACTACACTTTCGCCGACAACATGTCGGTGCTGCTCACCCACCTCTCCGAGGTCATCCGCAACAACCTGCCGCAGCTTCTGTCCTACAAGGACATGAAGGCGCTGCTCGAGCGGCAGGACCAGGAGTACCGCAAGCTCGCCGACGAGATCTGCACCACGCACATCTCCTATCCCGGCCTGCAGGCGGTGCTGAAGCTGCTGCTCGCCGAGCGGGTCTCGATCCGCAACCTGCACCTGATCATCGAGGCGATCGCCGAAATCGCGCCGCATGTGCGCCGCACCGAGCAGATCGTCGAGCATGTCCGCATCCGCATGGCGCAGCAGATCTGCGGCGACCTCTCCGAGGGCGGTGTGCTGAAGGTGCTGCGCCTCGGCAACCGCTGGGACCTCGCCTTCCACCAGAGCCTCAAGCGCGACGCCAAGGGCGAGGTGCGCGAGTTCGACATCGATCCGCGCCAGCTGGAAGAATTCGGCCAGGACGCGACCAAGGCGATCAAGAAATATCTGGAGGCCGGTGAGCGTTTCGTGCTGGTCACTGCGCCCGATGCCCGCCCCTATGTGCGCATGATCATCGAGCGGCTGTTCACCACGCTGCCGGTGCTCAGCCATGTCGAAATCGCCAAGGGCGTCGAGATCAGGGTGCTCGGGACCATATCGTGAGCGTTCTCTCGCAAGGCGTCGTCATCGCGGCGTTCCTCGCCTTCTGCCGCATCGGCGCCTGCTTCATGCTGATGCCCGGCCTGTCCAGCGCCCGCGTTCCGGTCCAGGTCAGGCTGTTCGTGGCGGTCGCCGCCACCGGCGGCCTGCTCGCCTTCCTGTGGGATCGCATCTTCCCCTTCGTCGACCCGCGCCCGCAGATCCTGGTGCCGATGATCATCTCGGAACTTCTGGTCGGCGGCCTGATCGGCGCCATGACCAGGCTTTACATGGAAGCCCTGCGCTTCATGGGCTCGGCCATCGCCATGCTGATCGGCTATGGCGGCACCGGCGGACCGGCGATCGAGGAGCCGGAGCCGCAGGCGGCGCTTGCCGCCATCATCTCGTTCTCGGCGCTGTTGATGCTGTTCGTCTTCGATTTCGACCACGAGATCGTGCGGGCGCTGGTGGCTTCCTACACGGTCGCGCCGGTCAACATCTTCTTCAATCCGCAGGCCGCGCTCGTCGATGTCACCGACACGGTGTCGGACACATTCTTCCTGGTTATCCGCCTCGGCAGCCCGTTCGTCGCCTATGCTATTCTCGTCAATCTGACGATCGGCTTCGTCAACAAGCTGACCCCGCAGATCCCGATCTATTTCATCTCCCAGCCCTTCATCATCGCCGGCGGCATGATCATCTTCTATTTCGCCGTCGGCACCATGCTGTCGCTGTTCGTCGACGGCTTTGTCGACCTGACATTGGCAAGATAGCCATGAGCACGCGCAGGGACCGCCTCAGGAAACTGGTCAAGGTGCAGGAGCAGTTGAAGGCGCTGCACGAGACCCGTCATGCCACCTTCCTTGCCGCGGCCAGCGCCGCCGAGGCAGAAGCAAGGGATCTGGTCGGACATTTCGACCAGGCCGATTCCCTTTCCGGCCTGTTTCCCGAGCTCTACCATCGCCGCATCGCCAGCGCGGTCGGGCGCCAGGAGGCGAGCCTTGAAAGCGCCAGGCAAGAGGCCAGCCTGATCGCGGCTGCAACCGCGCGCACCAACATGGTCGAGCGCGCCTACAAGGACGTGCGCAACCGCGACGAGCGTCAACGCTCCGACCGCGAGCGCCTCGACCTGATCGCGCAGAAGCGGGGCGAGGAATAGCTGCCGGAATTCTGCTTTTGACCCAACGGTCACCTTCATTGTCCAGGTTGCGATCGCCAATGTTCAGCGATCGCAGCCAGCTACAGCACTTCGCGGATGATCATCCAGCGGTCGCCGCCCATCGCGCGCGCCGCCTCGATAAGGCGACGGTCGACCTCGCGCAGCGACACCTCTGCAATGCGCATAGTAAGGGTCGCCGCGATCTACTGGCCTTGATCGGCGACTATTTCTCAAGCGAAGCTTGGAGCGCGCTGACAGGATTGCAAGTTCCGGCTCGAAACTTTGGCGGACTCACTCTTGTTTTCTGGCAGGCCTGGTGACGCGGTGTCGCCACAGTGGGCGTTCCGTGGGTGGGCTGGAGTAAGTGCAAATGAATAGACAGGCAATTTCAGTGCGTTAACATAAGCGACGCAGTTCTGTAGAAAATTTCCTAGCAAGTCAGGCGAGCAAAAGCGTGGGAGCGGCTTCAAAAGGACGGAAATTGCAGCACTTTCGCTTGTTGATTCTCACACATGCAAATACCTTTTAAGAAGTGGAGGGTGGGTCATGGGCAAAAGCTTGCGGGCCGTCATCGTCACGGCGCTTTCGCTAGTGTGTCAAGGGGCAGGCGCGCAAGAATCTGTAGAACCGAACGAGTTGTCCTCAAAGCTGTTTGCCCAAGTAGCGCAGAACTCGTCCGTCGATGGTTCGAACGTCGAAGCGCCGCGCGAACTGCCACCGTTGGCCCTCGACATCTTAATGGCGTTCGAAGGATGGTCCTCTGATGAACAGGACTTTGGATTCGACTTTTGTACCATCGGCTACGGGCACCTGATCGCTCGAAAGCCATGCGCTGAGGTTCCAGACGAGGTGGCGCAGTATGACCCTCCAATCTCGCTCGAAGAAGGATTGGCTCTTCTGAAGCAAGACACCGTTAAGGCTCGCCTGACGGTGGCCAAGCTGGTCACGTCCGATATCAGCGACGAGCAGTTCGGCGCGCTTGTATCTTTTGCCTTCAATGTCGGGACCGGGCCACGTGGCTTCAGCGGATCAAAGATGCTGAGGCTTCTGAACGACGAGGAATTCAATATGGCGGCAAAGGAATTTCCGAAATGGATCAAGATCAAGGACAAGGTCAATGGAACCCTTGTCACCCGCAGATCCTGTGAGCTCGATTTGTTCCTGGAAACGCTATCGGCACCGTTTCGTCCTGAAGACTGCATTACACTTGGCACGGCGCCGGCCGCAAAGGATTTGATCAACATCGAAACCGGCCGCCCGGACTGATGGAGCGGGTATGAGCGGCATGCGCCGCGCTGAACGCACTGAACGTCGAAGAACCCGCCACCCAAGCGATGACGGGAATGCCTGCGCAAAGTATTCCGCGTTCGCATGAGGCCGCTCATAATTTCCGAAGCCATTTTACGAGCCGGATCGGCCTTTCGAACCAGGAAAAGGAGAGGGAGGCCAATGTTTCCGGCGGCTGTGCGGTTGGACGAGCGTTCCCTGGCATCTTCGATTCTTTGAGGTCCCGCCTGGAAAAGACTCGAAGCTCGGAAGCAACGATCGAATTTTCGGACACAACGTTCGCAGATATCCGCTCCGGCCGTGATCTACGCGTTGAAAACAACGTATCACCCACCAGCTTCTTCCATGCCTGCAAAACAAATTGCAGACGCTACCGCATTGGCGGCCCAACTCAGGAAGTAACAACAATTGCCAACAGGCGTTGGACGCATATTCAAGACGGAGATAACGATTTATCTGGTATTGCGAGGTGGTTGGTGCTGCGTTATGAATTGCTGGGAGGACAAGATCATGCGCAAAGCCGTTATAGCAATTGTTTCCGCAGCGGCCCTATTTTATCCAGGCGTGCTTTCGGCAGAGGATGTCAGCGGCGCCTCGGTGAAGCAGGATGTAGAAGGGCTGGAGCCCATACCCGAGGACGAAGATGTTTCCCGCGAGGCTCTCTTCGAACTCGTAAAGGAAGCCGCAGAGGCGGAAGATACCGGCCTGGCTGCCGAGGTACAGAAGTTCAGCCTTTACGGTCCCTTTCTTTTTCCAACGGACACGACGTTCGACGTCATCGAGAACACGCCGCGCAAAGATTCTATTTTTGGTATCGATCTGAGCCACCACAACAAGAACGGCTTCCCGTTCAAAAATCTTGATAAGCGGCGTGTTAAATTCGCCTTCGTTAAGGCTACGCAAGGCAAGAAATACATTGACCCGATGTTCCAATATTATTGGGAGGAGCTCGGCAAAGTTAAGGTTCACCGCGGCGCCTACCATTTCCTGAGCGCTGGCGTTGACGCTGCCGGTCAGGCCAAGGCATTCTCCGACGTCCTGCAGTACAACGGCAAGCTCAAGGCCGTCGACATGCCCCCCGTGATGGATCTCGAGTGGGACAAGGCCAAGGCCGATGCGCCCGATCGGTGGGCCAATGTGCCGCCGAAATCCATTATCGCATCGGCTAAGACCTGGCTGAAGGCGGTAGAGCAGAGAACCGGACGTCGGCCGATGATCTACACCGCCCGCGCCTGGTGGAATGAGCGCATCGGTTCGGCGGCCAGCTTCAGCGAGTTCAAGGACTACAAGATCTGGATTGCCGACTATTCGAAGAGCTCGCGCGGCAAGGAAATACCCAAGGTACCGGAAAACGCCGGCTACGCACTCTGGCAGTTCACGGACTCCTCCAAGCTCGCACAGGGCTACACAGGCGGGTTTGATGCAAACGTGTTCAAGGGCACGGAGGACGAATTCTACATGACGTTCGGTGTCGACAAGTTCTGAGACCATCGATGCTCAGGGTTGCAATCGGCCTTTCAGTCCTCTGGCTGCTGCTGGGTTGCCTCTCCGCGCGGGCAGAAGTCTGTGACACAGGCAACGCAGTCGGCGCCGAGGTAAAGGACGTCAAATACTGTCGCTTCTTTACTCACTATGAAAATGGCGCGACCGTGCTCGACCCCCGGATCGGCGAGAGCGTTCATGTCACGTCGTCGGACGATACCAGGTCGATCGGGCTGATCATCGCAATTGCCGATTACCAGAACGAGGGTGTGGCGGACGTGTCCGCGGCGGCCGTTGATGGCGACAATCTGACCAAATTCCTCATCGACAACCAGCACTTCGATGAGGTGATTGTTCTAAGGGACTCCGACGCCAGCAAGGATACCATCGACTATTTTCTGCGCGACTATCTGGTCAAACGAGGGGACTTCTTTTCCACGCAGGAAGGGGGGGAAACTAAGCACAAAGCGAGGCTGCTGGTAGCCTATTCCGGTCATGGGACCAGCGGCAGCGACGCCAGCTTTGTCCTGGCGAACGCAACATCCATGGACGACACGTCGGCCACCTATCCGATGGCCTCGCTGCGCGACAATCTAAAGAAATTGTCGTCTTCCTACTTCCACGTGCTTGCCTTGGTGAATGCGTGCTTCGGCGGCAATCTGTTCGGCGATGGCTCCATGGGAGGAAGCCTTAACGATTTCACCGAAGCTGGCTCTCATGCGCTGACCGCGGGTCCAGACAACAAGGAAACTCTCTCGATCGGCGCGGGAAACGGAAGTTTCTTCTTTGACACGCTCCTCAATGGGATCGAAGAGGGTGTCGCTGACATCGAGTACAAGCGGCTCATCTCTGAGGATGGAAAGCTGATCCAACAGGGCGGCGTCACGCGCCTGGGCGCGTTGTCAGTGTATCTCGATACGGAGATCCAGCGCATCAACCATAAGAAGATGACCGACAAGGACGGCAACCCCATCGAAATGGGATATGCTTGGATAGGTGCCATCGACAAGTCGGTCGCCCGGGGCAGCTTTTTCTTCACGTCTCCCATCACGCTTGGTGAAGGTGTCCAGACGGCGATGTATGTGCCACCGGGGCCCGCCAGCAGCGTTCCGGACCATCCGGAGGTGAAGGTCTTCGGAAGCGCCGAGACCTACCCGGTCAAGGGGATCGATGTTTCGCGCTACGAGGGGACTATCAACTGGAAACGGGTCAAGAAGGAGGCTGGCGTTCAGTTTGCATACATCCGTGCCGTGGGCATCAAGGGGAAGGACGACGCTTTCGAGGGCCACTGGGCGAAGGCCAAAGATGTAGGCATTGACCGGGGCGCCTACCGGATCTTCAATTATTGCCAGACGCCTAAAGAGCAGATGGAACTTCTGGAAAGCTTCGTCCCCGTGGATGATTCGTCGCTACCTGTTGCCGTTTCCTATGAATGGCCGCTTACAGGAGCACAGAAAAAATGTGCGTCCGACGATGGGATCACCAAGACACGCGCAAAGGTGCTGACGCTGCTTGGGCTGATCGAGGCGAAATACAAAAAGACACCGATCCTTTACAGCCCAAAATCGCTCATAAACGAACTGCTAACGCCGGATTTCGACAGGTACATGATCTGGCTGGCGAAATATACGAAGACCGGTAAGGTCGACCAATCCGACCTCGGTCTCAAGGGCGGGAACCCGTGGACGCTCTGGCAGTACACGTCTGGTCTGACGGTCCCCGGAATTGGTGACAATGTAGATGGAAACGTCTTCTTCGGCGGGGCCGGCGAGTATGAGAAGTTCAAGATTGGTGCGGGCAATGCGGCGCTCTTGGAAGCCAAAGCTGTTGATCCAAAAACGCTCAAGGAGAACGAAGAGGCCTTCCTCGCCTATGCGGATGTTAAGAATGACCTTTCAGCTCAGGATAGGATGATCGCGAAGCAGATCGACGGCGCTCGCAGGGCCATACAGGATGCGATCGAGAACGCAATGCAGAAATACGAGACCGTAAAATAGCAGCCAGCTGACCGCGACATGGCAAAAATGAAGCAAGACTGCCAGGTCTCGATTTACGCCTCCCCCTCTGGATGTCCGCGCAAGCTCGACACAGGAAAAGCATGGCCCCGGATGCCTGTCGGAGCTATGCACCGCAACCGAATTGGATAGAATGGCCCCGATGCATCGCCAGGCGGGCCGCTTCCATGAGAGCAGTCGATACGGCAGAGGTCATCTTTCTGGTCGACAACGCGACCGACAGTCTCTCGTCGAATCCTGGTTTCGTCGAGACCGAGTTTGCCGGCCATCGCCGTCGCGGGATGCAATGGCTGTCCGGGAAATGCCTGTGCTGCGCCGCGCATGGGCTTTCCTGTTTGATCACCACCCGGACCGGATCCGCCAGCCGCACGCTCCTGTTCGACACCGGGCCTGAGGAATGGGTGTTTGAGCGCAACGTGGTCAGGCTCGGTGTCGATCTCGGGAAAGTCGGCGCGGTGATGCTGTCGCATGGTCACTGGGATCATGGCGGGGCAATGCCGCGCGCCCTCCAGATGATCACAATGGGCAATGGCGGGCAGCCCGTCCCGACCTACATGCATCCCGATATGTTCGCCTTGCGCGCGACCAAGTCGGCTGACGGGCAGTTTCGGCCGATGGAGCTGGTGCCGGGCGTGGATATTCTGTCCGGAAACGGCGCCGATGTCATCGTTACCCGAGACGAGCAGCGGCTTTTTGACGAGACGTTCTATGTGAGCGGCGAAATCCCTCGCGTGACCCGGTTCGAACGCGGGTTTCCCGGCCAACATCGACAGACCGCGGCTGGCAGTTGGGCGCTGGACGAGGTCATGCCGGACGAGCGTTTCGTAGCGATCAACGTGGCCGGCAAGGGGCAAGTCGTCTTCACCGCATGCTCGCACGCCGGCCTGATCAACGTTCTGACGCACGCCCGGGCACGGTTTCCGGATATCCCGCTCTATGGCGTGTTTGGCGGCTTCCACCTCTCCGGGATCACCGAGCCAATCATCCCCGAGACGGTCGAAGCGCTGGCGCAGTTTGACCTGCAATTAATATCACCCGGGCACTGCACCGGTTGGCGCGCCGTGAGCGCACTGGCGGCCGCCTATGGCGAGAAGGTCGTTCCATCCGCGGTCGGCAAGACGTTCAGGCTTTGAGGCTCCAGTGGTGGCGAAGCGGATACGACAATCTGTGAGCGAACCAACCGTGGCCAGGCGACCGAAAGTATCTATGCTTCGCTCCGGCAGACAACGCCGACATCGACGCACATATCGTGACGCTTAAGGCGGCGCTAAAGCAGGCGATGTTCGATCCGACCAAGTTGGCGCAGAACAACCGCTCGGGCCGCAAGTTGATGCAGGCTTATTTTCGGCAGCGCGGCGTGAGCGTGAGGTTTTCGGGCTAGTAGAGCCGCGCGCGGGTCTCAAGCGCGCCATTGGGAGCGCGCTGTGGGTGGCGTTTCGACGAGCCTCCGGGGCACATCTCAGTGAGCCGGTCAAGGTTGTGGGTTGTTGCATCTTTACAGCTTTGCCCATCCCTTCGCTTTCGTGGCGCTGGACTTCGTGCAGGCGATCCTGGGCCAGCCGGCGTTGGCTGCACCAGCCCCTGTCACCGAGTATTATGTTCGCCGTCCTCCTCGTTTCGTGGCGGCCTTCTCGCAACCGGATTCAGTCCGCGTTCTTAGAACAAATGACGGGCCAGACTGTTCTTTGATACGACGCCGACGTGCCCGGCAGACTAGGTAAGCGGCGATTTAAGGAGTTCTCATCATGAAGATTTCGCCCGCATTTCGTTCAGCCGCATTTGCCGCCATCGCCGCTGCGGGCGTAAGCCTCGCCAGCGCCGCGCATGTCGACAGCGGCACGATCCGCTTCTCCGCCTACAAGGCTGCCTTCTTGTGGGTGGCTCCGGAGGCGAGGGCACGCTGACCTTCCATGGTCGCCGCTGTCCCGTCTCTGTCGGCGGCATCTCGGGCACTACGCTGAATCAAAGGTGGGCTTTCCAATCATACAATCTAGGAAGCCGACGTTCCGCTTCCGGCCAAAACGCGACGCCGAATAGTGGCTTCGCTATGCCTCCGTAGTTGGCCGCGGACCAAGACACCCGCCCGCATTCCGCCTCTCCCCACCCGCGCAAGCCTGCCACAAGCTTGTTGAGGCATGGTCTGGCTAAGGAAAACCGATAAAAGGCGGACTTTCTTGGCGATCTCTCCACCCAGCGACATCGTTATGGATGTGGCTCGAGCCGTCGACCCGACGGACATCGTGGCCGCCCGTGCCGCGCTGACCAAGCGGGCCGGCGGTGCCACCGGCACGTTTTCGGTCGACACCCCCGGTTCGCTAGATACCGCCGCTTCGGTCGATGCCGGCTCGATCCTGTCGCGCGCCACCGCCGACAAGGCGGCGACGACCGACCCGGCCAAGAAGTTCAAGAAGTTCGAGGCCATGGTGCTGCAGACCTTCATCCAGAACATGCTGCCCAAGGATACCGAAGGCGTCTACGGCAAGGGCCTGGCCGGCGACATGTGGAAATCGCAGCTTGCCGAGCGGGTGGCCGACGTGATGGCCGAACGCGGCGGCATCGGCATCGCCAAGTCGGTGCTTGCCGACCACTATCTCGACGGCAAGCGTGTCGTGCCGGTCGGTCCGGTTTCGGGCGGGCCGGAAAAGACCGAGATCGATCAACAGGGCAGCCTGTCGACCTCGCTGGTCCATGAATTGCAGCGCAAGGCGGCGCGGTCGATCACCGGTGACGAGACCACCATCAAGACAGACATCAAGATTTAGGGGCGTGCCCCCAGGACCGGGCACCGGTTTTGGGAAAGATCATGCTCAACCACTGAGACAGTGCGTATCCAAGTTCAATCTAACCAGACCGGGATTCTCATGGCCGATTTTTCGGAATTCACCGCCAACCTGCCGGCACGCACGACCGCGTCGGAAGCGCCGATCCCGTTCGCGCGGCCTGGCAACCTCGCCGCCATCATCGGCCGCATCGAGGAAGTGGTCGAGGAAGAGACCGCCGGCATCCGCAACGCCACCAACTATGATCTCAAGGCGTCGAACGCCCGCAAGAGCCGCTATCTCTACGAGCTGACCCGCGCCATGAAGGGCGGCAGCGAAGCCGAATTCCTCGAACAGCACCGCGAAGGCCTGACCCGGCTACGCCAGAAGCTGGCGAAGAACGAGGCGGCGATCCTGGCTCATCTCAGCGCGGTCAACGAAGTCGCCACCTTGCTGCGGCACGCGATCCAGCGCTCGCAAACCGACGGCACCTACTCCGCCGGCGAGTTCGGCTGGGCGAAGGCATGATGCCGCACACAATGCTCGGGCAAGAGGGCGGTGCCGCGTTCGCTTTGCGAGGGAATGACAGGACCCGATGATTAAGGTCGTCGCCATCGCCGTCTGGATCTGTGCCGCGACCCTCGGCGCCGTGTTCTATTCGTTCCAGGCAGCCGGCGAGCGTGGTGTCGGCGAGACGCCGAAACCGATGCTGGGCGGCCTCGACTACGTCAAGACCGACATCATTTCGGTGCCGCTGATCCGCGATTCCCAGATCAGCGGCTATTTCCTGACCAAGCTTGTCTACACGGTCGAACCCGAGCAGATAAAGAAACTGTCCATTCCGGCGGACGCGCTTATCACCGACCAGGTCTATTCCTACCTCTATGCCAATCCGCAGATCGACTTCACCAAGAAGGCGACGATCGATCTCGATGCCTTCCGCGCCGCGATCCGCGATACCGTCAACACGCGTGTCGGCGCCACTTTGGTGCATGAGGTTCTGATCGATCAGGTCAATTTCCTCAGCAAGGACGAGATCCGCGACAACTGGCTGCGCCGCAAGAAAAGCGAGACGGCGGCGGAAATGACCAAGGCATTCAAGGAACATTGAACTGCCCGGCGCGCGTTTCTCCGGTCACACCGGAACGTCATCCGCTGCTGCGACAGGAACCGCCCCTCCCGGAATTTGCGTTGACGTAAACGTCAATGCAAAGCTATATGCGGCAACGACCGTGATCGCGAAAACGCGGCATGGCGACTTAAGCCAGGTCGAGGCGCCGTTGCGCGACCAACCAGACAAGGAGAACAGCGTGAGCGTTCAGGAGATTGCCGAGAAGATCAAGTCGCGCGTTGCAAGCAGCGGGTTCGATCGTTCCGTGAAATTCGACACCGGCAGCGATGGCGTCATCGTCATCGACGGCGCAACCATTTCGACCACCGATGGGCCGGCCGATTGCACCATCAAGCTCTCGCTCGACGATCTGGATTCGCTGATCTCGGGCGACCTGAACCCGACCATGGCGTTCATGACCGGCAAGATAAAGGTCGAAGGCGACATGACCGTCGCCATGGCGCTCAGCCAGTTGATCGGCTGATCGCTTCAGACGCACAAAACGCCGCCCGATGGGCGGCGTTTTGTTTGGACGAAGCTCTTGCGGCCTCAGGCCGCCGACGCCTGCTCCTGCGCCTTCAGCTTGCGCCCCGCCGCCTTCAGCGTGCCCCTGACGTCGTCGAGCGCGCCGTCCACCAGTTCCAGCGCCAACAGGCGGTGCCGCTCATACGGGCCGGGCATGGCGAGCGAACCGGTCCTGGCGGCCGAGAATCCGAAGCGTCCGTAATAGGGCGCGTCGCCGACCAACAGGATCGCCGCGTGGCCGAGACGCGCCGCCTCGGCGATGGCATGGCGCATCAGCGCCGAACCTATGCCGGCACTCTTGAGCGACGGGGCGACGGCGAGCGGGCCAAGCAGCAGCGCCGCCGGACCACCCTCGCCCAATCTGACATCCCACAGCCGCACCGTGCCGGCCACCGCGCCCGACGCGTCGCGGGCGACGAAGGCCAGGCCTTCCGAGGGCCGCCGGCCGCGCCGCAGCTTCTCCGACGATTTCGTCTTGCGCTTCGGCCCCATGGCGTCGTCGAGCAGCGCCTCGCGCGCCACGACGTCGGCCGCGGTTTCGGCGACGATGGCAATCTCCCCCTCGAGGGGGGAGATTGGCCAGGCGCCCTCAACAATGAAATTTGCAATGTCCATTTCCGCAATCCCTAGCGAGCGGAGATCTGTTCCACAGGCGAGCCCGGGTGGACGCCAGACGCCCACCTGGGATGATCTGATCGGCTCTTGCGAGCCGTCAGATCACGTAGGATCGGAGAGGCTCGAAGCCGTTGAAGGCGACCGCCGAGTAGGTGGTCGTGTAGGCGCCGGTGCCTTCGATCAGCACCTCGTCGCCGATGGTCAGCGACAAGGGCAGCGGATAAGGCGTCTTCTCGTACATCACATCGGCCGAATCGCAGGTCGGGCCGGCGAGCACGCAAGGCGCGGTCTCGGTGCCGTCATGCGCGGTGACGATCGGGTAGCGGATCGCCTCGTCCATCGTCTCGGCCAGACCGCCGAACTTGCCGATGTCGAGGAACACCCAGCGCACATTGTCGTTGGCTGCCTTCTTGGAGATCAGCACGACTTCCGACTTGATGACGCCGGCATTGCCGACCATGCCGCGGCCCGGCTCGATGATGGTTTCCGGAATGGCATTGCCGAAATGCTTGCGCAGCGCCGAGAAGATCGCCTGGCCATAGGCCTGTGCCGCCGGCACGTCACGCAGGTAGCGCGTCGGGAAGCCGCCGCCCATATTGACCATCTTGAGCACGATGCCTTCCTCGGCGAGCGTCGCGAACACCGTCTTGGCGTCGGCCAGCGCGCGGTCCCAGGCGGTCAGGTCGGTCTGCTGCGAGCCGACATGGAACGACACGCCATAGGCGTCGAGGCCGAGCCCCTTGGCATGGCGCAGCACGTCGACGGCCATCGCCGGCACGCAGCCGAACTTGCGCGACAGCGGCCATTCGGCGCCCTCGCCGTCGGTGAGCACGCGGCAGAACACGCGCGCGCCGGGAGCGACGCGGGCGATCTTCTCGACCTCTTCGACGCAGTCGACCGCGAACAGGCGAATGCCGAGCTGGTAGGCGCGTGCGACGTCACGCTCCTTCTTGATGGTGTTGCCGAAGGAGATGCGGTCCGCCGGCGCACCGGCGTCCATCGCCATCTCGACTTCGGCAACGGAAGCGGTGTCGAAGGACGAGCCCATCGCAGCAAGCAGGCGCAGGATCTCCGGCGCCGGGTTTGCTTTCACCGCATAGTAGATTTTCGAATCGGGAAGCGCCTTCTCGAAGGCGCGGAAATTGTCGCGCACGACATCGAGGTCGACGACGAGGCAGGGGCCGGTCGGACGTCGGGTGGCAAGGAAGTCAAGGACACGCTGGGTAGCCATCGGGGTCTCTCCATCAGCGCCTTTCGGCGCGCAATAAGGCTGCGGGCCGCGGGCTGTCGGCCTCGCGAACACGCGGTGGACAAAGGCGGGACGGAAATCCATGGAACCAGCCGGTGGAGACCCCGGAACCATGAAACGCCGTCTCGCGGCGGTGAACCTTGGCCTTGCCCGGCCTCGGTTCGCTTTGTCTGCCTTGGCTTGGATGGGAGACCCGTCCGCACTGCCGGCAATGAAGGTGTGCCTCTTCAGTAACCCCGGTCTTTGGACAACCGGCAGAACACCAGAAAGGCCCGCACCGTCGTTGCTTCAAGGTGTCCTCGGTCTGGCGGTTGGCCGCTAAACCGACTGGAGGGGTTGGCTCCAGTTACCTTACCGATTTCCCTCACCATTCGAGGATCGGCGGACACCCACAGGCACGTGCGACTTTGGGCAAGCGCGATATAAGAGCGTACGCTTTCACAATCAATAAAAATCGCATCCAAGGTTGTAAAATTTCTGGCATCGAACAATGTTGGTGCAATCGTATGCGGATATCGAACGATGACAGGCACGCACGGCCCCCTCAACGCCTTTCTCGATGTTCGCCAGATGCCGGTGGCACATGCCGAACTCGGACCGCTGGCCGGCTTGCGGCTGGCCGTCAAGGACATCTACGACGTTGCCGGCTACCGCACCGGTTGCGGCAATTTGCGGAAGTTCGCCGAAAGCCATGCCGCCTCGCGCACCGCGCCAGCCGTGCAGATGATTCTCGATGCCGGCGCGCGCTTCGTCGGCAAGACCCAGACCGACGAGCTTGCCTTCGCGCTGTTCGGTCAGAATGCGCATTTCTCGTTTCCCGTGAACCCGGCAGCGCCCGACCGCGTCACCGGCGGCTCGTCGTCGGGGTCGGCGGCGGCGGTGGCGGGTGGGCTGGCCGATATCGCCACCGGCTCCGACACCGGCGGCTCGATCCGCGCGCCGGCGAGCTTTTGCGGACTGATCGGGCTGCGCACCACGCATGGCCGGATTTCGCTCGACGGCGCGATGAAGCTGGCGCCAAGTTTCGACACGTTCGGCTGGTTCGCCGACGATATCGAGACCTACGAAACCGTCGGCAAGCTGCTGCTTGGCCGCGACCCGCACCAGCACACGTTGGACCGGCCGCTGTCGCTGGACTGGCTGGACGAGCTGGTCGCCCGCCCGGCGCTTGCCGAATATGCCGCAATGAAGGCACTGGCGAGCGCGGTTTTCGGCACGCCGGCGACGCCGGCAGCGCCCTTCACCTCGTCTCCGGATGAACTCTACTGGTGTTTTCGCCGGCTGCAGGCCAAGGAGGCCTGGGCTGTGCATGGCGCATGGATCACCAGTGGCGAGCGCGACCTCGGCCCCGGTGTCGACGAGCGTTTCGGCTTTGGCCGTGCGGTCGACGCTCCGACAGCGCAGGCAGAAGCGGTGCGCCGACAGACCTTTCGCGCCGAACTGAGCGCCCTGCTCGGCAGGGACGGCTTCCTTGTCCTGCCGACGGTGCCGGGCCCGGCACCCTATGTGGACAGCACGCCGGAGCAATTCCAGGCCTATCGCGAGCGGGCGCTGCAGCTTCTGTGCCTCGCCGGCCTGTCGGGTTTTCCGCAAATCACCTTGCCCATCGGCTCGGTCGCCGGCGCCCCGTTCGGTCTGTCGCTGCTTGGCCCTTCCGGCAGCGACATTGCCCTGATACGGCTCGGCCGGAAACTTCTCGACGCGGCACGAAAGGCCTGACCATGGACACACTGACCCGCATGCGCGCCTTCATCGATGTGGTCGAGGCCGAGGGCTTTTCGGCGGCGGCGCGCAAGATCGGCCGCTCCAAGGCATTGCTGTCGAAATATGTGCGCGAGCTGGAGGACGAACTCGGCGCGCTGCTCTTGAACCGCACCACAAGGCAGTTCTCGATGACCGAGGCCGGCCACACCTATTACCGGCGTGCCTCCGAGATCGTGCGTGAGGTCGACAGCCTGGCCGACGCCGTGCGCGAATCCTCCGGCGACGTGCGCGGCCGGATCAAGCTGTCGGCGCCGCGCACCTTCGCCGACGCGCCGGTCGGCCAGTCGCTGATCGACTTCGCCAAGCAACATCCCGAGATCGTGCTCGACATCCAGCTCGACGACCGCTTCGTCGACCTCGTGGAGGAAGGCTTCGATCTCGCGGTGCGCATTTCGCGGCTGGAGAACTCGTCGCTGATCGCCAGGCGGCTGGCGCCGTTTTCGATAAAGCTCTGCGCTTCTCCCGAACTGATCGCCAGGCATGGCACGCCGACACGGCCGCAGGATCTCGGCCGCATGCCCTGCATCGTCGACACCAATGGCCGCGGACTGAACAACTGGCCGTTCAAGGGTGACAATGGCGATCCGGTGAGCGTCGCGGTGTCGGGTCCAATCGAGGTCAACAGCCCGATGACGGCGCGGGCCGCGGCCGTGGCGGGACTCGGATTTTCCGTCCTGCCGGATTTCATCGCCGCGCCCGACCTCGCGAGCGGCCGGCTGGTGACGGTGATGGATGACCGCATCCTGTCGGGCGGCGGCATTTTTGCCGTCTACCCGCATCGCCGCTATCTGCCGGCGAAAGTGCGCGTCTTCGTCGACTTCCTGGTGCAGTGGTTCAGGACGCGTGAGGCCGCCTGATCGGTTTCAGCCGTCAAAGCGCATCGCGCCGCGACGCGCCTTGGGCTTTTGTCGATTGGGTGTCGCTGTTGCTAGACCGCTGCCCGCTTTTGGGCGACACCTACCAGCGGTCCCAATTTCGCCCCCTTTCTGGTAACTGTCGAATATCTCTCCGAGGACGATGGAATCGCGACCGAGAATGCACCTGAAACGGCACGCAATCATGCTGGCTTCGGCCTTGGCGGCGACCTTTGTCGCCACCGGACCGGCTTACGTGCATCCCCACGTCTTCGCCGAGGCTCGCCTCGACGTGATCCTCTCCCCGGATCACCAAAGTGTGAAGGCGCTGCGTCATCTCTGGCGCTTCGACGATCTGTTTTCCTCGACGGTGATGATGGAGTTCGACAAGAACTCCGACCTGAAGCTCGACGACAAGGAGCTGAAGGAAGTCGCCGACACCGTCCATGCCTCGCTGGCCGAGTTCAATTACTTCCAGCTCGTCACCGTCGACGGCAAGGACGTGGCGATGACGCCACCGCCGCATCTGATGGCCAATTTCGACAATGACCAGCTGATCATCCTGTTCGAGTCCGAGCCGAAAGTGCCGATCAAGCTCGCCGGCAAGATCGACATCGGCGTCTACGATCCGACCTTCTACACGGCGATCGACTTCACCGAGGACCGCAACATCACGGTTGAAGGCTTGCCGTCGAATTGCACCAGCAAGGTGGTCCGTCCGGACCCGGACGAGGCGATCAAAGAGAACCAGAAGACCCTGACGGACGCTTTCTTCAACGATCCGACAGGCACCGACATGAGCAAGATCTTCGCCACCAAGCTTGAACTGAACTGTCAGCCAGAAGGATAGATCCGGTGACGAAACCGTCCCTGCGTTTGGCATTCGGCCTGTTGGCCATCACCTTCGCGATGATGCATTTCGCCAACGTCGCCCATGCCCAGAGTTCGCTCGGCATCGGCGTCAATGACGGCATGGCGCCCACCACCGGCCCGTTCGCCCACATGCTGATGTGGATCAACCTGAGGCAGCAGGAGTTCTATCGCGCGCTGGCGATGGCGATGAAAGCGATGCGCCAGGACAACAGCAAGCTCTGGGTGCTTATCGGCCTGTCCTTTGCCTATGGCATTTTCCACGCCGCCGGTCCCGGCCACGGCAAGGCGGTGATCTCGTCCTACATGGTGGCCAACGAAGTGGCGCTGCGGCGCGGCATCCTTTTGTCCTTCGTCTCGGCACTGCTGCAGGGCCTGACGGCGGTCGCGGTGATGGCGGTCGCTTATTTCGTCCTGCGCGGCACCGCCGTCTCGATGACCGACGCGGCCTGGTTCATGGAGATCATGAGCTTTGTCTTCGTCACCCTGTTTGGCGCCTGGCTGCTGTGGCGCAAGCTCGGCCCGTCCGTCCTGCGCCTGTTCGGCAGAGGGCCCGCCTACAGCCTGTCGGCGGCTCATGCCGGGCATTCGCATGCAGGCCATTCGCATGGTGGTCATTCGCATGCCGGCCACTCGCATGCTGCCCATGACCATTCGGCGCATGCCCATTCGCACGCCCTGCACGCGCATGACGATCACGACCATACGCATGGCCATTCGCACGATCATCACGACCACGGCGCGCACGATCATGGCGCACACGATCACGCGGCGGGTGAAGTCTGCGAGACCTGCGGCCATTCGCATGCGCCCGATCCGGCGCTGCTGTCGGGCGACCGCTTCGACTGGCGCACCGCGTGGACGGCGGTGGCGGCGGTCGGCATCCGCCCCTGCTCCGGCGCGCTGATCGTGCTCAGCTTCGCACTTCTCAACGGGCTCTGGCTCGGCGGCCTGCTGTCGGTGCTAGCGATGTCGCTGGGCACCGCGATCACCGTCTCGGCCCTGGCGACGCTTGCGGTGACCGCCAAGAACTGGGCGGTGTATTTCGCCGGCGACGGCCGCATGGGCAACCGCATCCACTCGATCGTCGAGATCGGTGGCGCGGCGTTCGTCTTCCTGTTTGGGCTGTTGCTGCTGTCGGCGAGCCTGGCGACCGGCGGATGATTTTGCGCGTCGCGACGCTCCGCGTTTAACCCGCGAGCTTGCCGCCCAGCTCATCCTCGATATGCGCCCGGATGATCTCGTCAAAGCTCTTTTCGGCGCTGAAGCCAAGCTCCCTTGACCGCCGCGCCTCGAACCGCGTCGGCCAGCCCTTGACGATCGCCCAGATCGTCTCGTCCGGCTCCTCGCGGATCAGCTTCACCACCTTGCCGCCGGCGATGCGCTCCAGCGCCTCGATCTGCTCGCCGACGGTGACGGCGACGCCGGGCATCGTCAAATTGCGGCGCGGCCCGACGGCATTGCCGTCGATCTCCGCCGCATGGATCAGGAAATTGACCGCCGAGCGTGGGCTGGCATGGGTGTGCATGACCGAGCGCGGCACCGGCAGGATCGCCTCGTGGCCGCTCAATGGCTCGCGGATGATGCCGGAGAAGAAGCCGGAGGCTGCCTTGTTCGGCTTGCCTGGCCGTACGCAGATGGTCGGCAACCGGATGCCGATGCCGTCGAAGAAGCCGCGCCTGGAATAGTCGGCGAGCAGCGCTTCGCTCATCTGCTTCTGCGTGCCGTAGGAGGTCAGCGGCGTCGGATGGAAGTCATCCGGTATGACATCGGGGAACGGCGCGCCGAACACCGCGATTGACGAGGTGAAGACGACGCGCGGCGCAAAGCCCGCTAGCCGGATGGCATCGAACAGGGCGCGAGTGCCGTCGAGATTGACGCGGTAGCCGAGATCGAAATTCGCCTCTGCCTCGCCGGACACGATACCGGCGAGATGAAAGACGACATCGGGACGCGATGCGACCAGGCGCTCAGTAGCCCCCGCCTCGGCGAGATCACCGGTGTGGAGGGTGACGCTGACGCCGTCCATGCCAGGTGCCTGCGGCGGCACGATGTCGTGCAGGTCAAGTGCTGCGATCTTGTGGCCGCGCAGCGTGCCGTCCTTGGCCAGCCGGGCGATGAGCTTGCGGCCGACCATGCCCGCGGCGCCTGTGATCAGAATGCGCATGTCGAAGAACCTCTACTTGCCCTGGTTTTTGCGCTGGTTGCGGCCCCGCAGCCAGAACACCGAGAAAAACGCCAGCACGAAGACGATGCCAAAGGCACCGGCCAGCACGGTCGAAATGCCGCCAAGTGCCAGCATCACGGTCGGCAGATAGAAGGCGGCGATGCCGAACAGTAGCATGATCCACGCCGCGGCGATGGCCGCATTCCTGGTGTCGCGGTCCATCACGCGGCACCTGGGCAGCGGGTGTTCATCAAGCTGGTTTTCAAGGCTTTGGGACTCCTGAAGCAGGACCAATCGATATCAATCGATCAGGCCTGGTGATGGTGTTCGTGATGCTGGGCCGCATCATGCTCGTGATCATGATCGTGATCTTCGCCATCGTCGGCGCACTCTCCGAATTCCGATTCCACGGTGGCATGACTGATGCCATGCGCGCTGGCAAGCCGCTTCTTGATGGCGCTGACCGCCCGATGCGCATCGACGCCTTCGTCGAGACAGGCATGCAGCGTTGCCATGTTGTTTGTCCCGTCAAGCGACCAGACATGCATGTGGTGCACTTCGCGCACCCCCTGGATCGTCGCCTCGATATCCCTGGCGATCAGATCGCGATCGAGCGTTGGCGGCACGCCTTCGAGCAGGACATGGGCGGCGGCGCGCATCAGCGACCATGCTGTAGACAGGATCAGCAGCGAGACCAGGACCGACAGGATCGGGTCGATCGGCGTCCAGCCGGTCGCCAGGATGACCAGCGCGGCGACGATCGCCGCCGCCGAGCCGAGCAGGTCGCCGAGCACATGCAGGATGGCGCCGCGCATGTTCAGGCTCTCGCGGTCGCCGCCATGCAGCACGAAGAAGGAACCGATATTGACCAGCAGGCCAAGGATCGCCACGACCAACATCGGTCCGCCAAGTACCAGGGCCGGCGCCCGCAGGCGCGCCCACGCCTCGTAGACGATCCACAGCGCGATGACGAAGATGGCGATGCCGTTGGTGTAGGCCACCAGTGTCTTGACCCTGCCGAAGCCATAGGTGAGACGGCCGGTCGCCGGGCGTCCCGCAAGATGAAACGCATACCAGGCAAGGCCGAGCGCGATCGCATCGGCAAGCATATGGCCGGCATCGGCCAGCAGCGCCAGCGACCCGGTGAAGAGGCCGCCGAGCGCTTCGGCGACCATGAAGCCGCCGGTCAGCCAGGCGGCGATCAGGACGCGTTTCTTGTCGGTCGAGCCGTGCACATGGCCGGGACCGTGATCGTGCCCGCCATGCTCGTCGGAATGGGTATGCGCCAATGACGAACTCCCGTTACGCGCCGAATTCAGCTCACGCGCCGAACTCCGCGCGAAATTCCTCAAGCCGTCGCTTCTGTTGGCCGTCGCCATCGAAATTGGCCGGATCGAGCCACGCTTCATAGGCTTTGCGTAAGGCCGGCCACTCCTTGTCGATGATCGAATACCATGCCGTATCGCGGTTTTCACCCTTGACGATGAGATGCTGGCGGAAAATGCCTTCGAACTTGAAGCCGAACCGCTCGGCCGCCCGCTTCGATGGCTCGTTGCGGTTGTTGCATTTCCATTCGTAGCGGCGATAGCCGAGCTCGTCGAAGATGTATTTCATGAACAGGAACTGCGCCTCGGTCGCCCCCGGCTTGCGCGAGATGAGCGGTCCCCAATAGATGTTGCCGATCTCGATGACGCCATGGGCAGGATCGATACGCATCAGCGTCTGGCGTCCCGCGACCTTGCCGCTGGCCTTGTCGATGACGGTGAAGAACAGCGGATCCTCGCTGGCTTCCACCTTGTCCAGCCATGGCTGGAAGGCGGCGCGGGTCTCGGGCGGATAATCGGGCAGCCAGGCGAAGCGGCCGTCGATGTCGGACACGGAGGACGCTTCGTAGAGCCCGTCGCCGTGTTTTGCGGCACTCAGCGGTTCAAGCCGGACGGTGCGGCCATCGATGGCCTTACGCTCGGGCCGCGGACGCGGTTGCCAATCTTTGAGATTTTCCGACACCGAAAACTCCAATCCGTTTGACTTTTGCCAGCCGAAGCTCACAAAAACGCACGCCAACAGTAAGAACCACACGGACGGGAAAAATGCTCCACACGATTTCGGCCTTCGACCGTCTCGGCGAGGAAAACGCGTTCGCGGTGCTCGCGAGGGCGACAGCACTTGCCCAACAAGGCCGCGACATCGTCAATCTCGGCATCGGCCAGCCCGACTTCAAGACGCCGCAGCACATCGTCGAAGCGGCGATCAAGGCGCTGCGCGACGGCCACCATGGCTACACGCCGGCCAACGGCCTGCTGGCAACGCGCGCGGCGGTGGTGCGCCGTACGCTGACCACCACCGGCGTCGAGGTGTCGCCGGAAGCGGTGATGATCCTGCCCGGCGGCAAGCCGACCATGTTCGCCGCGATCCTGATGTTCGGCGAGCCGGGCGCCGAGATCCTCTATCCCGATCCCGGCTTCCCCATTTACCGCTCGATGATCGAGTTCACCGGCGCCGCGCCGATCCCGGTGCCGATGCGCGAGGAAAACGGCTTTGCCTTCTCGGCCGAGGAAACGCTGGCGCTGATCACCTCGAAGACCAGGCTGTTGATCCTCAACTCGCCGGCTAACCCGACCGGCGGCGTCACCGCGCGGAGCGAAATCGCCAAGCTCGTGAAGGGACTGGAGAAGCACCCCGACGTCGCCATCCTCTCCGACGAGATCTACGACGTCATGACCTATGACGGCGAGACGCATTGCTCGCTGCTTGGCTTTCCCGAGATCCGCGACCGGCTGATCGTGCTCAACGGCTGGTCGAAGACCTGGGCGATGACCGGCTGGCGGATGGGCTGGTCGATCTGGCCGAATGGCGACAAGGGCGCGCATCTCTACGACAAGGTGCGCAAGCTGGCGGTCAATTGCTGGTCCTGCGTCAACGCGCCGAGCCAGTTCGCCGGCATCGCGGCCATCGACGGCCCGCAGGATGACGTCGACAAAATGATGCGCGCCTTCGACCGCCGCCGGAAGGTCGTGGTCGAGGGGCTGAACGCTTTGCCCAATATTTCCTGCATCACGCCAAAGGGCGCGTTCTATGCCTTCCCCAACGTGTCGAAGACCGGCTGGAAGGCAAAGAAGCTTGCCTCGGCCCTGCTTGACGAGGCCGGCGTGGCGCTGATCGGCGGTCCCGATTTCGGCATTCTCGGCGAAGGCTATATCAGGCTCTCCTACGCCAACTCCGAGGAGAACATTTTGCGAGCACTGGAGCGGATCGGAACGTTTCTGGCGAAGTGAGGCTCTCAGCCCGCGCTGTCGAGGTAGGTTCTTGCTATCGCTCGCAGCTCGATCTGGTCGATCGTTTCGCCATGTCCGCAAAAGGCGCGGCTGAATTCGATCTGCAAAAGCCGCTGCATGGTTTGCCGATAGGCCAGCGCATCCGAACCCGGAAGGTCGTCGATCAACCGTCCGCGGTAGATCGCATCGCCGGCCAGGAGGTCGCCGTTTCTTTCGTCGAGAAGCCCGATCGACCCCGGCGAATGACCTGGGAGATGGATGACGTGGAACGACCTGTCGCCTGTCTCGATCATGTCACCCTCATCCAGAATCCGGGCCAGCGGGGCCGGGCTAAGCCGGAAACGCTGCGGCGACCACGCCTCATTCGGTGACCTGCCGACGGCCTGCGGCTGCGCACGAAACAGATGCGCCAATGTGTGCTCGTCCGCCATGTCTTCGAAGAAGGCTGCCTCCGCGCGATGACCGGCCCCTTGTCTCGAACTCGCTCAGGCCGCCGACATGATCGACATGGATGTGCGTTGCAACGGCCACCACCGGCTTGCCATGCGGCAGGCCCAGCACCGGCCTGAGCGGCACAAGTCCCATCCCGGCATCGATGACGAGATCGACATCGCGCCCGCGGACATGAAAGATATTGCTTCTGAAATAGTGATGGACGTGCGGGCTCCCATAGCCGCGTGATGCCCTGCCCCAGAGTCTCTCGAGAAAACCAGTCGGAAGCCTCACGGGGCACAGCGGACGACATCAACGATGTCCCCGCGACAACATGCGCTCGACCTTCATCTGGAAGACGGTCAGAACCGAAACCATCGACAGGTAGTGATCAGCGCGGCGCCATACCATTCCAGGAAACGGAAGCTGGTGGCGATCGCGAACTGGGTGACGGTCATGAGTTCCTTCAGGGAGATGACGGTCGCCAGCGAGGTCGCCTTCAGCAACGAAATGAACTCGTTGACCAGGGACGGCAGCACGACGCGAAGCGCCTGTGGCAGGATGATCAGGAAGAATATCTGGCCCCGGTGCAAGCCAAGGGCCGCCGCCCCTTCCGATTGCCCCTTGCCGACGGATGCGTAGGAACTGCGGAGGATCTCGGTCAGGTAGGCGATCTGGATCAGCGTCAGGGCGAGAAACGCCGCGACGAACGGCGTGAACCAGTCCGAGCGCAAGACCGCCGATATCTGCGGCAGCCCGTTCCAGACGAACAGCAGCACTAGCAGCGCCGGCGCACCGCGAAAAAGCCAGACAAAGGCGGCGATCGACAGGCGGATCCAACGCCGCTTCGACGTGGCCAGCGCCGCCGTTGCCAGGGATACCGCCAGGGCGACGGCCATCACGAGAACCGAAAGGGCCAGGGTCAGCAAAGCCCCCTTGGCGAGGGGCCAGCCGAACAGCGCCGACAGGAAGAGCTTGTGGTCGAACACGGCAGCCCTTCCCTCAATCGGTCGTGTGCTTGACGTCGGTGGCGGTCTCGGGAAGATTCCACTTCTGCAGCAGGGTCTTCATCTCGCCGCTGGTCTGCAGCGCCTCGATGGCTTTCACCAATGCCTCGCGGTTGTCGCCACCCTTTCTCAGATAGAGTCCATAGGTTTCACCGTCGCCGTAGTTGTACGGCACCTGCAATCGCCCTGGCATCTGCTTGATGCGGAATGCCGCCGTTGTGTCCTGGGTGATCGTCGCCGCGGCCCGGCCGACGAGAATCTGCTCGATGACGGCGGAAGCGGAAGGGTAGGTCTGTATCTGCGCGGGCGCCTTGCCGGCTTTCGCCAGATCGGCGTTCAGGTCCGCGGCCGTCTTTTCATAGGTGGTGCCCGCCGAGCGGCGACTTGGTCTCGGAATCCGAAGTGGCCGTCACCATCACGACATTCGAGACAAAGTAAGGAACGGCGTCATAGGCTTTGAGGCGCTCCTTGGTCACCATGATGCCGCTTGCAACGAGATCGCAGCGCTCGGCGCCCAGGGATGGCAAGAGTCCTTTGAAGTCGCCGACCACATACTTGCTGGTGCCACCCCACTGCTTGGCGATCGCATCGACGACATCGACTTCGAAACCGACAAGCTTCTCGTCCCCGGGATTGGCGTAGTACTGCATCGGTGGGAAGTCGCCACCCGTGCAGACACTCAGCACACCCTCGCGCACGAGACTTGTTTCGGCAGCCTGCGCCGTCGTGGCGGAAAGCCCGGCGACGATCATCCCGCCAAGGGCGAGTCTGGCTGCGGCAGAAATCGGCGTGTGAAACATATCGCGGTCCCCATTTGTTTTTTGTCATGGCTGGCCCGGATGGGCAGCGCGGGGACGTTATGTTGCAAGTTTTCTGCAAACAAGCTAAATCTTTAGAGGAAAATGAATGCAGTTTTTCTAAACTGTTTGGATCAAATGGCGCTCCCGTCCTTTCATTCGCTCCGTGCCTTCGAAAGCGTATCGCGGCTCGGCAACATCGCGGCGGCGGCCGCCGAATTGCATGTGACGTCGGGCGCCATCAGCCAGCAATTGCGCGCGTTGCAACTATCGCTCGGCCTCGACCTGTTCGAGAAGCGCGGTCGCCGGCTCGTGCTGACGGAGCGCGGGGCCGCGCTGCAGAAGAGCGTGGGCATAGCCATGCAGCAGATATCGGGATCGATCCGCGAAATATCGGCGGATGCCTACAGCACAGCCGCCAAGGCGACCCTGACTGTGTCGGTGCCCTCGGTTTTCGGTACGACGTGGCTGGCAGCTCGGATTTTTCGGTTTCTCGATGCGAACCCCGACATTCGTATGCAGATGCGCACGGCGGTGGACTTCGAGGAGGTGGACTGGCGGGACGTCGATGTCGCCATCGTCTATGGAAACCCACCCTGGGCCGGATTCTGGTGGCGGATACTGCACAGCATCCATGCGTCACCGGTGTGCAGCCCGCAATTGCTGCGCGGGCCAAACGGCATCCGCGAGCCGCGCGACGTCCTGCACCACCGCCTGCTCCACGAAGACGATGGCGACCAGTGGAGGCGCTGGTTAACGGAGGCGCGGGTGCCGCACACCGTGCAGTCCGATATCTATTTCGACAACTTCGCCATGGTGCTTCAGGCCGCGCGAGACGGTCATGGTGTGGCCCTCACAAACGATATCATTTCATTCAGGGACCTCGACGAGGGCCGTCTCGTTCAACCCTTGGCGCTCGGTATCGCGTCAGCCCGAAGCTACTACTGCATATGCCATGAGGAAGGTCTGGCAAATCCGGTTATCGCCCGGTTTGTCGACTGGTTGGTCGATCAGGCGTCGCGGTCGTCAGGCTGACACCGATATGCTACGCAGGCCATCGGTTCTGTTCATCACCGGAGAAACGGTGACATCGGATGTTCTATGCAATCCTCGCCTATCACGTCGAAGATGCGATCAAGGCGCTGACGCCGCGGGAAGATGCGGCGCTGATGGCCGACCTGCTCAAGATAAACGATCGGCTCTACGCCGACGACAGCCTTGGCCCGTCGGCACGGTTGGGCGCGACCCAATCGGCCGTCACCTTGCGCGGGCCTGGCGATGGAACCGTCATTGACGGGCCGTTCGCCGAGACCAAGGAACAGCTTCTTGGCCTTTACGTCGTCGATTGCGCCACCCGGGACGATGCGATCGCCATTGCGCGTGACCTGCGCCGCGTCAATCCGACCGCCGTCTACGAGATCCGCCCGATCGCGCTCTACCTTCCCGGCGTGCCGTTGCAGGGGAAATGATCACCCACGCCCGACGAACGGCATCTTGGTGGCCATCACCGTCATGAACAGCACATTGGCGTCGAGCGGCAGGCTGGCCATGTGGACGACGGCGTCGGCGACGTGCTCGACGTCCATCACCGCTTCGGCGGCGATCGAGCCGTTGGCCTGCGGCACGCCGACCGTCATCGGCTGCGCCATGTCGGTCAGCGCGTTGCCGATGTCGATCTGGCCGCAGGCGATGTCATAAGGCCGGCCGTCGAGCGCCAGCGTCTTGGTCAACCCGGTGATGGCATGCTTGGTCGCCGTATAGGGCACCGACCCGGGGCGTGGCGCATAGGCCGATACCGAACCGTTGTTGATGATGCGGCCACCCATCGGCCGCTGCTTGCGCATGGCACCGAAGGCGGCGCGGGCGCACAGGAACGAACCGGTGAGATTGACGCCGACAATATCGTTCCACACCTCGACCGGGATCTCGTCGATCGGCGTCGATTTGTAGCCCATGCCGGCATTGTTGAAGAGCAGGTCGACGCGGCCGAAAGCCTCCGCAACCGTCTCGAACAGATCATCGACCTCGCCGGCCTTGCTGATGTCGCAGGCAACCGCCAATGCCTTGGCCTCGGTCGGCCCGGCCTCGGCGACGGCGGCATCCAGCACGGATTTGCGGCGACCGCAGAACACCGTGTTCCAGCCGGCCTTGAGCAGCGCCGTGGCGACGCTCTTGCCGATGCCCGTGCCGGCGCCGGTGACAATGGCGGTTCTTTGATCGGTCATGGCTGTTGTCCTCCGACAGTGCTGCGTGTGCTCGACTGATTTTCGGGGTTTGGTTCAGGAAGAGAAGGCATCGCAAATGACAGCTGCGATGGCAAGCGAGACCACCAGAGCCTGGTCCCGAAAGTGGAGCTGATAGGTCCCGACAAAAAGGGCGGTCATTGGCGACCGCCCTGATCTGAACCGGGCTTGGGAGGAGGAAAGCCGGTCCGACTGTCTAGAATCATGCGCTTCCTGAGTTAACGGAAGGTTAACCCCGGAAAGGCTGCCTCTGCCGATTTGGCTTAGGGTCAGGACCCTAAAACCGACGTTTAAGCCGTCGATTACTTGGCCAATGTTGCCACCGGTCTAATCTAATGCCAGCTGGCGACATGATCATCGTGCGCTATGCGGACGATGTGGTGGTCGGCTTCGAGCGAGAGGAGGACGCGGTGAACCTCTGGCGGCGGGCGCTCCAGTCCGCTCCTTGGCAATATCTACTTGCACTACGTTCTCGACCTGTGGGCCAAGCGCTGGCGACAGCGCGAGTCATGACGGCTGACTCACGGGCTTTCGTTGGGGGACGTTTCGTGATTCATCGTGAGGAACCGAGGGAGGTTCTTCAGGCGGTGACGCTGCGCGAGGATTTGTCGGCTGGACAGCTGCGCGAGCTGGCCGGGCGCAGCGGTGATGCCAATCAGACCCGGCGCCTTCTGGCGCTTTCCGCGATCTATGACGGCGGCCGGAGGGCTCCCCGCCCTCCGGCCGCCGGCGCGTCGTCACCGCAAGTAGGCCTCGCCCGCCCACGTCGGACTCAGGGCGTGACCTCGAAGTGGGTCCACATTCCCATAACGTAGTGGCCTGCAAGGTTGCACACCAGCATGTAGGTGCCGGGCTTCAGCCGCAGCGTGACCTTGCCGCTGGCGCCGGGATCGAGTTCGGAGACTTCGCCGATCGCGCCGGCCGCGTCCTCATCGATGCGCATCTCGTTCTTGATGTAGGGCGCGTCCTGTTCACCCGAAGCCATCGGCATGACGATCATCTCGTGGATAAAGTCGCGCGACGTGTTGGCGACCTCGAACGTAACGTCGCCCGCCTTTATGCTCGGAAGGTCGGTGACGACTCCCATGGTCGCATTGACCGGGTCGGGCTTGCCCGACATCGCCATGCCCATGCCTTTGACCTTTTCGATGTTGTCCATCGAGTTCGGCCCCATGTCCCACAGGAACACCTTGATCACGGGCACGTGCAGGTCGGCCCACGCCGGACCGGACAGGCCGAGCGGCACCAGCGCCGCCGCGCCAAAGAGCGATCTTCTCGTCAAAGTCATCGTATAGCCTCCTCACTGCGGAATCAGGTTTCCGGTTCCGGGAACGTGGCGGTTTTCGATCGGCGTGACTTTGATCTGGATCAGTTTCCCGACGCTACAGCGCAGAAATCCCGCCTTTCGATCCCCATCAGAGTCACCTTGGCGGCGCAGGCGCATGCCGGTCTTGACAGGTGGCCGGGAGGCAGTGTCCCAGGCTACCGCAAAAGGGCGTCGTCCCCAGGCCGCATTTCGAAACGATTCCTAAGACTAAGGTCGCGTGCCTGACCAGACGCCGAGGGACTCTTTCAACAATATCAGCTCGAAGCCGTCATTTGACGCTTTCACTCGGTTTATGGGTCCTGACCCTAGCGCCAAACAGGCTCTTACCAGCGCGGATTGGGTGAGGTCCCAGCCTTGGCCGGCACCTTCGCTGCCGAAACCGTCGCCTCGACATGGTCGACCAGCGCATCCGGCAGGCCAAGCCGGCCGGCAAGCAGGTCGAGATAGCCGCGTTCGGCGCGGCTGTCGGGTTCGATGGTGAGGCGCGACGCCGTGTAGAGTTCAAGCTTCTGCGCATCGGTCTTGGCGCCCGCCACAAGCGTGTCGAGGTCGAGCGGGCTCTCCAGCTCCGCCATCAGGAATTTTTCGGCGTCCGAGCCGATCCCGGCCAGGCTGAGCTTGCCGGCGATCTTCTGGCGCTCGTCATCGTCGATATGGCCGTCGGCCTTGGCCGCCGAGATCATCGCCCGAACCAGGGTCAGCGTGAATTCGTCCTCGCCTTGCGGCGCCTGCGATGGGTGGAAGGCGGTGTCCTTGGGCGGCGGCAGCAGTTCCGGTTCGCCGGCCGCCGGCGCTTCCGCGGGTGCGTTGCCGGCCTTGTAGTTCTGGTAGGCCTTGTAGGCGAGGCCGCCGATCGCGGCCAATCCGCCAAGCTTCACCGCAGCGCCCGTCACCTCGCGGCCGGCGCCGGTTCCGAGCAGCACGGCAGCGAGCGCGCCGGCGGCCAGCGGATTGTCCTTGGCCATCTGCACGGCCTGACCCGCCTTGTCGCGGACGGTGCCGCTGGTGCCGGGGATTTGCGAACCGAGCAGATCATCGAGAAGCTTCTTGGGATCGAACATTCAGTGCCTCCAGGATTTGCCCGGCCGAACGGGCAGGTTTCGAACGCCGAAGACGTAGGCCCCGCACTTTGACATTACAATGACGGATCCTTGGCGGGGAGCCCACCGATACCGGGATCAGGATCCGATATGCCGGCCCCTGCCCCGCACTTGCGCGAGTTCGACCTGACGCTGGCGCTCTGCATAGCGCTGACGGTCTTCGTCCGAACGCGCATCGAAGCAATGCGGACAAGACACGCCGGTGGCGAATTTCGGTGACGTCAGGTCGCTCGGCGTCAACGGATGGCGGCAGGCGCGGCAGAGTTCGGCATCACCCACAGCGAGGCCGTGCGACACCGAAACGCGTTCGTCGAAGACGAAGCACTCGCCTTGCCACAGGCTCTGTTCGGCCGGAACTTCCTCCAGGTATTTGAGGATGCCGCCCTTGAGGTGGAAGACATCCTCGAAACCGAGCGACTTGACGTAGGCGGTCGCCTTTTCGCAGCGTATGCCGCCGGTGCAGAACATCGCCACCTTGCGACCCTCGAGCTCTTCCCGGTGCGCGTCCACCCAGGCCGGAAACTCGCGAAAACTTGCCGTCGCCGGATCGACCGCGCCCTTGAAGGTGCCGATCGAAACCTCATAGGCGTTGCGCGTGTCGATGACGATCGTATCGGGATCGGAAATCAGCGCGTTCCAGTCGGCCGGCGCGACATAGGCTCCGGCACTCGTCGCCGGATCGATATCGCCGACGCCCATGGTGACGATCTCGCGCTTCAACCGCACTTTCATGCGATGAAACGGCATTTCCGTAGCGCTGCTGTATTTGATCTCGAGGCCGGCCAGCCCTTCGATGGCTTCGAGGTAACCGATCAATTCGGCGATCGCCATCTCGCTGCCGGCGACGGTGCCGTTGATGCCCTCATGCGCTAGCAGCAGCGTGCCCTTGATGCCGCGCCCGCAACAGAAAGCAGCGAGCGGCGCGCGCAGCTCGTCGAAGGCGTCGAGCCGCGCAAACCGGTAGAGCGCGGCGACGCGGATGGGGTCTGTTGGCGTGGGCAATGTCATCGCCGAAGCCACTAAACGCTCGCCGCAGCCGTTTCAAGGCGGGGCGGGTTCATCAGCCCGTCATCGTGTTTGATGGGTAATGGCCGGCACGACCCGCCCCACGGCGCGTGACATCGCGACACGCTTCGTTTCATGGACAGAAAAACACTCGTCTGCTAATCGGTTGAATTATCCCACACTACGGAGAGACAGATGCCCAGCAAGACCGAAAAACTCCTGTCGCTCCTTAACGGCCAGCCGGTCATCCCGGTGCTGAAGATCGCCAATGTCGATGATGCCGTGCCGCTGGCACGCGCGCTAGCGCGTGGCGGCCTGCCGGCGATTGAGATCACGCTCAGGACCGCCGATGCGCTGGAAGCGATCCGGCGGGTGGCGGCTGAGGTCGAGGAAGCCATCGTCGGCGCCGGCACCATTCTGGACAGCGGGCAGTTCGAAGCGGCCGCGGCCGCGGGCTCGCGCTTCATCGTCAGCCCCGGCATCACCCGCGAGCTTCTGGCGGCAGCCGCGGACAGCGATGTTCCGCTGCTGCCCGGCGCCATCACGCCCGGCGAGATCATGGCTGCACGGGAAGCCGGCCTGCGTTTCCTCAAATTCTTCCCGGCCGAGCAGTCGGGCGGCATCGCGTCGCTGAAGGCCTTCGCCTCGCCGCTCGCCGATGTGAAATTCTGCCCGACTGGCGGCATCACCGGCAAGAACGCGGCCGAGTATCTCAGCCTGCCCAACGTCGTCTGCGTCGGCGGCTCCTGGGTGGCGCCCGACGACATGGTCAAGGCCGGCAAATGGGACGAGATCGAAGCTCTCGCACGCGCGGCGAGCAAGCTCGCGAAGTAGGCTTTCGGCACGGCGTGAAAAAACCCGGTCGACGTGCATCGGTTCGAACCGCGTTTCACACCTTCAAGCACCGCATGGGGCTTGGGAAACAGCAAAAAGCCGCGCAGGTCACCCGGCGCGGCCTTGTCGTTTGGCTGGTCCGTTACTTGGTCTGGAAGCGGGCGACGGACAGGAACTTGACGGCGTTGCCGGTGAAGCGGTTGGCATCGGCCATCTGATCGCCCTGCTGGAAGCCGGCCGTGTAGACCTCGCTCGGCGGCGTGTGCACGATGCTGTAGGCGTAGCCCGGCGCTGTCGTGGCGCTTGAAACGGAGGCGACATGCTCGCCGCTGGTCAGCGCCCAGCGGGCGGCCTGCGGTGCGGCGGCAACCACCATGGCTTTGGGGCCAGGCTTCAGGTCGCGGGCGGTGGCCCTCGATTCCTTGCGGGTCGTCTTCACGCCAGCGCCGATCGCGGCGGCCGGGTCGGAACCGGCCGGGCGGGCAACGACAGCCTCGCGCGGCGATGCGGCATCGGCGCCCGACGGATCGTTGAAGGCCGAACGCGGCTCCGAAGCGGACAAGGAAGCGACCTGGTACGCGTCGGCCGCCGCGCCGACCTGGGCGTTGGCCTCGTCGAGCACGGCCTTGACCGCATCCGGCCTGGCCATCTCGGGACGCGCCGTCGGCAGCACCGAGAACGCATCGGTCGCGGCGCCGCCGTGCTCAGCCGTATCCGCCAGTGCCATCAGCACGTCCTTGCTGGGCGGCGGAGCCAGAGCGGCCGGCAGCGAATTGTCGGGACGCCATGTCGGCAACGGTATGTTGTTGACCGCGACCTGCGCCGGGTTCGGGGCGGCCGACGGATCGGCCATGCCAAACGGCACGTTCGCCGGCGCATGCGCGGTCGCCACGGCCTGCTCGGTGGTCGCTGTCGCATCCGCCATCGCAAAAGGAACGTTCTCAGGCGGCTGGGCACCGACGTCGGCCTTCGGCCGCGGTGCAAAATCAGGCAGCGGAATGCTGCGGGCTGGCAGCGCCGCGATGATCGTCTCCGGCGTGTCCTTTTCCGGCTCCGGAGCCTGCTCCTCGGCAACCTGCGGAATTTCGGCGCGCTGCGCATTCTCCGGAGCCACGATGGCGATGCCAGGGAGATTGCTGGTCTTGGCTGCCGCGGCCGGCTCCAGGTTTCTAGCCTTGGGCGGAGGCGCGGCCGAAGCGACCTCGACATCGGCGCTGTCGTCGGCCTCGTCGTCGCCGCCGCCAAAGAAAGCCGACAGGAACCCACCTGATTTCTTGCCGCTGCCGCCGGCGCTGGCCAGCTCGATGGCTGGCGCGCCCGAACCCTTGCGCGCCTTGTAGGAGGCGAGCGCCTGCTCATAGCCGGGCAGCGGCCTGCCGTCGCTCGGCACATGCAGCGTCTTGCCGTTGGGGAACAGGCTGACCAGTTCCTGGCGGCTGATGCCGGGCCAGTGGCGCACATTGCCGACATCCATATGGACGAACGGCGAACCGGAGGTCGGATAGTAGCCGACACCGCCGCCCTGCATCTTGAGACCGATATTGCGCAGCTTCTTCAGCGGCACGCCGGGAACGTAGAAGTCCATCGCCTTGCCGAGCATGTGCTGGCTCTTCTCGGCGACGCCCCTGCTACGGCTGCGCAGCATCGAGTTCGTCGCCGGCGAGCGATAGCCGCAGACGACCTGGATGTAGTCCGTGGCGCCGCTTTCCCGATACGCTTCCCAGACCAGATCCAGCAGGCGCGGATCCATCTTGGTCGGCTCGTTGCGGCGCCAGTCGCGCAGAATGATGTTGATCTTCCTGAGACCCTCGGGAACGTAGCGTCCATTGCGCTTGTAGACGATCTCGGCCTTCTCGTGGGTGTGGAGGTGATAGAGCTTCAGCGAACGTGTTTCGGCGCTGGCGCCGGTCGCGGCCGCGGCAACAAAACCAAATGCGACAATCAACGCTGCCAGCCACTTCGGCCAGACGCTCACGTGATGGTGCCGCCCGTTTGTGTGTCGTTCGATTCTGTTCAAATCAAAAGGCCCTGCAGGCTGCCGTTTGTCCCCGGATTTGCCCAAACGGATGTGTCGCTATCACATCCGAATATCGATCCTAATGGTTAATCATCGCTTATTGAAGCCGAAATGCGGTAACACCGTGGCGATATCCCGTCAAAAATTGTACACAGGGTTTCTTGGTAAACCGCTGGTTTAGATCATGTTTCCGCCTTTGGCCGAAACACGATCTGTTACCGTTAGCCTTAATGCGTGAACAGGCCTGTCCATAAGACTGCCACAATCCCGTCGAAAAGCGCGATCCGGGCCTGTTGTGGCCCCGTTGTGGCATTGCAAGCTGGCTCCGGCCTTGCGCCTGGGACACCTGATCCCGAATCAAACCTCAGTTTAGCAAAAAACGGCAAGGGTTTTCGGCTGCAATCCGAACGGGATCCGCCCTAGGAAGCGAGCCGGTCGACGCGGCCGGTTTCCGGGTCGATGCCGTATTCCTTGAGCTTGCGGTACAACGTCGAGCGGCCGATACCGAGGCGGCGGGCGACTTCACTCATCTGGCCATTGTAGTGGTCGATGGCGAGCTTGATCATTTCGAGTTCGACATCGGCCAGCGCACGCACATTGCCGCGTTCGTCGAGCGCCCGCAAAGTGCCGAAGCGAAGCTGCAGCCTGGCCGGCGGATCGGGCTCGGTCGCCGAGACACCTTCACCCCGCAAGGCGCCCTCGCCGGGCGAGGTTGCCTCGTCGCGCGGCTCGCTGTCCAGGGGCAAGGACGCAGGCCGTGAAGCGCCATCGGCGTCGAGATTGACGGTCCCTTCCACCTGCGCCCGGATCTGCGGGAAGTCCTCCGTGGTCAGCACATCGCCTTCGCAAAGCACCGAGGCCCGGAAGACCGCATTTTCGAGCTGCCGGATGTTTCCCGGCCAGTCATAGGCCTGCAGCACGGCAATGGCCGCGGCCGAAATGCCTTGCAGGCGATGACGCGGGTCGGCCGGCGCGACCTTCTCCATGAAATGCGTGACCAGATAGGGGATGTCGTCACGGCGGTCGCGCAGCGGCGGCACGAAGATCGGGTAGACGTTCAGCCGATAGAACAGATCTTCGCGGAACTTGCCGTCCTTGACCTGTTGCAGCAGGTTGCGGTGCGTCGCCGAAATCAGCCTGATGTCGACCCTGACGGTCGAGCGGCTGCCGACTGGGTCGACCTCGCCGTCCTGCACGGCGCGCAGCAGCTTGACCTGCACGTCGAGCGGCAGATCGCCGATCTCGTCGAGAAACAGCGTTCCCGAATGCGCCTCGACGAACTTGCCGGTGTGCTTATCGGTGGCGCCCGTGAACGAGCCCTTCTCGTGGCCGAACAGGATCGATTCGACGAGATTGTCGGGAATGGCGCCGCAATTGACGGTGACGAAGGGTTTCGAGCGGCGGTCGCCGCTGCCCTGGATGGCGCGCGCCACCAGTTCCTTGCCGACGCCGGACTCACCCTCGATGAGGATCGGGATGTTGGATGCCGCCGCCTTCTGGCCGAGGCGTATCACCTTGTCCATGGCCGGGCTGTGCGTGATCATGTCCTTGAAGGTCAGAAGCCCGCCGCGCCGCCGCGATGTGCGCTTGACCTCGCCCTCGACGGCCTCGACCTTGAGCGCATTGCCGATCGACGCCTGCAGCCTGTCGGGTGACGCCGGCTTGACGACGAAATCGAAGGCGCCATGGCGCATCGCCGAGACCACGGTCTCGATGCCGCCCTGGGCGGTCTGCACGATTGTCGGGACGTTTATGTCGCGCTCGCGCATCGCCTTCAGCACGCCGATGCCGTCGAGACCGGGCATGACCAGATCGAGGATGACCACCGAAACCTCGCGGGGGCTTGGCCCGTCGAGGACATCGAGCGCGGCTGCGCCGCCGTCGACGACGATTGCTGTGTGGCCGAAGCGCGTCACCGCTGCCTCGAGCAGCCGGCGCTGAACGGGATCGTCATCGACTATGAGTATGGAACCTGTCATGACTGATACGACTATGCCCGCCCGAGGAATCTGCCCTGTGGACCATCTTGGCACAGGGTTCTAAATAAGGTTTCAAAAAACCCGGTGAACGAATTCCTTAGGATTTGACCGGCTTCTCATTTCCCCTTGAACCTTGGCCACGGAAGGTATCGGCGATGCACATGGTTTCTGGGCACATGGTTTCTGCTCGGCTGCTGACGGCGCCAGCGTCCGGTCAGGGCGCGGCCGAGCTTGGCGACCTGCCGGAGTGGAACCTTGCCGATCTCTATGCCGGCATGGAAGCGCCGGAACTGAAGCGCGACATCGCCAGGGCCGCCACCGACGCGATCGGCTTCGAGACCCGCTGGAAGGGCACGCTGGCCGCCGAGGCCGCGCGCGGCGGCGCCGGCAGGCTGGGCGAGGCGCTTGTCGCCTACGAGGCGCTGGAGGAACTGATCGGCCGCATCGTCTCCTACGCGGGGCTGGTCTATGCCGGCAACACCGCAGACCCGCAGCGCGCCAAGCTCTACGGCGACATCCAAGAGAAGATGACCGACGCCAGCGCGCACCTTCTGTTCTTCGCGCTCGAACTCAACCTGATCGACGACGGCGCGATCGAAGCAGCACTCGCCGCCGATCCCGCGTTCGGCCACTACCGGCCCTGGGTGCTCGATCTGCGCAAGGACAAGCCCTACCAGCTCGAGGACCGCGTCGAGCAGCTTTTCCATGAAAAGTCGATCACCGGACGCGGCGCGTGGAACCGGTTGTTCGACGAGACGATGACCGACCTTCGCTTCGACATCGACGGCGAGGAGCTGACACTGGAGCCGGCGCTCAACCGCTTGCAGGATGCCGACGGCGAGGTGCGCCGGCGGGCGTCCGAGGCGCTGGCCACGACCTTCCGCAAGAATTTGCGCACCTTCACGCTGATCACCAACACGCTGGCCAAGGACAAGGAGATCTCCGATCGCTGGCGCGGCTTCGAGGACATCGCCGATTCACGCCATCTCGCCAACCGCGTCGAGCGCGGTGTGGTCGATGCCCTGGCATCCGCCGTTCGCGACGCCTACCCGCGCCTGTCGCACCGCTATTACCAGATGAAGGCGCGCTGGCTGGGCATGGAGGTGATGAACCACTGGGACCGCAACGCGCCGTTGCCGGATACGCCCCAGGCGATCATCGGCTGGGACGAGGCCAGGCACACCGTCCTTTCCGCCTATCAGCGCTTTTCGCCCGACATGGCGGAGATCGCGCGAACCTTCTTCGACCGCAACTGGATCGACGCGCCGGTGCGTCCGGGCAAGTCGCCCGGCGCCTTCGCGCATCCGACCGTGCCGTCGGCGCATCCCTACGTCCTGCTCAACTACATGGGCAAGCCGCGCGATGTGATGACGCTGGCGCATGAGCTTGGCCACGGTGTGCATCAGGTGCTGGCCAGCGGCCAGGGCGCGCTGATGGCCTCGACGCCGCTGACGCTGGCCGAGACGGCATCCGTCTTCGGCGAGATGCTGACCTTCCGCTCGCTGCTCGACCAGACCACCGACAGGCGCGAGCGCAAGGCGATGCTCGCCCAGAAGGTCGAGGACATGATCAACACCGTCGTGCGCCAGATCGCCTTCTATGAATTCGAGCGCAAGGTGCATGCCGAGCGCAAGAATGGCGAGCTGACCTCCGACAGGCTCGGCCAGTTCTGGCTGGAAGTGCAGGCGGAAAGCCTCGGACCGGCGATCAAGTTGCGCGAAGGCTACGAGCTGTTCTGGACCTACATCCCGCACTTCATCCATTCGCCCTTCTACGTCTATGCCTATGCTTTCGGCGACTGCCTGGTGAACTCGCTGTACGCGGTCTACCAGAACGCCGAACGCGGCTTCCAGGACAAGTATTTCGAAATGCTGCGCGCCGGCGGCACCAAACATCATTCAGAGCTCCTGGCGCCCTTCGGCCTTGATGCCACCGATCCCGCCTTCTGGCAGATCGGGCTTGGCGTCATCAGCGGCCTGATCGACGAGTTGGAAACACTCGACGCGTGAAAATGTGCCTGTAGGTCTCATCTGCTCGCAGAACAGTTTAGCCGGAATGCATGTCGGGGACGGCTCTATTCTTGGCTTAAATATCTGTTCTTGAAGTACTCTGCGGGGAAGTTTTCCGATAGCTTTCCACAAGCTCTATGATAGCTTTCGTTCCAAGCTCAGCCGGAGCGCATGCGGATCGGCGAGGGAAAGTCTCAGCCGACCGTGGCGCTTTGGCGAACGCGACAACGGCCGTTGGCCATGGGCAAGCAAAGCCGATCGCCGACGGCTCCACCGAAGCCGGGTGTTCCGCCAACCGCGGAACCACCATCGAGTAGTCCTTCGCCGAAGGTCATGGACCCATGCCACGGCTGACGGATCTGACTGGAGAGAGAAATGGGCACTTTTTTCTACATGCTCCTGGCGTTCCTGGTAGGCGTGTTGGTGGGCTGGTTCCCCTGGGGACGCCTGCGCGGTGAGCTCGACAGTTCGCGCGGCGACCTTGACCGCACACGCAGCGAGCGCGACAAGCTGCGCGCCGACAGCGACCGCCTGACCGGTGAACTCGATGCATGCGGCAAGACCCGCGCCGACCTCGAGCGCCGGCTGCGCGAGGCGCAGGCGACGCCCGCTGCCGGAACCGGCGCGGCAAAGGCCGCGAGCCAGGCGCCGGCTGCCCTCATGTCGACGCCAGCCGCGGCCAAATCGGCACCGGCAGCGGCCAAACCGGCGCCAAAGAAGCCGGCGGCGGCCAAGGCGGCGCCCAGCGCCGCGAAGGCAGGCGCACCGAAAGCCAGCGCCCCAAAGGCGGGCGCCGCGCCAAAAACGGCAGCACCGGCGAAAGCCGCGGCAGCCAAGCCAGCGCCGGCGAAAGCCGTGACAGCCAAGGCGAAAACCGCGACAGCCAAGGCAGCGCCGGCGAAAACCGCGACGTCCGGCAAGCCTGACAATCTGCGCCGGCTGATCGGCATTGGTCCGGTCAACGAGAAGCTGCTCAAGGCACAAGGCGTCACCAGCTTCGCCCAGATCGCCGCCTGGTCAGCCGCCGATATCAAGCGGATCGAGGATGTCATGAACTTCGACGGTCGCATCGCGCGCGAACGCTGGATCGAGCAGGCCAAGCTGCTCGCCGCCGGCAACGAAAAAGAGTTCACCAAGCAGTTTCCGACGGCGGGAACCGCCAGCAACACCTGAGCGGCGGACGCAACATTATTACAACGGCGGTGCCCCAGGGCGCCGCCGTTTGTTTTTGGCGCGCAATATCGACCCTGATGTTGGCCCAAGGTCGGCCCAAAGGTCGGCTTTGAGTGGCAGCGTGCCGTTCCCTCGATTGCGCGTGGCCGGCCCCCCATATAGAGCGGTCGACGGCTTCATTGAGCGCAGCATCCGAGTCCATGTCCCTGCCCGCCGCAATTTTCCGCAACGACGAAAGCGCGCGCCAGCTCGTTTTCGACCGGCCGGCCGACATCATCATGGCGCATGAGGCAAAGGATTTCGCGGCCGCGCTGGCGGCGGCGCAAGCCGCGCACGACGCCGGCAAATGGCTGGCCGGCTATTTCTCTTATGAAGCGGGTTATCTGCTCGAACCGAAGCTTGTTCCCTTGCTGCCGGAGGGGCGCCGCGCTCCACTCGTGTGCCTTGGGGTTTTCGATGCGCCGGTCGAAGAGGCGGTGCCGCCCAGCAGCGCAGCCGCGACCAACGGTCCGATCTTCGACGCCCGCGCGACCTGGTCGCTGGAGGACTATGAGAAGCGGTTCTCGCGGCTGCACCAGCACATCAGGCAAGGCGATTGCTACCAGGGCAACCTGACCTTTCCCATTCATGCGCAATGGTCTGATAACCCGCTGGCCGCCTTCAATGCGCTGACCGAGCGCCAGCCGGTGAAATATGGCGCGCTGGTCGCGCTCGGTGATCCCATCGTGCTGTCGCGCTCGCCCGAACTGTTCTTCGAGATCGACGCCGCTGGCATGATCGAGACGCATCCGATGAAGGGCACAGCGCCGCGCGGCGCGACCAGGGCCGAGGACGAGCGGCAGAAGATCTTCCTGCGCAACGACGAGAAGAACCAGGCCGAAAACCGGATGATCGTCGACCTCCTGCGCAACGATATCTCGCTGATCAGCGAGGTCGGCACGCTGGACGTGCCGGCGCTGTTCCGCATCGAGACCTATCCGACCGTCCACCAGATGGTCAGCGACGTCAGGGCAAAACTGCTGCCGGGTCTCAGCATCCGCCAGATCTTCGCGGCGCTGTTTCCGTGCGGCTCGATCACCGGCGCGCCAAAAATCCGCGCCATGGAAATCCTGCACGATCTGGAAGGCACGCCGCGCGACGCCTATTGCGGCGCCATCGGCTGGATCGCGCCCGGCGGCACGATGCGCTTTTCCGTGGCGATCCGCACCATCTCGCTCTTTTCCGGCGGCGAGGCCGTCTACAATGTCGGCGGCGGCGTCGTCTTCGATTCGACGGCGCAGGAGGAGTATCAGGAGTGTCTGCTGAAAGCGCGCTTCGCGACGGGAACACCGCCGATTTCCAGCTGATCGAGACCATGCGCTGGGAACCCGGCTCGGGCTTCCTGCGCTTCGATCGCCACCTTGCCCGCCTCTATGGCTCGGCGGCGGAGCTCGGCTTTGCCTGCGATCCGCAAAAGATCGGCGAGGTGCTGGGCGATGCGGTCAATGGATCCGGCATCGCGCTGCGCACGCGCCTTGCTTTGTCGCGCGGCGGCGAGGCGACCGCCTCGGCCCAACCCTACGAACCGCTCGCCGCAGACAAGGTCTGGGTGCTGCGGCTGGCGCGGACGAGGCTCGATACGCGCGAGACGCTGCTGCGCCACAAGACCAGCCGGCGGCAGCTCTACAGCCATGCCCGCGCCGAATATCTGATCACCCAGGCTGACGAGGTGCTGCTGGCCAATGAGCGGGGCGAGATCTGCGAAGGCACCATCACCAACGTCTTCGCCGATCTAGGCGATGGCATGCTGTCGACGCCTCGGCTCGACTGCGGCCTGCTGCCTGGCGTATTGCGCGCCGAGCTTCTGGATGAAGGCCGTGCCCGCGAAGCGATCTACAGCTACGGTGATCTGCAGTCGGCCAAGGCGCTCTTTGTCGGCAATTCGCTGCGCGGCTTGATTCCCGCAAAGCTCGTATGACCGGGAGAATGCCATGTTCGTCGTTTCGCTGAACTACAAGGTGCCGCTGACCGAGATCGACCGCTTGGCGGCGGCGCATGTCGAATGGCTGAAGGCCTGCTATGCGGACGGCATCTTCGTCGCCTCCGGGCCGAAGAAACCGAGAACCGGTGGCATCATCATCGCGCAATGCCCGCGCGAGGTGCTCGAAGCCAGGCTGGCCGCCGACCCTTTCGCCAAGGCGGGCGCGGCCGACTATGATGTCACCGAATTCACGGCGAGGATGACGACCGCAAGCCTGGACGATTTCAGGGAAGCATGAGCTTGGCCGAGGCGCTGCCCACCCATACGCCTTATGACGGCTCGTCGAAACTCTTCAGCATTGGACTGAAGCCGCTCGATCCGGCGGACTGGATCGAGGTCGACGACCATCTGCTGCCCTATCTCGCCGAGAAGCGTCGACTTTATGCCGAAATCCCCGAGCGGGTTTTCGTCGAGGAGGACGGCACGCGGGACGCCCAGCAGGAGGTGCTCGAATTGCTCGGCACGTATCTGCCGGAAAGATTTCCCGACACCTATCGGCGCATCGCCACGGGCGTCGAGGCAGCGGGCGAGCCGAGCCGTTCCCCCACCCTTTCCGCTCTCGCAGATGCCCCGCTCGTCGCCGCCTCGCTGCTGGTCCAGGAAGACCTGATCCTGATGCGCCGCGATGACAGCGGCTGGCGGCTCGTTGCCGGTTCGCTGTGCTTTCCCTCATCCTGGCTGCTGGTCGAGAAATTCGGCCGACCGCTGCAGGAGATCCACGCGCCGGTGCCGGGTTTCGGTCCGGGCACCCGCCCGGCCGAGCTGATCAACCGCATGTTCGACGGCCTCCAGGGCCAGGCGGTCGAGCGCTACAACTGGTCGATCCAGTCCGACAACGCGCTCTACCATCCGCTCTCCGACCTGCAGCGCATCGACCGCGCCACCAACCGCCCGTCGCGGTTTCCGGACGGCGATGTCGATGCCCATGCCTTCATCCGCGTCGAGCGGCAGACGCTGCGCAAACTGCCGGTCTCGCGCGATATCCTGTTCACCATCCGCATCCATCTTGACCCGCTCGCCGTGCTGGCGCGGCACCCGGATCGGGCGAAGCTCGCCATGTCTTTCGCCGCCCAGCTCGAAGCGCTCGATCTCGCCCAGCTCGACTACAAGGGCCTGACATCGGACCGCGACCGGCTGATGTCAGTCCTTAACCACATGGCCAATGACGCCTAGCCCCTGGTTGGCGCTTTTCACTGGTTTGTGACAATGATCTGTGATGTAGCGCATGACCGCCGGGCAAAAAATGCCCAGTTTTTGCGTGTGCTTTCCCCAGTTTCCTGGGTTTTGAAGGAGTGTCCGATAAAATGGCGAATGAAAACTGGCCCGTTTACGGTGAAATCACCGGCCCTGTCGTGATGATCGGCTTTGGCTCGATCGGCCGGGGAACGCTGCCGCTGATCGAACGCCATTTCAAGTTCGACAAGTCGCGCATGACGGTCATCGACCCGCGCGACACCGATCGCAAGCTGCTCGACGAACGCGGCATCGCCTTCGTCCAGGAGGCGGTGACCGAGAAGAATTACAAGAAGCTGCTGACGCCGCTTCTGACCAATGGCGGCGGCCAGGGCTTTTGCGTCAACCTGTCGGTCGATACCGGCTCGGTGGACCTTATGCGGCTCTGCCGCAAGCTCGGCGTGCTCTACATCGACACCGTCGTCGAGCCATGGCTTGGTTTCTATTTCGATGCCAGTGCCGACAATGCCAGTCGTACCAACTATGCGCTGCGCGAAGCCATGGTCAAGGAAAAGCACGACAAGCCGGGCGGCGCGACGGCGGTCTCCACATGCGGCGCCAATCCCGGCATGGTCTCGTGGTTCGTCAAGCAGGCGCTGGTCAACCTGGCCACCGATCTCGGCCTCGAGTTTTCAGAGCCCACGCAGGACGACCGCGAGGGCTGGGCCAAGCTGATGAAGAAGGCCGGCGTCAAGGGCATCCACATCGCCGAGCGCGACACCCAGCGCACCAAGAAGCCGAAGCCGATGGATGTGTTCTGGAACACCTGGTCGGTCGAAGGCTTCATTTCCGAGGGCCTCCAGCCGGCCGAGCTCGGCTGGGGCACGCATGAGACGTGGATGCCGAAGAACGCCAGGAAGCACAAGCATGGCTCCAAGGCCGCCATCTACCTGGAACAGCCGGGCGCCAACACGCGCGTGCGCTCATGGTGCCCGACGCCCGGCCCGCAATACGGCTTCCTGGTCACGCACAACGAGGCGATCTCGATCGCCGATTTCTTCACCGTGCGCTCCAAGAAGGGCAAGGTTCAATACCGCCCGACCTGCCATTATGCCTACCATCCCTGCAACGACGCGGTGCTGTCGCTACACGAGATGTTCGGCGCCGCAGGCAAGGCTCAGCCGGTGCACCACGTGCTCGACGAGAACGAACTGGTCGACGGCGTCGACGAGCTTGGCGTGCTGCTCTACGGCCACGACAAGAATGCCTACTGGTACGGCTCGCATCTGTCGCTGGCCGAGGCGCGCAAGCTGGCGCTCTATCAAAACGCCACCGGCATGCAGGTCACTTCGGCGGTGCTGGCCGGCATGGTCTGGGCGCTGGAAAACCCCGAGGCCGGCATCGTCGAGGCCGACGAGATGGACTACAAGCGCTGCCTGGAAGTTCAGTCGCAATATCTCGGGCCGGTCGAGGGCCACTACACCGACTGGACGCCGCTGGATAACCGCCCCGGCCTGTTCCCGGAAGACCTCGACCGGAGCGACCCGTGGCAATTCCGCAACATCCTGGTCCGATAGCAGCCCCGTCAGCATGCCCCGTTGCCTTGCAATCGCCCGGAAATCGGGCGATTGAAGGGATGCGGACGAGAGCGACGTGCGTCCATTTGGACGCATGTCGTACGCTCTGGAAACTTGGATGCACGCATCGTGCTTTCCGAAAATCGATTCCGATTTTCGGCCGATGCGAGAGGAGAGGATTTTCATAATGAACATTGCGCGCAAGATTGTTTCGATGAGCGTTGCAGCAGCTGCCGTGGTGGGGCTTGCTGCCTGTGCGACCAGCGGCCCCGATCAACCGCCGATGGCGGCCTCGCCGAAAGGCGTCGAAGGCTCCTGGATCGATGCCAAGGGCACCGGCCTTTCGACTTTCGCCAGCGGCACCTTCACGACCGTCGCCACCGACACCGGCCAGAAGCTTGCCGATGGCAGCTACACGATGACCGGCGCCACATCGGTGCAGATCAACGGCACGTCGCTGATCCGCCAGACCGCGGTCAGCTTCAACTGCCTGATGGTGTCGACGAGCCAGCTCAACTGCACCAGCTCCAGCGGCCAGAACTTCGTGCTGACACGGCGCACCTGAACCAGCGAACATTCGCTTCCTCAAGGACGGCGGCCGATTGGCCGCCGTCCTTTTTTATGCCGGCAAAGGTCTCCGGATTTCCGCTTGCGTCATCCGGAACGCGATGGGAACATGGCCGAAACGCCGACTGTTATGTTCCAGTCAAGCAAGAGCGCTAAACGCATCCGATCAGCCTGTCCGGGAGACGAAGATGAAGAAACTTGCTGCCATCGCGGCCCTGTCCGCCTCAGCACTTGGCCTGTCGGCTGGCGCATCCTTTGCCGACTACACACTGAACATCCTGCACATCAACGACTGGCACAGCCGCATCGAAGGCAACAACAAATATGAATCGACCTGCTCGGCCGATGAGGAGACCAAGGGCGAGTGCATCGGTGGCGCGGGCAGGCTGATCACCGCGATCGCCCAGGAACGCAAGAAGCTGGAAGGCCAGAACGTGCTACTGCTCAGCGCCGGCGACAATTTCCAGGGATCGCTGTTCTACACGACCTACAAGGGCAAGGTCGAAGGCGAATTCCTCAACGAGATGAAGTTCGACGCCATGGCGCTCGGCAATCATGAATTCGACGATGGCGAGACGGCGTTGGCGCCGTTTCTCGACATGATCAAGTTCCCGGTGCTCGGCGCCAATGTGAAGGCCAACGCGCAATCCAAGCTCGGCGACCGCGTCAAGCCATCTGTTGTCGTCGAGGTCGGCGGCCAGAAGATCGGCATCATCGGCGCGGTGACCAACGACACCCCGGAACTGGCCTCCCCCGGCCCCAACATCACCATCGAGGACGACGTCAAGTCGATCACCGCCGAGGTCGAGAAGCTGAAGGCCGAAGGCGTCAACAAGATCATCGCCGTGACCCATATCGGCTACAAGCGCGAGCGCGACGTCATCGCAAAAATCCCGGGCATCGACATCGTCGTCGGCGGCCACAGCCATTCGCTGCTGTCGAACATCGACCCGAAGGCGGAAGGCCCCTATCCGACGATGGTCGACAATCCCGACGGCTACAAGGTGCCGGTGGTGCAGGCAGCTTCCTATTCGAAATATCTCGGTGAGTTCAAGGTGGTGTTCGACGCCAATGGCGTCGTCAAATCGGCGAGCGGCGACCCGATCTTTCTCGACAAGTCAATCACCCCCGACCCGGCCGTGCTCGCCCGCATCAAGGAGCTTGGCGCGCCGATCGAAGCGTTGAAGAACAAGGAAGTGGCCGAGACCACCGACGCCATCGACGGCAGCCGCGAGAACTGCCGCACCCGCGAATGCGCGATGGGCAACCTTGTCTCCGACGCCATTCTCGACCGCGTCAAGGGACAGGGCGTCGAGATCGTCATCTCCAATGGCGGCGGCCTGCGTGCCTCGATCGACAAGGGCACCGTCACCATGGGCGAGGTGCTGACCGTGCTGCCGTTCCAGAACACGCTGGCGACCTTCCAGATTTCCGGCAAGGACCTGGTGGCCGGCCTCGAGAATGGCCTCAGCCAGATCGAGGACGGCGCCGGGCGCTTCCCGCAGGTCGCCGGCCTGAAATATTCCTTCGACAAGTCGGTCGCGCCCAATGCCGGCCGCGTCAAGTCGGTGGAAGTCATGGAAGGCGGCGCCTGGACGCCGATCAATCCGGACAAGGACTATCTCGTCGCCACCAACAACTATGTCCGCCAGGGCGGCGACGGCTACAAAATCTTCGCCGACAAGGCCAAGAATGCCTATGACTACGGTCCAGGCCTGGAACAGGTGGTTGCCGACTATCTCGGCGCGCACCGGCCCTACACGCCAAAGCTCGACGGCCGCATCACCGAGATCGCCGCGACCGTCGCGGCGGCGCCTGCGGCCCCGGCCGCGGAACCAGCCAAGCCTGCCGAGGCCGCTCCTACACCGGCGGCGGAGCCGGCCAAACCTGCAGAGGCGGCGCCTGCAATGCCCGAACTGCCCGCCAACTCAGGCGATATCGCCAATACGCCACCAGCCGTATCGACGGAGGCAGCGCCCGCAAAACCGGCCGAAGCAACGCCGGCTCCCGCCCCTGCCGAACCGGCAAAGCCAGCCGAGGCCGCACCGGCCGAAAGCAGCCATGTCATCGTTGCCGGCGACACCTACTGGGATCTGGCAAAGAAGGCCTATGGCGACGCGACCAAGTGGAAACTGATCTATGAGGCAAACAAGGGGCAAAAGCCTCACCGCCTTGCGCTTGGCGCGACGCTCACCATCCCGGCGAAATAGCCTCGCTTCACCTTTCGGCGACAAAACCCGCCGGGGAAACCGGGCGGGTTTTGTGTTTGATGCATGTCGCCCAAAAGTGGTCCCGGTTTGGGAGAACGACATGCACAGGAACAAAGGTCTAAGGTGCGGCCAGACGCTGCATTGAAAGCACGCCCAAGATGGTTAGGGTCGCGTCTCCTGGAGAACCCTTATGACGCTTTCCACCCCTGCCGATCCCAAAGCCGAGAAGGCCGTCGGCTCGCGCCCTGCCTGGGCCGGTGCGGGCAAGGTCGGCGTCATGCTGGTCAATCTCGGCACACCGGATGGCACCGATTTCAAGCCGATGTGGCGTTATCTCAGGGAATTCCTGTCCGATCCGCGCGTCATCGAGCTCAACAAGGCGATCTGGTATCCGATCCTCTACGGCCTGGTGCTCACCACCCGGCCGAAGAAGTCGGGCGCCAACTACGCCAGGATCTGGAACCGGGAACAGAACGAGTCGCCTTTGCGCACCTACACCCGCGCCCAGGGCGAAAAGCTGGCCGAGGCGCTGCACGACCTGCCCGATGTCATCGTCGACTGGGCGATGCGCTACGGCAATCCTTCGACCGCCAGCGTGGCCCAGACGCTGGTCGACAAAGGCTGCGACCGCATTCTTTCGTTCCCGCTCTATCCGCAGTACTCGGCGACGACGACGGCCACCGCCAACGACCAGTTGTTTCGCGCCTTGATGAAGATGCGCCGCGCACCCGCCATCCGCAGCGTGCCGCCTTACTATGCCGAGCCCGTCTACATCGACGCGCTCGCCCGTTCGATCGAGCGGCATCTGGCGACGCTGGATTTCGAGCCGGAAGTGGTCGTCACCTCCTATCACGGCATCCCGAAACCCTATTCCGACAAGGGCGATCCCTACCAGGCGCATTGCCTCGAGACGACGCGGCTGCTGCGCGAAAAGCTCGGCTGGAGCGAGAACAGGCTGATCACCACCTTCCAGTCGCGCTTCGGCGCGCAGGAATGGCTGCAGCCCTATACCGACAAGACCGTCGAGAAACTGGCGAGCGACGGCGTCAAGTCGATCGCCATCGTCAATCCCGGCTTTTCGGTCGACTGCATCGAGACGCTGGACGAGATCGGCCGCGAGGCGGCCGAGACCTTTCATCACGCCGGCGGCAAGAACTTCGCCCACATCCCGTGCCTCAACGACAGTGCCGAAGGCATGGCGGTGATCGAGGCGATGGTGCGGCGCGAACTGTCCGGCTGGGCCTGAGGCCGGAACTTACACAAGCTCCGGGCGTTGAGCAGCACCCTCTCGCAGATCGTTTCCAAGATCGTCTCGGCCTCGTCAATGGGCAGGACGACACGGATGCAAGGCTGTTTGCCTTCAACCTCTGATAGCAGACCCATAAACAATCCATCATCACCTGATTGTAACGCACCTGAAACACACTTAAGTCTTTGCTGAAGCCGGGGGCGCGAGAATGGCTTGCGCGGCCTGCGTCTGAGGGAGAGCCAAATGGACTTCAGTGGTTTCGGCATTGCAATTGGTGCGCTTGCCCTTCTGGTATTGGTGCTTCTGATCAAGGGCATCAGGACAATTCCACAAGGTTACAACTATACCGTCGAACGCTTTGGCCGTTACACCAAGACACTGAGCCCAGGCCTCAATCTCATCACGCCGTTCGTCGATCGCATCGGTGCCAAGATGAACATGATGGAGCAGGTGCTCGACGTTCCGAGCCAGGAGATCATCACCCGCGACAACGCCATCGTCGGTGTCGACGGCATCGCCTTCTACCAGATCCTCAATGCGGCGCAGGCCGCCTACCAGGTTGCCGGCCTGCAGAACGCCATCCTCAACCTGACGATGACCAACATCCGTACCGTCATGGGCTCGATGGACCTCGACGAGCTGTTGTCGAACCGCGACGCCATCAACGAGCGCCTGCTGCGCGTCGTCGACGAAGCCGCGCATCCGTGGGGCATCAAGATCACCCGCGTCGAGATCAAGGACATCAACCCGCCGGCCAATCTCATCGAATCGATGGGCCGACAGATGACCGCGGAACGCAACAAGCGCGCGCAGATCCTCGCCGCCGAAGGCCTCAAGCAGTCGCAGATCCTGGAGGCCGAAGGCCGCAAGGAAGCCGCCTTCCGCGACGCCGAGGCGCGCGAGCGTTCGGCCGAAGCCGAAGCCCGCGCCACGCAGGTGGTGTCGGAGGCGATTTCCAAGGGCGACGTGCAGGCACTGAACTACTTCGTCGCCCAGAAATACACCGAAGCCCTGACCAGGATCGGCTCCGCCACCAACAGCAAGGTCGTGCTGATGCCGCTGGAAGCCTCGTCGCTGATCGGCACGCTTGGCGGTATCGGCGAGATCGCCAAGGAAGTCTTCCGCAGCGAAGGCACTACCGGCGCGCAAAGGCAGGCCGCACGCCCGCCTGTGGTTCGCCCGAGCGAGAACTGAGGGGTTCCGATGTTGGACAGTATCATTTCCGAACTCGGCCCTTGGAACTGGATGGTTCTGGGCCTGGTATTGCTGGTGATGGAAATCATCGCGCCCGGCATCTTCATGCTGTGGATCGGCATCGCCGCCCTGATCATCGGTGCGGTATCGCTGCTGATCTGGGATGCGGCCATCTGGACGTGGCAGGTTCAGGTTCTTGCCTTCCTGGCGCTGTCGCTGGTCTCGGCCTATGTCGGCAAGCAATTGGTCGGCGGTCGCAACGAACCGACCGACCAGCCACTGCTCAACCGGCGCGGCTCGCAGATGGTCGGCAAGATGGCGACGCTCACCGAACCGATCCGGGATGGGCGTGGCCGCATCAAGCTGGGCGATACGCTGTGGCGTGTCGCCGGCCCGGACCTGCCGGCCGGCACGCAGGTGCGGGTGACGGCCGCGGCGGACACCGATCTGGAACTGACCGTGGAGCGGGTCTGAACGCTCAGGCCGCGCCGATGCGCAAGAGATCGTGCAGGTGGATCAAGCCGACTGGCCGCCTCCCCTCCACCACCATCAGGCTGGTGATGGCCGAATTGTTGATCGTCTGCAGCGCCGTTGCCACCAAAGTGTCCGGCGACGCCGTCTTCGGTCCTTTTGTCATCACCTCATCCACCGTCATCGCCAGCAGATTGCTGCCGATGTGACGCCTAATGTCACCATCGGTGATGATGCCGACCAGCACGCCGTCGGCGTCGGTGATCGCCACGCAGCCAAATCCCTTGCGCGACAGTTCCAGGATCGCATCCTGCATGCCGGTGCCCGTGGCCACCAGCGGCAGCCTGTCGCCGACATGCATGATCTCGCGGATCTGCGTCAGGTTGGCGCCAAGCTGGCCACCCGGGTGAAACGTGCGGAAATGGTCCGGCGTGAAGCCGCGCGCCTCAAGCAGGGCGATCGCCAGCGCATCGCCCATCACCAGTTGCAGCAGCGTTGACGTCGTCGGTGCCAGGCCGTGTGGACAGGCCTCAGGCGCGCGCGGCAGCAGCAGCACGACGTCCGCGGCCCGCGCCAGCGCCGATGTCTCTCCGGCGGTTATGGCGATAAGCGGAATCGAGAAGCGCCTGGAATAGGCGACAATGCCCATCAGTTCCCTGCTCTCGCCCGACCACGACATGGCGATGATGGCGTCGTCCTCGGCGATCATGCCGAGATCGCCGTGATTGGCTTCGGCGGGATGGACGAAAAAGGCCGGCGTGCCGGTCGAGGCCAGCGTCGCCGCGATCTTCGAACCGATATGGCCGCTTTTGCCGACGCCAGTGACGATGAGCCGGCCCTCGATCTTCGAGATCATGTCGACGGCCTGGGCGAAAGGTCCGGCCAGTCCGTTCTCGAGCGCCTCGGCGAGGGCCGCGACACCAGCCTGCTCGGTTGCCACCGTTCTCAGCGCCGAGGCGATCGACGCTTGCCTGTCCAAAGGCTTCTTATCCAGGGATCCCGCATGCATGGCTGATGCGATTAGCGCTTTGCCGTCCCGCTGTCCAACAGAAATGGCCCCAGGCATGTCGCCCCAATGTCCGCGGTGGTTCCGGACAGCGACAAGCACGAGAGCAAAGAGCTTAACGCACGCGGCATGAATCTGTTGGGAAATCGGCGCTTGAGGCCACTGACGGACCACCGCCTCAACCCTCCGTTAACCATCCCCATTTACGGTTCGGTAAGTATGGCGCGCGTGCGCCGCGCAAGCAGTGGTGGCGATGTCCGGGGTCCAGCCAGAAAAATCAAGTGGACGAAAGGCCAAGGCGGCCTGCGCCTTGCTGTTGGCGACCAGCATGCTTGCCTTGCTGCGCCCAACGCTGCTCCATGCCCAGGAAACCGAGTTGCGTGGCGAGGTCTCCGAATCGGCGATCCTGTCCGACCAGCAACGCAAGGCGAGGCAGCTCGCTCTGGCAACCCAAGGCCGGCAGGCACCGACCAACGCGGGGCAGGACAATGCGCCGGCTCGAACTTACCTGCCGGCCAGCGCCGGCGCCGTGCCCGACGACACCGACACCGGCACTGCAGCCGCGGCCGGTAGCGTTTTTGATCCGCCGCAAGCCACCGACGATACCTTCGCCGACACCCCGGCATCGCCAAAGCCTCGCCGCCGACCATCAACTGCCAGGCAGAATGCGGCGGACAACGCCAAGGACAAGGCCGCGGACAAATCGAAGAAGAGGAAAAAGTCGACGACCGCGACCTCGGGCGCTACCGCGACCTCGGACGCCACCGCAATCACGGGCTCCACTGTGTCTACGATCGATGATGCCGACAGCAATGACGCGGATCAGGAAGCGGCCAACCGTCGCGCCGTCACCATCGACAGTGTCGACCGGCAGAAGCTCGACCCCGGCGCCGCGCGCACCGGCTCCATCGAAGGCCAGAACACGAAGGCCGAGGACGATCCGTTCGCCGCCACTGGCGTCAAATGGGGTTCGTTCGTCATCCGGCCGACCTTCGAACAGGGCCTGACCGCCACGTCGAACGGCGATTCGAGCAGTGCCGGCAAATCGGCGCTGCTGTCCGAGACGGCGCTGCGCTTCTCCGCCGCCTCCGACTGGCGCGAGAACTCGGCGACGATCGACGGCTATGGCCTTTTCCGCGAGACCGTGTCGGGCTACCCGGTTCACAACGAGCAGGGCCGCATCGAAGGCCAGCTCAACGTCGACCTCGACAACGAGTTGCGCGCCATCGCCAAGCTCGGCTACGAGGCCGTACCGGAATCGGCCTCCTCGCCGGACGCCATTGCTGGCGTCGACACGCAGCCGCTGCGGCAGACCGTGGACGGCAGCCTCGGCATCGAGGAGGAAGCCGGCAAGATGCACTATGCATTGACCGGCGCCGTCACGCACGACTTCTATGGCGACGCCCAGCTTTCGGATGGCACCTCGTTGTCGCAGAAGGATCGCGACTCCACGCTCTATACGGCGACGTTGCGCACCGGCTACGAGATTTCTCCCGCACTCACCCCTTTCACCGAAATCGAGGTCGGTCGCAGGATCTATGATCAACGCGTCGACACCGATGGCTTCGAGCGCTCCTCGACGCGGCTCGGCGCGCGCGCCGGCCTTGAACTCGACATGGGCGAGAAGCTGTCGGGCGAATTCTCCGCTGGCTGGCTGCGGGAAGCGATCGACGACAACAGCCTGGAGGCGATCTCGGGTGCGACGGTCAACGCCGACCTCAGATGGTCGCCGGAACGCGGCACCACGATCGGCCTGACCGGGAAGACCACCGTCGAGCCCACGACCAGCGCCGGGCAAAGCGGCGATATCCTCTATTCGGGCCGCTTGACCGGCGAACGGCGGATCCGCGCCAACCTCACCGGAAATGCGGCTCTGGGCCTGGACTGGCGCGACTATATCGGCGTCGACGGCCATGACATGACCTTGAGCGCCGAGGCCGGCCTGACATGGTGGCTGAACCGCTACGCCGGCCTCGCCACCCGGGTGAGGACCGAAAAGCTGACCAGCAATCTGCCGGGCCGCGACTACACCGCCAACAGCATCTTCCTGGGCGTGAAGGTGCAGCGCTAAGGCCTGCACGCACCAGGGGTATGTCGAGAGTGAAATCCGGCCGTCGCCGGCCGGCTGAACATCGACGTGGCCTTAGAGAGCCACGCCGTGGCGCTCCGATGGCTTCAGCTCGTCGAGCAGCGTGCGGATGACGCCGGCCATGCTGTGGTTCATGTCGCTGCGCCACAGGGCGAAGGCGACATTGGCCTCGACGAAGCCTTCTGGCGATCCGCAATCGAAGGTGCGGCCCTGATAGTGGTAGCCATAGAAAGGCTGCTGCTTTTCCAGCTTCAGCATCGCGTCGGTGAGCTGGATCTCGTTGCCGGCGCCCTTTTCCTGGCCTTCGAGGATCTTGAAGATCTCGGGCTGCAGGATGTAGCGGCCGTTGATGTAGAGATTCGACGGCGCCGAGCCGGTCTTCGGCTTTTCCACCATCTCGGTGATGCGGAAACCGTGATGGGTGTCCTCGCCACGGCCGACGATGCCATATTTGTGGGCTTCGGCCGGGTCGCATTCCTGCACCGCGATAATGTTGTTGCCGGTTTCTTGGTAGAGCTCGACCATGTCCTTCATGCAGCTCTTTTCCGACTGCATGATCATGTCGGGCAACAAAAGCGCGAACGGTTCGTCGCCGACCAGTTCGCGCGCGCACCAGACGGCATGGCCAAGGCCAAGCGGCACCTGCTGGCGGGTGAAGCTGGTCTGCCCCGGCCCCGGCTGCAGCCGTTGCAGGCGGGCAAGCTGGTCGTCCTTGCCGCGCTGGGCCAGCGTGTCATAGAGCTCGAACTGGACGTCGAAATGATCCTCGATGACGGCCTTGTTGCGGCCGGTGACGAAGATGAAATGCTCGATGCCGGCCTCGCGCGCCTCATCCACCACATACTGGATGACCGGCCGGTCGACGACGGTCAGCATTTCCTTGGGGATGGCCTTGGTGGCCGGGAGGAACCGCGTGCCGAGACCGGCGACCGGGAAGACTGCCTTGCGAACTCTCTTCATGCTGTCAATTATCCGTTTGATGGCCTGCTCCGCAATCCCCGTTTCAAGACATTTTCACGCCGGAATTGAGGACTACTGGACACTGAAGGGGAGCGTTCACCGGTAAAGCTTCGAGGCGTCTTTTCGTTCCCGGCGGCACCTATGGTAAACTGATTCCTAACCTGGTTCGGCGATGAATGGTCTTTCCTGACACAGAGAAGGAGGAAAAGATGTCCGTTCGCAATGCCGCAAGACGTTTTACCAGCGTCATCGCGGCAGCCAGCCTCTCGTTCGCACTGCTGATGCCTGCTGGCCCCGCTTTCGCCGATGCCGGTTTCCGGCAATGGGTCGCCGGCTTCCGCGCCACCGCCGTGCAGGGCGGCATTTCCGGCGCGCTCTACGATCAGGCCTTCAAGGACATCAAGGATATTGATCCGGTGGTGCTGGAAAAGGCGCGCACGCAGCCTGAATTCACCGCACCTGCCTGGGATTATTTCGACAACCGCGTCCACGATCAGTCCGTCGCCGTCGGCCAGCAAATGGCCAAGAAGTGGAAGCCATGGCTGGACAGGATCGAGGCCAGGTTCGGCGTCGACCGCTACGTCCTGCTCGCCATCTGGTCGATGGAATCGAACTATGGCGAGATCCTCAAGCGCGACGACATCATGCGCAATGTCGTGCGCTCGCTGGCGACCCTGGCCTATGCCGATCCGAAGCGGGCGAAATTCGCCCGCACCCAGCTGATCGCCGCGCTGAAGATCCTGCAGACCGGCGATATCGATGAAAGCCATCTGAGCGGATCCTGGGCCGGCGCCATGGGCCACACCCAGTTCATCCCGACCAGCTATCTGCACTACGCCGTCGACATGGATGGCAATGGCAAGCGCGACATCTGGAATTCGATCCCCGATGCGTTGGCCACAGCCGCCAACCTGCTGAAGAAGAATGGCTGGCAGGCCGGCAAGACCTGGGGCTATGAGGTCACCTTGCCTGCCGGCAAGCTTCCCGGCGGCTCCAAGACACTGTCGCAATGGCAGGCGCTCGGCGTCGTCAGGGCCAACGGTAAGCCGTTCAAGAACGGCGGCGACAAGGCGACGCTGAAAGTGCCGGACGGCCGCGGCGGGCCAGCCTTCCTGATGATCAAGAATTTCTCGGTCATCAAAGCCTACAACAATGCCGACAAATATGCGCTTGCCGTCGGTCTTCTTGCCGACGAAATCGCCGGCTCCAGCGGTCTCGTGCAGGATTGGAAGCGGCCTTTCACCAAGCTCACTTTCGAGGAAAGGCAGGAGCTGCAGAAACGGCTTTCCCAGAACGGCCTCTATGACGGCAAGTTCGATGGCAAGATCGGCGACGGCTCGAAGTCAGCCATCATGGCCTTCCAGGCCAGGGCCGGCTTGACCCAGGACGGCTATCCGAGCATGGAAGTGCTGAAATGGCTCCGGCAGAAATAGAGCCACCTGCGGTGCCGCGCGGCCTTTCGGACGCGCAAAGGACACTGTAGCAATCTGGTTTGGCGCAATGTCCTTTGAATAGTCGACGCGACTTTTCAAAGGAATTGCGCCAAGGGATGGAGGAACCGATTGGCTTCGGCTGCGCGCATCGCAGGGCTTGTTCGTCGCATGCCGGTGCTGATTCTGGCCGTCGTCGTGCTCGCCGTCGGCGCGGCTGGCGCCTTCCATGCGCCGGCCATGGCACAGGAGCAGGAAGATCGCGGCTGGTCGTTGCGCGACCTTTTGTTCCCGCGCCGCAGCGAACGGATCGAGCCGCCGCTGAACATCCAGAAGGCGAAGCCAAAGCCGCGCAAACCCCGCGTCCCGCGCGCGCCGGCCGAACCGCAAATACCGATCGCCGAGAAAGCGCCGGATGCCCGCACCGTCCTGGTGGTCGGCGATTTCATGGCGTCCGGGCTTGCCGAAGGCCTTGACACCGCCTTTGCCGAAAACACCGGCATCAGGATCGTGGTTCGCAGCAATGGTTCATCCGGCTTCGTGCGCGACGACTTCTACAACTGGCCCGAGCAGATCAAATCGCTGATCGAGACCGAGAAACCGGCGGCCTTGGTCGTCATGCTGGGTTCCAACGACCGTCAGCAGATGAAGGTGGGGGATGTGCGCGAGCAGCCCCGGACCGAAAACTGGACCAAGGAATATGAGCGCCGCACCGATGCACTCGGCAAGGCCATCGCCGACGCCAAGGTGCCCTTCCTGTGGGTTGGCATGCCGGCGTTCCGGTTGCCGAAGATGACCTCCGACATGCTTGCCTTCAACGACATCTACCATCAGGCAGCGGAAAGCCATGGCGGCGAATTCGTCGACGTGTGGGATGGTTTCGTCGACGAGAACGGCGCCTTCGTCACCAGCGGGCCGGACATGAACGGCCAGCCGGTGCGGCTGCGTGCCGATGACGGCATCAACGTGTCGAAGGCCGGCAAGCGCAAGCTCGCCTTCTATACCGAAAAGCCGCTGATGAAGATCCTCGGCCTCGCCGCGCCCGGAAGCGTGGCCCCGGCGACCGCGCCGGCGGGCGCGCCCGTCGAGGCGCCTGGGCCGGCCGCCGCGCCCATCGTCATCGACCGCACCGCGCCGATGCTGCTCAGCGACCCGGCGCTCGACGGCGGCTCCGAACTTTTGGGCGCGGCACCGCCGGCAAAGCCCAATCCGGACCTGCCCGGCGAAAAACTCGTGATCGAGGGCAAGGCATCCCAGGCTTCGCCCGGCCGCGCCGACGACTTCTCCTGGCCACCCCGGCCGCAGCCTGCGGCGGCGGCAGCCGCCGCGACCGACACAACGACAGCGATCAGTCCTTAGTATCGCAGAGCGTTATGAGGCCGTTTCGAAACTCGCTCCCGCGAGTCATATGATGGCGGTTTCGAGAACCGAGCGGAGCGTACATTCAGGTACGCGAGCACCGGAAGCGCAGAAAACGCCTTCAGATGGCCGCGAGAGCAGAGTTCCCAACGGGCTTAGCTCGGCAGTACGGTCGACCCCATCAGCGCCTCGTCGATCGAACGTGCTGCCTGGCGGCCCTCGCGGATCGCCCAGACGACCAGCGACTGGCCACGACGCACGTCGCCCGCCGCATAGAGCCTGTCGACACTGGTCTTGTAGTCGCGGTCATTGGCCTCGACATTCCTGGAGCGGCGGCTGTCGGTTACGATCTTCATCTGGCCGTCCAGTTCCCCAACCAGGCCGGCGGTGGTCGGACCGGCAAAGCCGATGGCGATGAAGGCGAGATCGGCGCGGATCACGAATTCGGTGCCGGCGATCGGCTTGCGCTTCTCGTCGACTTCGCAGCATTTGACGCCGGTCAGCTGGCCCTCCTCGCCGATGAATTCGAGCGTCGCCACCTGGAATTCGCGCTCCGCCCCTTCGGCCTGCGAGGACGAGGTGCGCATCTTGGTTGCCCAGTAGGGCCAGACCGAAAGCTTGTCTTCCTTCTCCGGCGGCTGCGGGCGGATGTCGAGCTGGGTGACGCGCACCGCACCCTGGCGGAAAGCGGTGCCGACGCAGTCGGAGGCGGTGTCGCCGCCGCCGACGACGACGACATGCTGGCCGCCGGCGATGATCGGATGCGACGGCCACGCCACCGACTGGATCGGCTCGCCGCCGACCCGCCTGTTCTGCTGCACCAGATAGGGCATCGCATCATGCACGCCGCCGAGATCGTCGCCGGGGATACCGGCCGCGCGCGGTGTTTCGGAACCGCCGCAATAGAGCACCGCATCATGTTCGGCGAGCAGCTCGGAGACCTTCTTGTCGACACCGACATTGACGCCGCAATGGAAGGTCACGCCCTCGCCCTGCATCTGCTCGATGCGACGATCGATGTAGTGCTTCTCGATCTTGAAGTCGGGAATGCCGTAGCGCATCAACCCGCCCGGCCGGCTTTCGCGTTCATAGACATGAACGTCGTGGCCGGCGCGGCCAAGCTGCTGGGCGGCCGCCATGCCGGCCGGGCCGGAGCCGATGATGGCGACCCGCTTGCCGGTCTTCTTCTCCGGCGGATAAGGCCGGATGTGGCCGGTCTCATAAGCCTTGTCGGCGATCGCCTGCTCGACCGTCTTGATGGCGACGGGAATGTCCTCGAGGTTCAGCGTGCAGGCTTCCTCGCAGGGCGCGGGGCAGATGCGGCCGGTGAACTCCGGGAAGTTGTTGGTCGAATGCAGGTTGCGGATCGCGTTGTCCCAGTCGCCATTGTAGACGAGGTCGTTCCAGTCCGGGATCTGGTTGTGGATCGGGCAGCCCGTCGGTCCGTGACAGAACGGAATGCCGCAATCCATGCAGCGCGCGGCCTGTTTCTCGACCTCCTTGTCCGACATCGGCAGCGTGAATTCGCGGAAATGCCGGATGCGGTCGGAGGCCGGCTGGTACTTGTGCACCTGCCGGTCGATTTCGAGAAAGCCTGTTACCTTGCCCATAGTCCAGTTCCTGCTGTCCAGATGGTGCGGTTTTCGCCGCACCCGTTAACCTCTTGAGGCAGCCATGGCAACCTTGCCTCAGAGGTCAAACTGTCGATGAAGGTGGCCGGGAAACCTGGGCCTCCCGGCAATGCATAAATCTATTCCGCCGCCACGCCCATGCGCATGCGTTCCATCTCGATCAGCGCGCGGCGGTATTCGACCGGCATGATCTTGCGGAATTTCGGCCGGAATGTCGTCCAGTCGTCGAGGATCTCGCGGCCGCGCACCGAACCGGTGTAGTGCACATGGTTCGAGATCAGCTGATAAAGCCGCTCCTCGTCATGGCTGGTCATGTCGCCGGACACGTCGACGCGCCCCTTGTGATCGAGGTCGCCGCCATGGTGCAGCAGCCTTTCCATCAGGTCGTCTTCTTCCGGAACCGGCTCAAGCTCGACCATCGCCATGTTGCAGCGCTCGGCGAAATCGCCCGCCTCGTCCAGCACATAGGCGACGCCGCCCGACATGCCGGCGGCGAAATTGCGGCCGGTCTTGCCGATGACGACGACGATGCCGCCGGTCATGTACTCGCAGCCATGGTCGCCGACGCCTTCGACGACGGCGACCACGCCCGAATTGCGCACGGCGAAGCGCTCGCCGGCGACGCCGGCGAAATAGGCCTCGCCCTCGGTCGCGCCGTAGAGCACGGTATTGCCGACGATGATCGACTCAGCCGCGACGATCTTGGCCTCTTCCGGCGGCCGGATGACGATACGGCCGCCCGACAGGCCCTTGCCGACATAGTCGTTGCCGGCGCCGACGAGATCGAACGAGATGCCGCGCGCCAGGAAGGCGCCGAAGGACTGGCCGGCGGTGCCGGTCAGCTTCACCGAGATCGTATCCTCGCGCAGGCCCTTGTGCTTGAAGCGCTTGGCCACTTCGCCAGACAGCATGGCGCCGGCCGAGCGGTCGACATTGCGGATGTCGACCTCGATCTTGACAGGCTGCTTGCTTTCGAGCGCGGGCTTGGCCAGCTCGATCAGCTTGCGGTCGAGCACATCGTCGATCGGATGCTTCTGCCGCTCGGTCCAGTGCACCGCTTCATGCGGCGCGTCCGGCTTGAAGAACATCTTCGAGAAATCGAGCCCGCGCGCCTTCCAGTGCACGATCAGGTCGCGCTTTTCCAGGAGATCCGTGTCGCCGATGATCTGGTCGATATGGGTGTAGCCCATCTCTGCCAGCAGTGCCCTCACCTCTTCCGCCACGTAGAAGAAGAAGTTGATGACATGCTCGGGCGTACCCTTGAAGCGCTTGCGCAGCACCGGGTCCTGCGTCGCGACACCGACCGGACAGGTGTTTAGATGGCACTTGCGCATCATGATGCAGCCGGCCGCGATCAGCGGCGCGGTCGAGAAGCCGAACTCGTCGGCGCCGAGCAGCGCGCCGATGATGACGTCGCGGCCGGTGCGCAAGCCGCCGTCGACCTGCAGCGCCACGCGTGAACGCAAGCCGTTCAGCACCAGGGTCTGGTGCGTCTCGGCAAGGCCCATTTCCCACGGGCTGCCGGCATGCTTGAGCGAGGTCAGCGGCGAGGCACCTGTGCCGCCATCATAGCCCGAGATGGTGATGTGGTCGGCGCGCGCCTTGGCAACGCCCGCCGCAACCGTGCCGACGCCGACTTCCGACACCAGCTTGACCGACACGTCGGCCGCCGGATTGACGTTCTTCAGATCGTAGATCAGCTGCGCCAGATCCTCGATCGAATAGATGTCGTGGTGCGGCGGCGGCGAGATCAGGCCGACGCCCGGCGTCGAATGCCGGACCTTGGCGATGGTGGCGTCAACCTTGTGGCCGGGCAATTGGCCGCCCTCGCCGGGCTTGGCGCCTTGCGCCACCTTGATCTGCATCATGTCGGAGTTGACGAGATATTCGGCCGTCACGCCAAAACGGCCCGAGGCGACCTGCTTGATCGCCGAGCGTTCAGGGTTCTTGCCGCCGCCGGGCAATGGCAGATAGCGGTCGGCCTCTTCGCCGCCCTCGCCGGTGTTCGACTTGCCGCCGATGGCGTTCATGGCGCGCGCCAGCGTGGTGTGCGCTTCGCGTGAGATCGAGCCGAAGGACATCGCCCCGGTCGAGAACCGCTTGACGATGTCGGCCGCTGGCATGACGTCGTCGAGCGCGACCTTCGTGCGGCCGGTTTCTTCCGCCAGCTTGATCCTGAACAGGCCGCGAATGGTCTGGGCGCGGGCCGTCTCGCTGTCGATCTGCGCCGAATAGTCCTTAAACGTTTCCCACGATCCCTGGCGCACGGCATGCTGCAAGGTGGCGACCGCGTCGGGCGACCACATATGCGCCTCGCCGCGCATGCGGAACATGTATTCGCCGCCGACCGCAAGGTTGTTGCGCAGCACCGGATCGTTGCCAAATATATGTTAGGAGTTTTTGGTCGGGGGCTTTTTTTCGTCTGAGCGATCTTGGCCTAGAGATCTATCGTCTTCCAAACTTCCCTTCTATCAATTTCTCTTTTCCTTTGACATAATACTTCTTCCTACATCTCTCTTCATCCCTATTTCTTCTAAAATCGTTCTCTCCTCAATATTACTTCTATTTCGAATATCCCATCTTTTACTATCCCCTTTAATGATTTTCCCTTGTTCCTATCTTACTTATTTATCCTCTATCTACTTTTATTTCTTCCACCTCTTTCTTCATTTTCTCCTCTCTTTTCATTTCTAGCATCGTTTCGTAATGCAATTTATTTATTGTTTTTTATCTCTCTGCTTTGTCGTTCCTTTATAAGCCGTTCTATTCATCATGAAATGATTTCCCTTCTCTTCTTCTCTCCTTTTCTACCTACTAAGTCCTACCTATTTTCTCATTCCCCTTTCTTATCATTTTTTTACATTCACCTCTTCCTTCTCCATCATCTCCTTTAGTTTCTTATCCTTTCCTTCCACTCCTGTCTTTCTGCTACCAGTTATTGATTCATTTTTTGTAGTCCTCCTTCATGACGCCTTGGCCTCCTCCTCTCCTCTGCCTCCGACAATCTTTCTGTTTCTCCTGTTCAATTCTCTCTTCCCCTTCTTTCTATCCATATTTTATTTCTATCTCTTTTTTTCCTAATCTATCCTTCTGTTTTTTCACCTATTTTATCTAAAACTACACTTTTCTTCTATCTCGAATTTTACAAATTAAAGATAAAAAGAACAATATCAATCAACACCACACTTAACTAAAGATACTTTGAGGTTATTATGGGAAATAGTATCTGATCTCATTACACTTTTTTTCCTACTCCATCTTTCCCCACACCTATTATCTCTTCTACGAGACCACAATACTGTCTTACATCATACCTTATTTCTGCTCATTAATTTTCCTCTTTCATTTCAATGTCTTCCCTCTCCGCTGCTTTTTCTATCTTTGTCTTGATTCTCTTTCTCCTTCTGCTACAAACATCATCATCCTTTCCTACCTGTTCTCCAGGTTCTTTCCTTACCTTCTTGCGGTCCATCTGCCGTATCTCTTCTAATTGCTATCCTGTCCGTCTATTCCTCACCGACTCTTAATCCTCCTTTCTCTTGGCTCTTCACCTCTTTCTTCTTCACTTCTTCATCTTCGTTCTATTCCTCTCTAACGTTTCTATCATTTTTCTTCTGCCTTTATTGTTTTTTTTTTCTTTCTCCTTCTCACTTTCTCCTAGATTCTATCAAAATTGACTCTTACCGTGTTTCCTTCGTACAGCTCTTCTCTCTACATTCCGGCAATCTCGTCGAACTTTCCTAAATCTTTTTAGTCTCCTCCATAAGTGTCTTCTCATCTCTACATACATCACTTCTATCTGTTCAATTTCATCCTCACTTTTACTTTCCAAAAAAAAAAAACAAATTGATGGCCATCTCGACCCTATCATTTTTCCTAATTGCTGGGCTGCGCGAGCAGATTTTCGAACTCCATCGTCTGGAAGAAGGCATTTCGCGTGCAGCATGTAATTGTTCACCGAGGCACCGCGACATTTATCGAATTCTTCGTTGTCTGTTACTAGATCGCTTCCGTAGACTCTCATACCAGCCGACAACCGTGAACGGTTTCGTGCAACCTCTCCGGGTGCTAGAAAGGTGTGTAATAAGAAAAGGAATAGAAGTTTTAAGAAGACAAAAAAAGTAGAAGATAATAGTGGCGCAACAACCTTTGTCGTTCGGCGGTCCGAATACATTTTCCGCATGGGTGTGGGGTTGTGCGCCTGCGATGCGCATATTGTTTTCGCCGCCGAACGCGGGGTCGTCCTCACCCCTTGTGCATCATTCCGTTGCTCGCAGGGGATCTTGTGGTAAACGTTTAAGGACTATTCCCTGCTCAGCTCATCGTACATGTAGAGTGCCCCGCGCACCAAGGACCATTCGCAGCGGCCTGTTCAGTGGATCAAGGCTTGCGTAATAAAACCTTCCGTCACGAATTCGCTGTCTCCGTGACTGACTTCATGCCAGCGTCCTACAGTCGGTCCATTGGTTTCTCGACCTGTGCGATTTCCTTCGGGTCTCTATCTCACGTCTAAGCGCACACACACGTGCTTGCGCGCCTAGCCATGAAACGCCCATCGTGCGGCAAGTCTGAACAGCCACTGCGATGGTGCGTTGCGAGAGCGCCGACCGCTATCTCTTCCATTGCCCGTCTGTCTGTCAATAACCTCCTTAACGCTCGTCTATCACGTCAGGTCTCCTCGTTCCTTTTGTTTGGGCGTGTCTTCCTAAATATCTCTTCAACTCTCGCATTATTTCATGATCAAGCTTGGTTTCTCAAATTGCGCCAAGTGTTCCGCGTGCTAGGGCGGCCAATTTCCAACTTCCACAAGTTTGACAGGACGGGCCAATTGGTTATCTACCAATCTCCGAAAGTTCCCTGCATTCTTGACTCCGGTGCTTCGGCCTTAATCCTCTATTTTGTGGTCCTGCCGGCCTCCCCTACATCTATATTCTATCTAGTATCTGTCGGCAGTGGCTTATCTAACTATCTGTAATAACTTCATATCCGTCTTCCTACTTTTTCCTTTCACTCTTTTGTCGGAATTCTTCGTCTTCTTAATTTTACTTTTTTTGTTTTTCTAGGCCTCTCTTCGTTTCGTTTGCCAAGATGGGGGGGGGGGGGGGGCGTGCGCGCCTACTTCACATCAACCATCCTATTTCTTTTCTATTACATTTCTGCACATGTTCCCGGCGGGGATCTGCCGCTCTTACCTCGGTCTGTCTCGAAGCATCAATTTTTAATCCCTTTAGTGCCGTCATCCCTTTTTTAAATGTTTCCTTTCCTGTATACATCAAATACCATACCTTCTTTTTCTTAATGGTATACATTCATTGCTGTTCGTTATCTCTTAGGCGTTGAGGGGCTCTGGGGCTTGCAGGTCGACACGGGGCGTCTTTGCGCGACTTGGGGGCCTCCGCGACGCCGACGATCTCATCGGCTCGCTTGACTTTGCATTCCTCCGCTACTATTTCCTCTTTTCTCTCTTCGACGCTCTGCATTCCCTCCTTTATAGACTCTTCCCGCGTTCATTATAGCTCGAATTCTTTTCCCCCTCTAAACACCGGATCGCTTTCCTTTTGCTCTCCGGTTTCCGGACCTTTTTCTGTTTTGTCACTGCATTAAACTCCTTTTCAGTCCTATCAATCGCTTCAAAGGACAGTTTACCATCCCTTATCTATGTTCCATCCAAACCTATCTTTCTGTATACTTCTTTTACTTAAGATTTGATATTTCACTCTCTACGTCTAATATTTTCTACCACCCGCTTCATTCTCACCATTCATCATCTTCTACTCACTTCTCTCCTATTCAAAATCTCCTTACCTTCTCTTGTAGCACAAACTTTTTCACTGCTCTCCGTTTCATCTATTCTGCAGTTCCTAAATCATATTTTTCTTTCAACGTCCCTAGTAACATCGATCCTCCTTAAGTCCTTTTCACTTTCCCCGGAGTCTAGCGTCAGGAAGGCATGCTACCCGATCAGACATGCTGCTCGGACCCGCAAGACTTGATACGAGCTTGACCAACGCCCCGGCGCTCGAAAGCAATGCACAAGCCCTGTCAAGGATCCAGGAGGGTCAGTACACTTCCGCAATGTCGACCATGCGCTCATGTGTCTGATCTCCGGCGCCAATGCTGTCTGGCGAAGTGCCAGCGTGCTTCAGATTCCAAGCACCTAGGGCCTGCGCTAGATACGATCTCGGTGAAGTCTTTGACCTAAGGGCGTCACCAACCTGGCCGTTCCCTATAGAATGATTTTCCTTCGGCCGGGTCTGTGTCCTTCCTGGGCTACGCACCCTATGGGCCATTCTCCATTGGTGCGCGTGAACTCTCGGAAGTCGCGTCGTCCGTCAATCGACTATGTCTTGGTAAATATAGGGGCCTTGTCGGGCGGGGAAATCCGGTTTCCGCTCACCCGAGGCCCATACGTGCTCCGGAAAGAGGAAGAGTGTGTCCAAGGATCAGTCTGCGGCTCGACACCGGAAGTCGATCAGATGGGCGTCGTCAATTTACCTTGTTGCTCGCCTGGGCGGGTACGACGTCGTCAGATAAATGCGTTACGCGCGGGCGGATTAGGGCGAAAGGCCCTATTTTCGCCTTCGCGGGTCGCCTGCGGACGCCTCTTGGTCTGCCTTGTTCTCAACTTCGGGGGCGTGGGCTCTCCTGTTCCGGTCGAAGGCGTTCCTGGGCGACACTTGGCTCGCGAGTCCATGACCAGGCGGCATCGTCGTCGTCTCTCGGTACAAGACAAGCGGAAACCGGGCCTCCGAGCGAATTTCGCGCGAGCCGGCATTTTCCGGGAGCGGCGTGCTGTGCCTATGGTGCTGCGCATCACGTGAGGCGGGCGATTTCGCCGCCCGCCGTGCTTGGTCAACATGGCGACTGGTCAGCGTGTGAAGGCCGTTTTCCGGCAGACAAGAAACCGCTGTGGACGGTGCCGAGTGGTAAAGGCTGCTTGCCAAAATATTGCGGCCGGACCCCGTCAGGATCACCACAGTGTGTCGCGTCGACGTGTCCCGGGCGACGATGACGCCAGGGCCTGCAGCCGGAGGAGGCGGACTTTATCAGCTCGGATTCTCGGACACCATGTGCGGATCGCTGACACTAGCCGAAACAATAGATAATACCGGTTTCGGGTGCGCGGAACCCCGTGAGAGTCGCGAGATCCCGCGACGACTGGACGCATTCCTGCCGAATTCCGCAGATTCATTATGCCCGGTCGAATTACCGCCGCGCGCTGATCTGCGATGGAACCGCCCATTGCGCATGGGCGTGGCGGCGCATAATATTTATTATTGCTTGCCTACGGGAGGCCCAGAGGTTTCCCGGCCCACCTAAAATAATCGACCGAGTGGAAAGGAGAGATAAAGCAAAAAGAGAGGCGAACAAGTTTTGACCTCTGAATGCAGGTTATGTGCCATGGCTTGCCTCCAGAGGGTTAACGGGTGCGGCGGGGCAAAACCGCACCATCTGGACAGCAGGAACTGGACTTATGGGCAAGGTAACCCGACCGGCTTTCCTCGCATTCGACCGGGCAGGTGCACAAGTACCTATTTGTATATCCGGCCTTCCGGACCGCATCCGGGCATTTCCCGCGAATGCTCTACGAGCTTGTATAGCGCTGCCGATGTCGGACAATGGAGGTCGAGAAACAGGGCCGCGCGCTGCCATGGATTGAGGCATTTCCCTTCCTGTCACGGGACCGACGGGCTGGCCCGCAGCCACTAACCAGATACCCGACTGGAACGGCGACCCGTCGTTCTACAATGGCGGACCTGGGACACTAGAAAAAAAACCAACAAAAGAAAAAAAAAAAAAAAAAAAACAACAAAACACAAAAAAAACAACCTGAGCGATATACCGCAACGCTGCATAAAAAAACACAAAACATAAGGACAAAAACAAAAAAAAAAATCGACCAACAACTTCCCTGGAGTTCACACCGTTGCCGCATCAATCTCTGCCCCGCGCCCTGCGAGGAAGCCTGACACGCTGACACCTCGATGACATTCCCCGTTCGCCTATAAGAACGTCGGGAACGAGCAGGGATCCGCCGCGGCAAAGGCTTATTGACCGGCCACATCCGGCCTTATAATCCGCCGGAGAGAAGACCGGCAAGCGGTCGGCCCATCATCGGCATTTCCGGCCCGGCCGGGCAATGGGCGGCCTAGGAGTAGGACGCGTGGCCCTGGGTGAGTTGGTCAGCTTGTCCGCCAGTGGGATAGCGAAAGCGGCTCGGGCGGTTGCTTTTGAAGGTGTCGCTCGTAGTATTGAGAGCGGCAGAGTGTCCGGCGCGGGCGACTGTCGAAAGATCGAGAACACTACATCTGTTCATTCGTCGCATCGAGCAGAATTGCAGGGCGAGGGCGTGACCTTCCCATTGCGGCGTCAATGTCGGTGTCGACAAGAAGGTCTCCGAAGCCTGCTCGCGCGACCATGATGCGGTGCTCTTTGTGAGAGCGGTTTCCAAAGACACCGGCGCGCTGGCGGGGAGGGCTGGGGTGTAGGAGTGCCGGGGTGACTCCTCTCCCCCGGCTACGATCTCTTAGGCGCCGTGCATGATGTGCCGAGCCCTATTCTAGGTGCAGGTTAGGCAGAAACGAGGCGGTCGGGCGGCCGCGCCGTATCCATCGGGTGGCGTGGCCAAGTCGCAGTAGAAATAAGGAAGGTGCCGGGGGGAATCATCGCCGGCGGGGCCGAGCATGTCGTCGTATCGGTTTCGGTGTCTGCTGCGAGCGACTGATACCCAGGTCCCCGTGCTCCCGACTCGGGTTTCCTGGTGCGCTCGGCACGCCGGCTTTGGTTCCTCCGCCAGGGGTGCGGTGCGCCTCGTGCACGGGCCACTCCTGGCTGTTGCGGCCTGGTGAGCCAGGGGGAAGGAGTCCGACGGTAAGCTTTCGGTCTGGCCCGGTGGGCACTTTGCGGGGCCAGTTCACAAGATAGCGCATGCTCGGTTGGACATGGCCAACGGTGGAGCACTGGGCCCTGGGTCTCGTGGCGCGGGCCGTGGGGTGGGGGGGGGGAGGGGGTCGGGAGTACAGCAGGGCCGAAGGTGCGGAGCGCCGAATTCCCAGGTGGCGACGCTCCGAAATTCCCATAAACAACGGCGAGGAGGGCCGCTGAACCGGCGTCAAATGCTGCGAAGCTCGAAGAGAAGTCGCAAGAGCCGATCGCCGGGCAAACCGAATTTCGTGAATCCGCCCCCGCGCCCGATTCTCGCCTTCATCGCCATCCGGCTTTGCCGGTCCGTCCGACCAGCGGACAAAAGACGGCGGCGCCGGGGGCCTGGGGGGGTTGGGGCCTGGACGGCCAGATGCAGATCGTAAAACCGTGACATGCCGGCCGCTTCCAGGATGTCGAGGGGCGAATGACCTAGCGACGTGGTCTGCGAGTGTACCGGAGGGGTGGTACGACAGAGGGGCTCTAGTGGGGCGGGCGGACGGGTGCTGGCGGGTGCGGGTGGCCAAGTCGCCTGGGTCGTCTGGGCGATCCGCGAGGGCCGCCAGGAGCACGTTCGATCGACGAGTCGCTGATGCGGGGGTCGAGCCCGTACTGCCGGTTAGCTAGGAGGGGCCGGGGGCCGGTTGGGGTCTCGCTGGGAACGTTGTGCTGGCGGTGTGGGGTGGGCGGGAGGGGGGGGGGGGTCGGGGGGAGGGCGGGGGCCGGGGGAATGCATGAAGGCGTTTTCCTGCGCTCTTCCCGGTGCTCGCGTACCTGAATGTACGCTCCGATCGGTCTCCCGAAACAACCATGCCAATAATGACTCGCGGTGAGCGAGTTTCGAAAACGGCCTCATAAACGCTCCCCTGCGATACTAAGAATGATCGCTGTCGTTGGTCGTCGGTCGCGGCCGGCTGCATCGCCCCGACGCAGGCTGCGGCCGGGGTGGCCAGGAGAAGTCTCGCCGGCGCGGCCGACGACGAAGCCTGGACCTAGGACTTGCCCTCAGATCACCCCGAGTTATTTTCGCCCCCCCACGGGCAGGTCCGATTTGGGCTTTGCCCGGCGTAGCCCAACAAACGCGACCAAAAGTTCCGGACCTGCCCGCCGTCGAGCGCGCATGGTCCGCTGAGCAGCATCGGCGCGGTGCGGTCGATGAACGATGGGCGCGCCGGCCGCCCACAGCGCCTCGACGGGCCGCCGCCAGGCGTCCCCCCCCGGTCGCCGGGGCCCCACGCTTCCCGGCGCGGCGAGGCCGAGATCCTTCATCAGCGGCTTTTCGGTATAGAAGGCGAGCTTGCGCCTTGCCGGCATTTCGACAAACACGTTGATGCCGTCATCGCACGCAGCCCACACACCGGCTGGCCGTTCAATGTCCGGCCACCGCTGGTGAGAAGGCGCCGTTCTCGTCGACAAAAACCATCCCACACTTCTAAACGAATTCGCCGCCATGGCTTTCCGCATGCCTGATGGTATATGTCGATGAAGGCAGCATGTCCAGAGGTCATCTCGGCAAAACCGGAACGCCGGCATGCAACTCCCACAGGAAGGGCACCTTGGCGTCGGCGATGGCCTTGCCGAGTGCATCGGTGCAGGCGCTCATATTCCTGGTCCAGTTTTCGTCCGGGGTCTGCTCGCGCCACATCCCCCCACCATCACTGCTGACGGCGGCAAACCCAGCATGACACAAAGGCCGCCGGCCTTATCTCGGTCTAGATCAGGCGAATTGATCTGCTCGGGCCAGTTTTAGAAACGTCGCGCACGACACCAGATGAAACCTTGATGCGAACCACGATCCTGATGCAACGAGTCACGTTTTCGGCAAAGGCGGGGTCAAGGCCTTCTCCAGCCCGGACGCCATGAAATCCCGACCACCAGAGACTGAGTTCGGGCATCCGGCGCTTCCCCCCCTCATCCCCGGCCGATCTGGTATTTTCGGTTCGGCCGGCGCGCGCGGGAACCCCGGGGTTTGCGCGGACTTTGGCTTCGCCTTCCTGGATGTTCAAGCGGCGGCTCGATCCGTTTCTCGCTGCGGGGGCGCGGGAACAAAAGGTCGCGCAACGACCCAGCCGCGATCTTCCTGCCCCTGTGCCATGGCCGGCGCAGGGAACGGCGCCAGCCGCGCCGACGGCGAGCAGACGAACGGCCAGAATCAGCACCGGCATGCGACGAACACCCTGCGATGCGCGCAGCCGAAGCCAATCGGTTCCTCCATCCCTTGGCGCAATTCCTTTGAAAAGTCGCGTCGACTATTCAAAGGGGACATTGCGCCAAAACCAGATTGCTACAGTGTCCTTATTGCGCGTCCGAAAGGCCGCGCGGCACCGCAGGTGGCTCTAATTTCTGCCGGAGCCATTTCACAACTTCCATGCTCGGATAGCGTCCTGGGTCAAGCCGGCCCTGGCCTGGAAGGCCATGGATGGCTGACTTCGAGCCGTCGGCCGCCCGATCTTGCCATCGAACTTGCCGTCATAGAGAGGCCGTTTCTGGGAAAGCCGTTTCTGCAGCTCCTGCCTGCTTTCCTCGAAAGTGAGCTTGGTGAAAGGGGCCGCTTCCAATCCTGCACGAGACCGCTGGAGCCGGCGATTTCGTCGGCAAGAAGACCGACGGCAAGCGCATATTTGTCGGCATTGTTGTAGGCTTTGTGACCGAGAAATTCTTGATCATCAGGAAGGCTGGCCCGCCGCGGCCCGTCCGCACTTTCCAGCGTCGCCTTGTCGCCGCCGTTCTTGAACGGCTTACCGTTGGCCCTGACGACGCCGAGAGCGCCCTGCCATTGCGAACAGTGTCTTGAGCCGCCGGAAGCTTGCCGGCAGGCAAGGTGACCCTTCATAGCCCCCCAGGTCTTGCCGGCCTGCCAGCCATTCTTCTTCAGCAGGTTGGCGGCTGTGGCCAACGCATCGGGGATCGAATTCCAGATGTCGCGCTTGCCATTGCCATCCATGTCGACGGCGTAGTGCAGATAGATGGTCGGGATGAACTGGGTGTGGCCATGGCGGCCGGGCCCAGGATCCGCTCAGATGGCTTTCATTCGATAATCGCCGGTCTGCAGGATCTTCAGCGCGGCGATCAACTGGGTGCGGGCGAATTTCGCCCGCTTCGGATCGGCATAGGCGCGGTCGCCAGCGAGCGCACGACATTGCGCATGATGTCGTCGCGCTTTGAGGATCTCGCCATAGTTCGATATCCATCGACCAGATGGCGAGCAGCGTAGCGGTCGACGCCGAACTGGCCTCGTCCTGGTCCAGGGGGGGGGGGGGGGGGGGGGGGGGGGGGGGGGGGGCCATGCTTCACTTCTTGGCCATTTGCTGGCCGACGGCGACGGACTGATCGTGGCGACGCGGTTGTCGAATAATCCCAGGCAGGTGCGGTGAATCAAGGCTGCGTGCCCGCCCCTTTTCCAGCACCACCGGATCAATATCCTTGTGTCCTTGAAAGGCCTGTCTAAAGCGCCGCCGCCGGAAATAAATAGCCCGCCCGGCCCGCCGGCGTGCGCGGAGCCGGCGACCCATTGGCCGGGAAAGACCACTGGCGGATTCGGGCGATGAGGAGGTATACTTAGAGCGATGGAAGGGGGGGGGGGGGGGCGATATGTCTTTATGTTGCCTTGTGGAGCACTCTTTGTCATAACAGGCATAACATCAATTGAAACGAGAGGCTGCTGCTGCCTCGATTGACGCTTTTCCACCTTCTTTCTTCCTTTCTCACTTCCATCTTTTCCTCCTTCCTTTTTCATTCCCTACCTCTTCATCTCCTCCCCTTTTCTTCCTTCCTTTTCCCCTTCTTTTCCTCCTTTCACCTCCCTACGCCTCGAAAGCTTTACCCGTGAAACGCTCATGGACCCTTTCAGTTCCAGTAGGGTCCCTCAATTCCGTGGCGTGAAAATTGTCTTGAAACTGGGATTCGGAGCAGGCCCATCACACGGATCATTGACAGCATGAAGAGAGTTCGCAAGCAGTCTTTCTCCCGTGTGCCGGTCTCGGCACGCGGTTTCCTCCCGGCCACCCAAGGCCATCTCCCAAGGAAATTCCGGCTGACCGTTCGTCGACCGGCCGGGGGGTCATCCAGTATGTTTGGATGAGGCGCGCGAGGCCGGCATCGAGCATTTCAATCTTCTTCCCTGGCGCAACAAGGCCGCATCGAGGTCATTTCGACGTCCGTTCGAGCTCTATGACACGCTGGCCCAGCGCGGCAAGGACGACCACTTTGCCCGCCTGCCACGGCTGCAGCCGGGGGCCGGGCAGGACCAGCTTCACCCCCCAGCAGGTGCCGCTTGGCCCTTGGCCATGCCGTCTGGTGCGCGGCTAGCGAACTGGTCGGTCGACCGAACCGTTTCGCGCTTTTGTTGCCCCACATGATCATGCATTTTTGTGGAAAAGAGCTGCATGAAGGACATGGTCGAGCTCTACCAAGAAACCGGCAACAACATTCATCGCGGTGCGGGAATGCGACCCGCCAGAAGCCCACAAATTATGGCATCGTCGGTCCAGATGCGAGGACACGCCATGTCCGGTTTCCTTTTTTTGGGGTAGGGTCTGTCATCCAGGGGATGTAGTGCCCCGCATCTCAACCGAGTATGGTGGAAAAGCCGAGACCGGCGCGGCGCCGCGCGAATCTCTACATCAACGCCCGCTACACATCCTGCAGGGCCTCGAGATCTTCAAGGTATCCTCGAAGGCCAGGAAAGGCGCCGGGGCAACGAGATATCCAGCATCAACCTTGACAGTTAAAGTTGTTCCCCGTGTTGTTTGGACGTCGATGCTGCGAGTCTGGGAAAAGCATGCAGCCTTTTCTATTGGCTTACCACTGATCAGCGGGCCGCACCCTTGCGATTGGCGGATCCCAGAAGGCTTCGTTCGAGGCAGCCAATTGTCGCCTGTTCGCTTCCTTTTTCCTCCGCATGGCTTCGTGTCTGAGCGCAGACGGACTGAACCTTTGTTCCGTTGTTTTCATCTCACGCTCTAATTTAGCTCGGTCGTTACATTTACCCCTGTTTGGCGTGCAGAGCTCTTATATGCGCTGCAACCTTTCACCTTGTTTTAATGTGGGGGTTAAGTTATTATGCCAGGAAGATGCTGTTGGCGGTCGTGTGTCGCGGGCGCCCGGCATATTGCTGGTCAGACGCTTTTCGGGTCCTCGGAACCTCGTGTCGGCGAGGCCGGCGTAGCGGGTTCAGAGCCACCATGTCAGCGGCCAGGCCGGTCGGGCGCTCCAAGGTCATGTCCATGGCCGTCGACTCCGAATATGTCGCGCCAGTCCGAGGCCCAGAGGACCGCATTTTTTCCGGTGAGGTTGGCGCGGACTCCGCACGTTCCCCCCGCCGTCCACCAAGCGGCCCCGAATAGAGGATATCGCCGCCTTTGCCCCGGCGCTGGTTCGTGGGGCTCGACGTGGTCTCTCCCGGTCGTAGGCCGATCGTAGGGCCTTTTGGCGTTCCGTGCCGACTCATCTGAGTCCGGCGTTGACGCGTCGCACGCCGAGCATCTGCCTGGCCAGGCTGTTTGGTCGTCGATCGCTTTTTAGGTTTACCCCGTGCAGGTCCAGCCACGTGAGAATTCGCCCGACACGCTTGTCTCAGGCCCGATGGTCGAGTTCAAGGCCTGGACTCGCGCGCCGAGCCGCTATCGAGGAGCGGCCTCCTCGAAGCCATCGGTGTCGACTGCGTTGATCTGTGATCCTGCGACCGACCTCGATTTTTCGGTGAAAGGGTGAGTGCGGGAGAAATCGTTCGTACCGGTGCGCACAACGTCGCCGTATAGAGCGTGGAGTCGCGATCCTTCTGCGACAACGAGGTGCCGTCCGAAAGCTGGGCGGCGCCATAAGAAGTCGTGGCGTGACGGCGCCGTTCCAATGCATAGTGTCTTGCCGGCTTCCTCCTCGATGCCGATGCTGCCGTCTCACGGTCTGCCGCAGCGGGCTGGCGTGTCGACGCCAGCAATGGCGGCCGGTCGAGGAGGCCGATTCCGGTACGAGCCATCGAGCGGGCTTGGCGATGGCGCGCAACTCGTTGTCCGAGAGTCTGACGTTGGAGCTGGCACTTCGATGCGGCCGTCTGCTGCGTTGTGTGAACGCGGGTCGCCCGACACTGTCCCTCGCGGAAAAGGCCATAGCCTCCGATCGTCGCCGAGTTG